>NZ_JAMYOT010000006.1:0-358686 GCF_040320005.1 Mesorhizobium sp. M0816 | reverse complement strand
TGCTTCCTCCAGACCACCGGGACCAATCACCTTCTACAACGGCCTGGCCTACTTCCGTGCCTGTGCCGATGGATGGGCTCTGCGAGATGTGTATATGCCCTAGTCTCCCACAGGGGAGAAGGAAGAAACGCTCAATGCCCCTCAAACCCGATCAGCGTCCTCACCGGTACGCCGAGCGCCTCTAACCTCTCTCGGCCGCCAAGGTCCGGCAGGTCGATGACGAAGCAGGCGGCGAGGATATCGGCGCCGATCTGCCGCAATAGCTTGACGGCCGCCTCGGCCGTGCCGCCGGTGGCGATCAAATCGTCGACGAGGATTACCTTCTCGCCTGGAGAAACACCGTCCTTGTGCATCTCCATCTCGTCCAGCCCGTATTCCAGGCTGTAGGCGACGCGCACCGTCTCGTAAGGCAACTTGCCCTTCTTGCGGATCGGCACGAAGCCGGCCGAGAGCTGGTGGGCGATGGCGCCGCCGAGGATGAAGCCGCGCGCCTCGATGCCGGCGATCTTGTCGATCTTGAGGCCGGCATAGGGATGCACCAGTTCGTCGATGGCGCGGCGGAAGGCCCGCGCATTGCCGAGCAGCGTGGTGATGTCGCGAAACAGGACCCCCGGCTTGGGATAATCCGGAATGGTGCGGATCGCGGCAAGCAGCGTCTCTTCGAGCGAGGATTTCATCAAGCGGCTCTCCGGGCCTTTCAGATTCGGCTGAAGACGTGAAGGGAATTGGCCAATCGTAACCCGGTGCAGCCAAGTCCGGCTACCGCCATGTGACGCCTGACGGAAAATTGTCCGGCAAAGGGCGTGCTCAGCGACGGCTGCAATAAATCGAAATGCCTGCAATGAAAAGGGCGCCTTTCGACGCCCTCCCGGTCTCGTGTGTTGCCGGGCTCAGTGCGCCACGCCGGCCCACACCTTGCGCTTGGTCAGGTAGACCAGTGCGCCGAACAGCAGCAGGAAGACCAGTACGCGAAAGCCGGTCTTCTTGCGGTCCTCGAGATGCGGTTCGGCCGCCCACATCAGGAAGGCCGACACGTCGCGAGAATACTGGTCGACCGTCTGCGGCGCGCCGTCATCATAGGTAACCTGGCCGTCGGAGAGCGGCTTCGGCATCTTCAGCGACACACCGGACAGGAAGTACGGATTGTAGTGCGTGCCTTCCGGTATGACCATGCCCGCCGGCGGCTGCTGGTCGTAGCCGGTCAGCAGCGAGTGGATGTAGTCGGGACCGCCCTGGGCATATTGCGTGAAGATGTCGAAGACGAAGCGCGGGAAGCCGCGTTCAACGCCGCGCGCCTTGGCCAGCAGCGACATGTCGGGCGGTGCTGCGCCGCCATTGGCCGCCGCCGCCGCTTCCGCATTGGGGAACGGCGCCGGGAAATGGTCGGACGGCTTGCCGGGGCGATCGAACATGTCGCCGGCATCGTTCGGGCCGTCGTGGATCGTGTATTCGGCCGCCAGCGTCTTGATCTGCGCATCCGAATAGCCAAGGCCTTCCAGCGTGCGGAACGCCACCAAATTCATCGAATGACAGGCTGAGCAGACTTCCTTGTAGACCTTCAGCCCGCGCTGCAACTGGGCCTTGTCGTAGGTGCCGAACAGCCCGGCGAAGCTCCAGTCCATTTCCTTTGGTTCGTGTATCGGGAAATGCGTCGGCGCCGCCTCGTTGTGCGCCTCTTCCTGGGCGCGCGCTCCAGTGCCTGTGGCCCCAATGCCCGCGGCCACAAGGCCAAGCAGCGCCAGCGAGGTGAGAATCTTCTTCATGCAAATCCCCTTGAGATTCTCTGACGCGCTGTCATCGTCTCGAGCATGATCTTGTCCGAAAACCGGTTTCCACTTTTCGGGATCATGCTCAGCCTTTGGTTTCCGGCGCGGCCGTGGCGCCGGCAGGATGTCCACCGCTACCCTTGTTCTTCCCGAGCACCGCCTCGGTGATCGAATTCGGCAGCCGCCGCGGCGTCTCGATCAGCCCAAGTACCGGCAGCGCTACCAGGAAGAAGGCGAAGTAGAACAGCGTCGCCATCTGCGCCATGAACACATAGCTGCCCTCGGCCGGCTGCGAGCCCAGCCAGCCGAGCAGGATGGCGTCGGCCACGAACAGCCAGAAGAACAGCTTGTACCAGGGCCGGTAGACTGCCGAGCGCACCTTCGAGGTGTCGAGCCACGGCACCAGGAACAGCATGACAATCGCGCCGAACATGCAGAGCACGCCGCCGAGCTTGGAGTTGATGGGCCCGATATTGAAGGTGATAGCGCGCAGGATCGCGTAGAACGGCAGGAAGTACCATTCCGGCACAATGTGGGCCGGCGTCTTCAGGGGGTTGGCAACGGTGTAATTGTCCGGATGGCCGAGATAGTTCGGCAGATAAAAGACGAAATAGGCGAAGACGAACAGGAACACGATCATGCCGAACCCATCCTTGATGGTCGCGTAAGGCGTGAAGGCGAGCGTGTCGGTCTTCGATTTGACCTCGATGCCGGTCGGATTGTTCTGGCCGACGACGTGAAGCGCCCAGATGTGCAGCACGACGACGCCGGCGATCATGAACGGCAATAGGTAATGCAGCGCAAAGAAACGGTTCAGCGTCGGATTGTCGACCGCGAAGCCGCCGAGCAAAAGCTGCTGGATCCAGTCGCCGACCAGCGGGATGGCGGTGAAGAAGCCGGTGATGACGGTGGCGCCCCAGAAGCTCATCTGGCCCCAGGGCAGCACATAGCCCATGAACCCGGTCGCCATCATCAAGAGGTAGATGATGCAGCCGAGGATCCACAGCAACTCGCGCGGCGCCTTGTAGGAGCCGTAGTAGAGGCCACGGAAAATATGGATGTAGACGGCGACGAAGAAGAACGACGCGCCGTTCGAATGCAGATAGCGCAGCAGCCAGCCCGAATTGACGTCGCGCATGATCTTCTCGACCGAATCGAAGGCGAGAGTGCTGTCGGCCGCGTAGTGCATGGCCAGCACGATACCGGTCAGGATCTGCGCCGCCAGCATGAGCGCGAGAATGCCGCCGAAGGTCCAGGCGTAATTCAAATTGCGCGGCACCGGATAGGCGATGAAGCTGTCATAGACCAGCCGCGGCAGCGGCATGCGCGAATCGAACCAGCGTCCGATGCCGGTCTTGGGCGTATAGGTCGAGTGTCCCTCGCTCATGGAAATATCCCTTGCCTCAGCCGATACGGATCTTGGTGTCGGAAATGAACTGGAACACCGGCACCGCCATGTTCTCGGGCGCCGGCCCCTTCCGGATGCGGCCGGCGGTATCGTATACTGAACCGTGGCACGGGCAGAACCAGCCGCCGAAATCGCCTTCCTGGCCGAGCGGGATGCAGCCGAGATGGGTGCAGACCTGGATCATCACCATCCAGGCTTCCTTGCCCGGCGTGGTGCGGTTGGCGTCGGTTGCCGGCGCGTCGGCCGGCAAATTGGCGTTGCGGGCGATTGGATCCTTGAGCTCGGCAAGATTGACCGCCTGGCCGTCCTTCATCTCTTGCTCGGTGCGGTTGCGCACGACCACCGGCTTGCCCCGCCACTTCACAACGAGCGACATTCCTGGCGTCAGCGAAGAGACGTCGACCTCCACCGAGGCAAGGGCCAGCGTCGAGGCATCCGGACGCATCTGATCGATGAACGGCCAAGCGACAGCGCCCGCGCCGACCACCGCCGCCATGCCGGTGGCGACGTAGAGAAAATCACGACGGTTGGGATCCTGGGTGTCGGTTGCGCTCACGGGTGCCTGATCCTTTCGTCTCTTCCGTGCCGGCGGCCGAGCCTGTTCCCCGCTCAATCACGCCGGCCCGACAGCGCATGGCGAACAGGCTAGCGAATTCCTCCGGCATTTGGGACTTGGGTTTATGCGTGAAGCCTGTTTTTGTCCAGACGGGTGAAGGCACAAGGGCAGATTGTCGCGGGGACGTAATTTGCCCAGCGGAACGATTGGAAAACAGCAGCAAAACCAAACGGCTGCGCTCACCTCGACAGCGGACGCTGGCCCGGTTTATCCTCGCCCTATGGCGCATGTCATAGACCGCGACAAGTGGGCCGAAGCGCCCGACCACTGGCCCGACCACTGGCAGGGCGAGCTGCAATGCGGCGCCTACGGCTCCAACAGCTGCCTGATCTTCAACTACCTGCCCGAGATCGGCGGCGGCCCCAGGCTGC
The DNA here is from genome assembly GCF_040320005.1 of Mesorhizobium sp. M0816. Lineage (NCBI taxonomy): Bacteria > Pseudomonadati > Pseudomonadota > Alphaproteobacteria > Hyphomicrobiales > Phyllobacteriaceae > Mesorhizobium > Mesorhizobium sp. M0816. The sequence continues at coordinate 354,525 of NZ_JAMYOT010000006.1, read as the reverse complement.
ACAGCCACCCCTATTGCGAGATTTTTATCATCCGGACCGGGACCGGCCTGTTCACCGTCGGCGACCGGCAGATCGAGGCCACAGCCGGCCAGATCCTGATCGTGCCGCCGAACACGCCGCACAAATTCACCAATCTCGGGCCAGGCCCGCTGGAAACCACCGACATACACGAGAACGGCAGCTTCATCACCGAGTGGCTGGAATAACGCTTCCCAAACCAGTTCCGGTTCGGATCATGCGCTAGCGCCGAGCCTGGCCAGCACGGCCTTGGGAATGTTGTATTCCCGGATCACCGCGTCGTGCTTGCGCAGGCCGCAGAGTTCGCGCTGGATGAAATACCCGTGCACCGCTTCGGCTGCATCCCTGAGCAGCCGGGCACGGTCGACACTGTCGCAATTCTCGCGCAGCCTCGTCAATGTTTCCTCGACGCGCCGGCCGGCGCGGCCGAGCGCTGCCGCCTTTTCACCGAGGATTTCATGGCCAAGCAGGTCCAACGCGCTCTCCTGCGCGCCGGACCGTCCGAAATTCGATGGCATTCTCACCGCCATGATTTCACTCCGCTTTATAGAAAACTACTCCGCCGGCCGGGTCTCGGCCAACGCGCTCTCTTCGTTGAACAGGAAGCCGCCGGACTGCCGCTTCCACAGCCTGGCATAGAGCCCGTCGAGCCCGACCAGCTCGTCATGCGTGCCTTGCTCGACGATGCGGCCCTCGTCGAGCACCACCAGCCGGTCGAGTGCCGCAATGGTCGATAGCCGATGCGCGATGGCGATGACCGTCTTGCCTTCCATCAGCCTTGCCAGATTTTCCTGGATCGCCGCCTCGATGTCGGAATCGAGCGCCGAGGTCGCCTCATCGAGCACCAGGATCGGTGCATCCTTGAGGAAGACGCGGGCGATCGCCACGCGCTGGCGCTGGCCGCCGGAGAGCTTGACGCCGCGCTCGCCGACATAGGCCTCGTAGCCGATACGATCGCGATTGTCGCGCAGACCGAGGATGAACTCGTGCGCCTCGGCCTTCTTCGCTGCCGCGACCACCTCGGCGTCGGTCGCTTCCGGCATGCCGAGCTTGATGTTGTCGCGCAGCGAGCGGTGGAAAAGTGCCGTATCCTGGCTGACGACGCCGATATTGGCGCGCAGCGAATTCTGCGTGACCCTGGAGACGTCCTGCCCGTCAATGGTGATCTTGCCGCTCTCGAGGTCGTAGAGGCGCAGGATCAGATTGACCAAGGTCGTCTTGCCGGCGCCGGACGGGCCGACCAGGCCGACCTTTTCGCCCGGCCGCACGACGAGGTCGATGCCGTCGAGCACGCCGGACCCCTTGCCGTAGTGGAACTCGACATTGCTGACGTCGATGCGCCCGCCGACGACGACAATCTCTTTCGCGTCCGGCGCATCGGTCAGGCCGAGCGGCTGTGAGATCAGCGCCTTGGAGTTTTCCAGCACGCCGAGGTTCCGCAAGATGCCGTTGAGCTGCATCATCAGCCGGCCGAGCAGCATGTTCAGCCGCAGCACCAAAGACAGCGTGAAAGCCACGGCGCCGACTGTGATCGAGCCCTCGACCCAGAGATAAACGGCAAAGCAGGCGATCGCCGTGATCATAATGCCCGACAGCATCGTCAGTGCCATGCGCACGCCGGTCAGCCGGCGGGTGAACGGGCGCAGCGCGTCGAGATAGATGTCGAAGCCGTTCCTGATGTAGCGGTCGTCGCCATCGGCCGAGAACAGTTTCAGCGTCTGCACGTTCGAATAGGAATCGACAAGGCGGCCGGTGATCATCGAGCCTGCTTCGGCGGTGGCTTCGGCATGCTTGCGGATCGCCGGCAAATAGCGCCTGGCCAGCAAGCCGAAGGCGGTAATCCAGATCACCACCAGCACCGCCAGCCGGAGATCGAGCCCGGCGACCAGCGCCAGCGTCGTCACCGTATAGACGACCATGAACCAGACGACCTCGATGAAGCTTTCCATCAGATCGCCGGTCGCCTGTCCCGCCTGCCAGACCTTGGTCGCGATACGTCCGGCAAAGTCGTTCTGGAAGAAGGCGTAGGATTGGCGCGAGACATGGCGATGCGCCTGCCAGCGCACCAGATTATAGAAACCCGGCGTGATCGTCTGCTCGTCGACCAGCGCCGACAGGCCGACGACGATGGTGCGGATGACCAGCACCACCGCGATCATGAAGACAAGTTCCGGGCCGGCGGCAGTCCACAACGCGTGCCAGCTGCGTTCGCCGGGAAGCTGGTCGAGGATGTCGACCAGCCGCCCGACGAAATAGAACAGTCCGGCTTCGACTAACGGCGCGATGCCGCCGATCAGCAGCATGGCGAAGAAGGCGATCTTCGCCTGCCCGACATAATGCCAGAGGAAACCCCTGACGCCGGCAGGTGGCCGAAGGTCCGCAGGCTCCCGGAATGGATAGACCCAGTTCTCGAACCAGCGGTAGATGGCAGTCATTCGGCGGCTTCACCCTTGACGAGTGCATCGTTGGCGGCTGCATCGTTGGCAGAGGGGCCGTCGTCGAGCAGGAAGCCGCCCGACTGGCGCTGCCAGAGCTGGGCGTAGAGCCCGCCGCTGGCAACCAGTTCCTCATGCGAACCTTCCTCGATGACGCGGCCCTTGTCCATGACGACGAGCCGGTCCATGGCGGCGATCGTCGACAGCCGGTGCGCAATGGCGATGACGGTCTTGCCTTGCATCAGTCTGTAGAGGTTCTCCTGGATGGCCGCCTCGGCCTCGGAATCTAGGGCGGAGGTCGCTTCGTCGAGGATAAGGATTGGTGCGTCCTTCAGCATAACACGGGCTATGGCGATGCGTTGCCGCTGGCCGCCGGACAATTTGACGCCGCGATCACCGACATGCGCGTCGAAACCCTTTCGACCGTTAGAATCCGACAATCCGGCGATGAAATCCAGCGCCTCGGCGCGCCGCGCCGCCTCGATCAGCATCTGGTCACTGGCGTCCGGCCGGCCATAGAGGATATTCTCGCGCACCGAGCGATGCAGCAGCGAGGTGTCCTGCGTGACCATGCCGATCTGGGCGCGCAGCGAGTCCTGCGTCACCGCCGCAATGTCCTGGCCGTCGATCAGGACCTTGCCGCTTTCGAGGTCATAGAAGCGCAACAGAAGATTGACCAGCGTCGACTTGCCGGCACCCGAACGGCCGACGATGCCGACCTTCTCGCCCGGCTTCACCGTCAGCGACAGGCTTTCGATCACGCCTTTCTGCTTGCCATAGTGGAAGCGGATGTCCTCAAAACGGATCTCCCCCTTGGTCACGGCAATATCCTTGGCGCAAGGCCGGTCTTCGACGAGGCGCGGCAGCGAGATCGAGGCGATGCCGTCCTGCACCGTGCCGATATTCTCGAACAGCGTGGACATCTCCCACATGATCCATTGCGACATGCCCCAGAGCCGAAGCACGAGGCCGATGACCAGGGCGACGGCGCCGATCGTCACGGCTTGGCCGAGCCACAGCCATAGCGAGATTGCGGTGACCGAAAACAACAGCAGCGAATTCAGGACGTAGAGCAGGCCGTAGAGCTGTGTCACCAGCCGCATCGACCGGTAGACTGTATCGAGAAAGCCGGCCATACCGTCCTTGGCGAAGGATGCCTCGCGCCGCGCATGCGAGAACAGCTTGACCGTCTGGATGTTGGAGTAGCTGTCGACGACACGGCCGGTCATGGTTGAGCGCGCATTGGCCTGCTCCTCGCCGACCTTGCCCAGCCGCGGGATGAAATAGCGCAACAGCAGGACATATCCGGCAAGCCAGACGGCAAGCGGCGCAGCCAGCCGCCAGTCTGCCGAGCCGACAATGAACAGCATGCCGAGAAAATAGACGACGATATAGTTGAGCACATCGATGAGCTTGATGACGCACTCGCGCACCGCGAGCGCGGTCTGCATCAGCTTGGTCGCGATGCGCCCGGCAAACTCGTCCTGATAGAAGCTCATTGACTGCTTGAGCAGATAGCGATGCACCTGCCAGCGGATACGCATCGGATAATTACCCATCAGAGTCTGCTGGTTGAGCAGCGAATGGAACCAGACCGTCGCCGGCAGCGCGAAAATCACGATGAAGGCCATGCCGACCAGCTTCAAGCCTTCGGTCTGCAGGAACGTCTCGCGATTCTGTCCGGACAGCCAGTCGACGATCCGGCCCATGAAGCCGAACATCCACACCTCGGCAAGGGCGATGGCCGTCACCAGTACCGCATCGAGAGCGATGTAGGGCCACGCGCCGCGCGTATAATGCACGCAGAAGGCGATCAGTGTCCGCGGCGGCTCGACCGGCTCCTTGGCAGGGAACGGATCGAGCCTTTTTTCAAACCAGCTAAACATAGAGATGCTCACAATACTGTTTCCGCTCACGCGGCACGCGAACGGACGAGGTGCCCAGACCGCATGGCGTCAAGGACCGGCGATACGGAATCGTCCGCCTCGCCGGTCCTGCTTCGCGCTATATAGGTTGTCGCGGGCCTTTCGCCGACAGTCTCGTTTGACGATGCTGACGACGTTTTGACGATCCGGATTTTCGCGCTGGTTTTTGCACCAGGCCGGATCAGCCTGATGATCCGGCGCACCAGCGACGGCCGGCTATAGTCCGGAACGGCGCGCGAGAAATCGACGTCCGGCAGCATGCCGCGATGCGGACGCCGGCGGGTCTCGGCGTGAACCGCCGACGAGTAGGTCTCGCCGATCAAAAGCGCCCAGGTCGCAGTCTTGCGCTCGTGCAGGCTTCTTGAGCCGGGTATTCTACATGGATCGAACATCGGTCCGTCCTCCAGTTGAAGATGCAGGTAGAAGGGTGAACCAACCCAGGCCGCGGGCACGCGCGGCGCGGCAAAGGTGGCATCGGTCGAAGCGTGTTCAGGTGGGGCGTTCAGCCCCTTCCACCGCTTGAAAAACATCGCAGGATTCCTTCAAAGGCCGAAAAAGGTTTCGGCGGGAATCGGTGCGATTGAAGTCTAGAAGGTCAGGAGAATCGTCGTACCGAAACCGCCGTCGGGCTGGTAAGCCCACGAGAGGGGTGGTGGATGTGCATGGCCATCATGAATTACCCCTCCATCGGTTCGGGTTGACAATGCTGGCCGTATAACCGACTTCGCAGAAAATGACCACCCGCCAGTCCAGGAATTTCCAAAACCGCGAGAGCTCTGTGGCTGATCTGCCACTTATTAGAAAGACGCGGAAATGAACGACCGTCTCCGCATCGCGCTCTATCAGCCTGATATCGCCGGCAACACCGGGACAATCCTGCGCTTCGCCGCTTGCCTCGGTCTCGGCGTCGACATCATCGAACCGGCGGGCTTCCCGCTCGGTGACCGGGCGCTGAAACGGGCCGGCATGGACTACCTCGAAATGGCGGCGCTGACCCGCCATGTCGACTGGCACGCCTTCGAGGACTGGCGCAAGCTTGCCATGCGGCGGCTGGTGCTGCTGTCGACCAAAGCAGCTGCCGCCTACACGGATTTCGCTTTTGCCGGCGACGACATTCTCTTGTTCGGCCGTGAATCCGCAGGCGTGCCGGACGCCGTTCACGAGGCGGCGGATGCGCGACTGATCATCCCGATGCAGCCCGGCGCGCGCAGCATCAACGTCGCGCTTTCCGTTGCAATGGTGGCGGCCGAGGCGATCCGGCAGCTCCGCTAGGATGTGTACGCGATCGCCGGCCGCAGCGACCAAGGCGTCATCCTCACGCAACACTGCGTCCTCTCCGGTCATTCTCATCCAGACGCCCATCGCCTTCTCCTGCCGTTTGCATCTTCGAGGCTTCTTCGCTACAAGCTCAACTTAACTTGAGGTCAAGCGGAAAATCGGAGATGGCTGCGGCAACGGAATTAACAGTCGGCCAGGTGGCGATGCGCAGCGGCGTGGCGGTGTCGGCGCTGCATTTCTACGAAGCACGCGGGCTGATCCGCAGCCACCGCACATCAGGCAACCAGCGGCGTTACGGCCGCGACGTGCTGCGACGGGTGGCGATCATCAAGGTAGCGCAGGAGGTCGGCATTTCGCTGGCCGAGATCGGCACAGCCCTTCGATCATTGCCTGAAGGCCGGACGCCGACGCGCGAGGATTGGAACCTGCTTTCGACGGCTTGGCGCGACGACCTCGACCAGAAAATTAGTCAGCTCAAGAAGCTGCGCGACGGGCTGAGCGACTGCATCGGCTGCGGCTGCATGTCGATCGACAAATGTCCGCTGCGGAATAAGAACGACAGGCTGGCAAGGGACGGCGCGGGCGCCCGCAGGCTGGTCGTGCGTTGAAGCCATGACGGTCTGGACGGGTTCAGCGAACTTATCCTGTCCGTTAGTCACTATACAGTCTTGTGAAGGTCATGTGCCCGTGCTTGATACGCCCCTGCAACTAACCTTGGGGGGCAGAATTGAAATTTGCATACAAGACTTACGCCGCGTTGCTTGGCGCCATTGTGTTGGCTGGATGCATGCCGAGCGAAGGTGAATGGAATACGGCAAGGACTTTGGTTCAGGGCAGTCCTGCCATGTATAAGAAAGTGCTTACGGAATGCATCAGGCATTCGGAGCAATCGCCTCTCAGTTCGAAGCAGGAAGCTGGCAAGATCATGAATGTCAGCGCAGCCGCGGCGCCACGTGTCTGGTGCGGAAGAACCGTGCGGGCCTTCGCGAATGGGCGCCTGACGTATGCCGAGATGAAACGAGCGCATCTTGGAACGGGCGACAGAAGCGTGTTTATCAAGATCGTTCAGGGCAGATGAACTAGCCCTGATACGTTCAGCCTCGAGACCGGAGCGTTAATCCGCCGCCGGCAGCCGCCTGATGGTGAATTCGATGACGTCGCCCGGCCGCTCGAACCAGCTTTCGATCTCGGTCCAATAGGCCTGCTTAGGAAAGCGCTCGAACCATTCCTTCGCCTTGAGACGAGCGTCCGAGCGCGGCAGCACGAAGGTCTCGCGCAGGAAGCCGTCGCGCGGCATGCGCGCGTTCTCGGCGCGCGAACGGTCGAGCCTCTTCTTCAGGCCATCCAGCGGCGGTCTTGCCGGGGGGCGCACGAAAGACCTCCATTCACACTTGACCCTTGCACCCAAGAGATTAGGGATCGCGGCCGGAAAAGACGAGTCATTTGTCGGGCGCGCCCGCAACCGGAGACAGGATTTGCAACGACCCGAGATACCGGCGGGGCTGCCAGCCGACATCGAACAGAAGAAGACGAAGGCACGGCTGTGGTTCGAGACGTTGCGCGAGCGCATCTGTGCCAGCTTCGAGCAGATCGAGCAGGACCTGCAGGGGCCGCAGGCCAGCTGGTCGCCCGGCCGCTTCGAAAAGACGCCGTGGCAACGCGATGCCGGCAAGGGCGGCGGCGGTATCATGTCGATGATGCACGGCCGCGTCTTCGAGAAGGTCGGCGTCCACACCTCGACCGTCCACGGCGAGTTCTCGCCCGAATTCAGGAAGCAGATGCCGGGCGCCGAAGAGGACCCCTCCTTCTGGGCAAGCGGCATTTCGCTGATCGCCCATCCGTGGAACCCCAACGTGCCGGCCGTGCATATGAACACGCGCATGGTCGTCACCTCGCGCCAGTGGTTCGGCGGCGGCGCCGACCTGACACCGGTGCTCGACCGCCGCCGCAGCCAGGACGACCCCGACACGATCGCCTTCCACAGAGCGATGCAATTTGCCTGCGAGAAGAACGCGGCGATCGCCGACTACGTGAAATTCAAAGCCTGGTGCGACGAGTACTTCTACCTGCCGCACCGCGACGAGCCACGCGGTACCGGCGGTATCTTCTTCGACTGGCTGCATTCGGATGAGGACAATGGCGGCTGGGACGCCGATTTCAACTTCGTCCAGGACGTCGGGCGATCTTTTCTCGTCGTCTACGGACATCTGGTGCGCGCCAACTTCAATGACAACTGGACCGATGGCGACCGTGACGAGCAGCTCATCCGCCGCGGCCGTTATGTCGAATTCAACTTGCTTCACGATCGCGGCACCATCTTCGGGCTGAAGACCGGCGGCAATGTCGCCTCGATCCTGTCCAGCCTGCCGCCAGAAGCGAAATGGCCGTAAAATCTCGGTGAGCACGACGTGAGCCGCAATCGGGTCCAAATCCCCAGAATTTGACGGCGAATGTGGCGCAAGGCGCGCCAGAAAAATCTTTTTCGTCTAATATACCATTGTAAAGATTGGGCTATTTGTCGCGTCGGGCCGGGAAACGCCGGCGGTTCTTTACTCCCGAGAGCCGCGACCCGACGTGACCGGACGGCCCATGATTGAATGGGGCACCTTTCCCAAGCGGTGCCCGCATTTTCCAGGAGAGCATGCCATGCGCAAGCTTATTATGACCGCAGCCGCCGCTGCCGTTCTCGCCTCTGGTACTGCCGCATTCGCTGCGGTCAAGCACACCACCGGCACGATCAAAAGCTTTGATGGAACGGCGATGAGCCTAGTTCTGGATAACGGAGCCACCTTTACGTTGCCCCAGACCTTCAAGGATCCTGGCCTGAAGGTCGGCGAAAAGGTCCGCGTCACGTGGGATATGAGCGGCAAGGATAAAATTGCCGAGGCAGTCAAGATCGTGAAGTGATGTCCTGCCCGCTGGAGCAAGACGAGGTCTTACTCCTGGGTAGCATAAGAGGGCGGAGCAGCGATGCTCCGCCTTTTCGCAACAACCCGATCACTAGAGGGTCGCGTGTCGGCTTGGACGCACGGCACTCTAAGGCAACCAAAACCGTTCGATCGTGTTATGCTTAGCTGGCCAGCGTGTAGCCCGGATACCGTACGCGGTTTCCGGATCGCGCAATCAAAGGTCTGGAGCTTCCGTGTCAGTGCGCTGTGCGGCGCTCCAAGGACGAGATGAGGAGAAGCCGATGAAGGAATTCCATTGCGGGTCGCTCGTACCCGGCTGCGAGTGGCACACACGCGCCGAGGAGGAGGCTGAGGTCATGCGCCGTGCCGTCGAGCATCTGCGCGAGACGCACGGCGAGACGGTGATCCGCGAGACGATGATCGAAGCGATCCGCTCGCGCATCGAAAAGGTCCGCGACGCAGCGTGACAGTCAGGATTCGAGTGCCTCCGCGGCGCGCTTGAGCAGCGCGCCGCGATCAAGCGCAAAACCGGACTCGACCCATTCCTTTTCGAGATTCTTCAACGTTGCACCAAGCTTCGGCCCCGGTGATGCGCCAAGCGTCGTCAGATCGGCGCCCTTGACCGGAAAAACAGGGTTTTGCCATTTTGCAGCGAAGGCAAGCAGGCGCGAGAAGCCGCCGGCTTCGAGCAGTGCGTCATTGTCCTCGATCGCGCGGGCTCGAGCGGAAGCGAGCAACAGCCGCAACCGATCGACAAAGCCTTGGCGGTCGCCAAAATAGAGCCTTTTCGCCAACTCTCCTTCGGTCGTTTTCGGATCGACGGCAGCTGTGATCGCCCAATTCCGCAGCCGGCTTGCTTCGCTCACGGAAAGCCTCAATCTCTCGGCAAGCGTTTTCATGCGCGCGGCATCCGGCGGCACGATGGCTTCCAGCCTGAGCAGCGGGTCCGGCGCCCAGGCCAGATCCTTCTCGGTCTTGGTCAGCCCGTGGATGGCATCGATGCCCCATTTCTCGCTTTCCGGCAAAACGGCGGTCAGAACGCCGGCCTGGCGCATCCACAGCAGCGCCCGCGACGGATCTGGCGCTGACAGCAATTTCTTCAATTCCCACCAGACGCGCTCGACCGAGAGCTGGTCGAGCCCCTGCTTCAGCCGGGCACAAGCCTTCAACCCTTCGGCATCCGGCCTGCCGTCGCCATACCATGCGAAGAAACGGAAGAAACGCAGGATGCGCAGATAATCCTCGCGGATACGCGCTTCCGGATCGCCGATGAATCGCAGCCTCCGCGCTTCGATATCGGCGATACCGCCGACCAGATCGACGACCGTTCCATCGGCTTCGGCATAGAGTGCATTGATGGTGAAATCACGCCGCTCAGCGTCGGCTTTCCAGTCGCGGCCGAACGACACTTTGGCGCGCCGGCCGTCGGTTTCGACATCGGCACGCAGCGTGGTGACCTCATAGGCCTTGCCGTGGCCGACCGCGGTGACTGTGCCATGCTCGATGCCGGTCGGTACCGTCTTGAAGCCTGCCGCCTCGGCGCGCCGGATGGTTTCCTCGGGCACCGTGGTGGTGGCGATGTCGATGTCGGCGACCGGCTGGCCGATGAGCGCGTTGCGCACCGCACCGCCGGCGACACGCGCCTCCTCGCCGCCATCAGTCAGCGCCGCGAGCAGGCGCTGCAGGTGGCGTTCGCCGAGCCACCCGGCCCTGCCCGCGATCGACACTGGATCGCTCACGAATAGAGCCTTTCATAAAGCGTACGGATGATGCCCGCGGTGACGCCCCAGATGCGCTGGCCGCCATAGGGCATCTCGTAATAGAACCATTCGAGGTCGTTCCACATGCGACTGTCTCTGGTGTGGTTGGCGGGGTCCATCAGAAAGCCCAGCGGCACCTCGAAGACGGCATCGACTTCGTCGGAATTCAGCGTCAGGCTGAAACCGGGCCGCACAATCCCGAGCACCGGGGCGATGCGATAGCCGCTGCCGGAAACGTAGTCCGGCAGACGGCCGATGATCTCGATGTAATCACTATCGAGACCGATCTCCTCGGATGTCTCGCGCAACGCCGCCGCTTCCGGGCTCGCATCGGTTGGATCGATGGTACCACCGGGGAAAGCCACCTGCCCCGAATGGTTGCGCAGCTTTTCCGCCCGCCTGCTCAAAAGGACCGTGGCTTCATGGCCATGATCGACCACCGGGATCAGCACGGCGGCATCGCGCAGCGCCTTGGCCAGCTTCAGCCTGGGATGGCCCGGATTGAAGCGGTGGTCGCCAAAATCGTCGCCGGCATGCGCCAGCGGCTGCGCCGCGACGCGCTGGCGAAACCCGGCAGCGGAAAACCGCAACGGCATCACCTGATCCATCATAGGCGGTCCATCATACGCTCAGCCGTTTCAGTTTCTCAGCCGGCATGATCGGATAGACCTCGCCTTTGGAACGGACGGCAAACATCGTCTTGCCACCGATGTCGATCTCTTCGCCGTGCTCGACCAGCTCGTACATCACCGGCCGTGCCACCAGCGCCTCCAGCCGCCCGCGCACCAGCACATAAGGCTTCAGGCCACCTGTCTCGTCCTCATCGACGAAGCGCAGCGGGTGTCCCGCCCCAGCCTCTACCACGTCGCCGACATTGGTGCGAAAGGTGACGATTTGTCCGTCGCCGGCGCCCGACACGTCCATCTCGACGGCAATGAAGGGCGCGTCGGCGACGCGGATGCCGACCTTTTCCACCGGCGTCACCAGGTAGGTTCTACCGTCCGCGTCCTTGCGCAGCACTGAGGAAAAAAGCTGCACCAGCGGCATCCGGCCGATCGGCGTTCCCAGATAGAACCAGGTGCCGTCCTGCTTGATTTCCATGTCGAGATCGCCGCAAAATGCCGGATTCCAGCGTTCCACCGGCGCCGGCCCCTTGCCGGCGCGCGTCGCGCGCGAGACCAGCGCTTCCAGCCCGCGCGCCTCGGTCGCGGCCGTCAGCCTCTCTTCACGATAGTCGGCGGCTTCCGTCATGGTCACGAAATAGTCACTGTTGTTCCGCTTGTCAGCCTAAGTCTGTGATTTAAGTTCATTGCAGGCGCCATGCGAGGCCGAATCGCGGCATTCTCTGCGGCACCAAGGTGCCAAGCGGAATTTCCAACCAGAAGGATCGATGCTGCATGAGCGTTATGATCAAGGAAAGCCCGATCAGCGAAAAGGACATGGTGGCGCAGGCCGAGAAAGCGCTGGCCGACATTTCGAGGGTCCGTGACGGCGTCGGCCGGGTCATTTTCGGCCAGGAAAGCGTCGTCGAGCGCACGCTCGTCGCATTGCTGGCCGGCGGCCATGCACTGCTGGTCGGCGTGCCCGGCCTCGCCAAGACCAAGCTGGTCGAAACGCTGGGCATCGTGCTCGGCCTCGATTCGCGCCGCATCCAGTTCACGCCCGACCTGATGCCATCGGACATTCTCGGCTCCGAGGTGATGGAGCAGGATGAATTCGGCAAGCGCTCCTTCCGCTTCATTTCCGGGCCGATCTTTGCGCAACTGCTGATGGCCGACGAGATCAACCGCGCCTCGCCACGCACCCAGTCGGCGCTGCTGCAGTCGATGCAGGAATACCACGTCACCATTGCCGGCGTGCGCCATGATCTGCCGTCACCGTTCCACGTCCTGGCGACGCAGAACCCGCTGGAGCAGGAAGGCACCTATCCGCTGCCGGAAGCGCAGCTCGACCGCTTCCTGATACAGGTCGATATCCTCTACCCCGAGATCGAGGCGGAGCGCCGCATCCTGCTGGAAACCACCGGTATCGAGGATGCCAAGGCTGAAAACGTGCTGCAGCCGGCGCGGCTGAAGGACATCCAGACGCTCATCCGCCGTATGCCGGTGCCGGAAAGCGTCGTCGAGGCGATCCTCAAGCTGGTGCGCTCAGCGCGCCCCGGCCAGGGCAACGCCGATACCGACAAGCACGTCGCCTGGGGCCCAGGCCCGCGCGCCAGCCAGGCGCTGACGCTGTGCACCCGCGCCCGCGCCCTCTATGACGGCCGGCTGGCGCCGTCGGTCGACGACGTCCGCGCGCTCGCCGAGCCGGTGCTGCAGCACCGCATGGCGCTGACCTTCGCCGCCCGCGCCGAGGGCACCACGGTTCGCGATGTTGTGGCGAAGCTTGCGAAAGGGATTTGATGGCGCGCATCGGTGAAGCGCAGGCACCGGCAGCGACGCGCGATGCGCTCGCCAGAGGCCGGTTGCGGGCTTCGTTGGTGCCGGACCTGCTGGTCGAGGCGCGCCGCATCGTCAACACGGTAATTGCCGGCTGGCATGGCCGCCGCAAGCGCGGTATCGGCGAGAATTTCTGGCAGTTCCGGCCCTATGTCGAAGGCGATTCCTCGCGCATTGACTGGCGCCGTTCCGCCCGCGACGATCACACCTATGTCCGCGACCGTGAATGGGAGGCCGCCCACACGGTGTGGCTGTGGGCCGATCCCTCGCCTTCCATGCTCTACAAATCGACCGGAGCCAGCGTTCCCAAGGAATCGCGCGCCCTGGTGCTGGCGCTGGCCATGGCCGAGCTTTTGTCGCGCAGCGGCGAGCGCATTGCCTGGCCGGGCCTGACCGACCCGTTCACCGCCCGCAATGGCGCCGAGCGCATCGCGGCGCAACTGATGCACGCCGCCGACCTGCCGGCAAAGCCCGACCTATCCGGCATTCGCCGGTTCTGCGACATCGTCCTCGTCAGCGATTTCCTCGACCCGGTCGAGGACACCATGGCGTGGCTGGACGTGCTCGCCCGCCACGGCGTGCGCGCCCATCTGGTCGAGGTCGCCGATCCGGCCGAGGAAAGCTTCCCCTATGCCGGGCGCACCGAATTCACCGATCCTGAGACCGGCGACAAGCTGACCGCCGGCCGCGCCGAAATGCTGGGCGAGGAATATCGCCTGCTTTATGCCGCCCGCCGCCAGGAACTGGCCGCCTGGTGCAAACGGCTTGGCTGGAGCTTTACCGTCAATCATACCGATCGCCTTGCCTCCGAGGCGCTGGTGCGCATCCACATGGCGATGACCGGCGAAGGCGCCTTTGCCGGGAGGGCCCGCGCATGAGTTGGCTGCCACTCTCCTTCGGGGCGCCGATGGTGCTGTGGGGCCTGCTGGCGCTGCCGGTGATCTGGTGGCTTCTGCGGCTGACCCCGCCCAGGCCGCAAACCGAGGTGTTTCCGCCGCTCAGGATTCTCGCCCGCGTGCTGAGGCGCGAAGAAACGCCGCAGCAGAGCCCTTGGTGGCTGACGCTGCTCAGGCTGCTGATGGCCGCGCTTGTCGTGGCAGCACTTGCCGAACCGGTCTTCAATCCGCGCGAAAAGCTGCCGGCCGAGGGCGCTGCCCTGGCGCTGGTGATCGACAATGACTGGGCAAGTGCCGCCGACTGGGGCAAGCGGGTCGCCACCGCCGAGCGGCTGATCGCCGATGCCAATTCGAACGGCGTGCCGGTGCTCATCGCTTTCACCGCCGAGAAGCCGAATGCCGAGATCGGTCCCTTCGATGCCGCTGCCGCGCTCGACCGGCTGCGCGCGGCAAAGCCGCGGCCGATCCCGACCGACCGCCCCGCCGTCTATGCCCGCGTCGCTTCAGCCTTGGAGTCGCTGCCTGGCGCCAGCGTCGCGGTGCTCGCCGATGGCTTGGCGGCGCAAGGCGACGAAGCCGCCTTCAACACGTTGTTGTCGAAGAACGCGGCACGTGTTGTCTGGGCCGTCTCCGACCGGCTGTCGCTGACCGGCCTGACCGGCGCCGACAACCAGGTCGACGGCTTCGCCCTGACCGCCATCCGCGCACCGGGCGATCCGGCACCTGCACAGGTGACGGCCGGCGCCTTCGACGACAAGGGGCGCCGCATTGCCGACGCGACGCTGACCTTTGCCCCGGGCGGAACCACCGCCACCGGCACGGTGGCGGTGCCGTTCGAACTGCGTAACGACTTCGCCTACATCGCGCTCGATGGCGAGCGCCAGGCCGGTGCCGTCCGCGTGCTCGATGAGAGCTCAAAACGCCGCCGCGTCGGGCTGTTGTCGCAGGCCGAGGCCGACCAGGCGCAACCGCTGCTGTCGCCGCTCTACTACATCCGCCGCGCCCTGCAGCCGTTCGCCGATCTGGTCGAGCCGTCGAGCGTCGATCTCGCCGACGCCATCCCGCAACTGCTCGACCAGAAGCCGGCGATGATCCTCATGGCCGATGTCGGCACCATTCCGGAACAAGCGCGGCAAAGGCTGGTTGACTGGGTCGACAAGGGCGGCACGCTGGTGCGTTTTGCCGGTTCGCGGCTGGCCGCTGCCGGCAATGACGACGACCTGCTGCCAGTTCGGCTGCGCACGGGCGAACGATCGCTTGGCGGCGCGCTGTCATGGACGGCGCCGCAGCCGGTCACCGAATTCCCGAAAACCGGTCCCTTCGCCGACCTCGCGCCGCCCACCGAGGTCACCGTCACCAGGCAGGTGCTGGCCGAACCGACGCCCGACATCGTCGAGCGCACCTGGGCCACGCTTGCCGACGGTACGCCGCTGGTGACCGGGATGAAGAAGGACAAGGGCACCCTCGTACTGTTCCACGTCACCCCCGAGGCGACGTGGTCCAACCTGCCGATCTCCGGCAGCTTCGTCGAGATGCTGCGGCGCATCGTGCAATTGTCGCGCAACCAGGGCGCGGCTGTCGCCAATGCCGAGGCCGCCGCCACGTCGCTGGCACCCTATCGTATGATCGCCGCCGACGGCACGCTGGTGCCGCCGACGCCGGATGCCAGGCCGCTGGTGCCCGGCGCCGGCCCGCTGCCGGTGACGCTGGAAAACCCGCCCGGCCTCTACGGCTCCGAGACTGGAGTGTTCGCTCACAATCTGCTCGGCGGCGACAGCGCATTCAGGCCGCTGGCCCGGCCTGAAATCACGGTGCCGGTCACCACCATCCAGTATGCCTTCGACGAGCAGCACAACCTCAAAGGTCCGCTTGTCACGGCCGCCCTGGTGCTGATGGTGCTCGACACGCTTGCCGTATTCTGGATGGGCGGCCTGTTGTCGCGCCGGCCGCGCCGTGCCGGCGCTGCGGCGACGGCAGCCGTCCTGCTGATTGCGCTCGGCGCCTTGATTGGCCACGCGGACGTCGCGCGTGCCGACGACGCCAAACCGGGAGATACCGAGGCGATCGGGGACATTTCAAAGACCCGGATCGCCTACGTGCTGACCGGCGAGCCGGGTGTCGATTCGATCAGCCGCGCCGGGCTCGAAGGCCTGACCCGCTTTCTTATCGAAAAAACCGCGCTCGAACCCGGAGCACCGGCCGGCGTCGACATCTCGAAGGACGAACTTTCCTTCTATCCGCTGATCTACTGGCCGATCGATCCCTCGGCCCCGCTGCCCAGCGAGGCCGCCATCGCCCGCATCGACGCCTACATGCAGCAGGGCGGAACGGTCTTGTTCGACACCCGCGACCAGTTCGCCAATGGTATTGGTGCGGATTCGACCAGCCCGGCGACGGAGCGGCTGCGCGACATCCTCGGCAACCTCAACGTGCCACCGCTGGAGCCGGTGCCGTCGGACCACGTGCTGACCAAATCCTTCTACATCCTTCCGGAGTTTCCTGGCCGTTTTGCCGGCAGCCCGCTTTGGGTCGAGGCATCGCTCGAAGCCAGCAACACCGAGAACCGCCCGGTGCGCACCGGCGACGGCGTTTCGCCGATCATGATCACCGCCAATGATTTCGCCGGCGCTTGGGCCGTCGACGAGAATGGCGACCCGCTATTGCCGACGGTGCCTTCGGATCCGATGCAGCGCATCTATGCGCTGCGCGCCGGCGTCAACATCATGATGTATATGCTGACCGGCAACTACAAATCCGACCAGGTGCACGTCCCGGTGCTGCTCGAACGGTTGGGGCAATAGACCATGAACTGGTCGCTCGCCTTCGAACCGCTCATCACCTGGCCGCTGCTCGCCGTGGTTCTGGTGCCGCTGCTGCTGCTGTCCCTCGCCGGCCTTTGGTTTCGCCAGCGCGGCGCGGTCTTCCGCCTGGCAGCCCTGATTGCGCTGGCTGCGGCGCTGCTCAATCCGGTGTTCCTCGACGAAGAGCGCGAGCCGCTGAAAAGCATCGTCGCCGTCGTCGTCGATCGCAGCCAGAGCCAGGATATAGGCGACCGCACCAAGCAGACCGACGCGGCATTGGCCGGGCTTCAGCAGCGTCTCGGCCGCTTCAAGCAGTTCGACGTCCGTGTCGTCGAGGCCGGCAAGTCCGAAGCCGCCGACGAGCGCACCGAGACGCGGTTGTTTTCCTCGCTCGAAAATGCTTTCCGCGACGTGCCGCCATCGCGCATCGCCGGCGCCATCATGATCACCGATGGCGAGGTGCATGACGCGCCGCTTGGCGCACCTGACTTCAATGCCCCGCTGCATGCGCTGATTACCGGCAACGAGCATGAGAAGGACCGCCGCATCCGCTTCGAGAATGCGCCGCGATTCGGGCTGGTCGGCAAGCCGCTCGAAATGACGTATCGCGTCATCGCCACCAACAACGAAACCGGCCCGGTCGATGTCCGCGTATCGGTCAACGGCGAGCAGGTATCGGTCGAGCACGCCAACATCGGCCAGGCGATGCCGCTGCAGGTGACCATTCCCAGCGCCGGGCGAAACATCGTCGAACTCGCCATCAACCACGAGCCGGGCGAACTCACCGACACCAACAACCGCGCCATCGCGCTGATCGACGGCATCCGCGAAAATCTGCGCGTGCTGCTTGTTTCCGGCGAACCGCATGCCGGCGAGCGCACCTGGCGCAATTTGCTGAAATCCGACGCTTCGGTCGACCTCGTGCACTTCACCATCCTGCGCCCGCCGGAAAAGCAGGACGGCACGCCGATCAACGAATTGTCGCTGATCGCCTTCCCGACGCGCGAGCTGTTCGTCGAGAAGATCAAGGATTTCGACCTGATCATCTTCGACCGCTATCAGCACCGCGACGTGCTGCCGATCCTCTATTACGACTACATCTCCGAGTATGTCGAAAAGGGCGGCGCGCTACTGATCGCGGCAGGCCCCGAATATGCCGGCGAAAGCTCGATCGCCCGCACGCCGCTGATGTCGGCGCTGCCGGCAATGCCGACCGGCGAGGTCATCGACAAGCCCTTCTATCCGCGCCTCACCGATACCGGCCAGCGTCATCCGGTAACGCGTGGGCTCGACGGCTCCGCGACCGAGCCGCCGCACTGGAGCCGCTGGTTCCGCACCATCGGCGTCGAGAACCCCGAGGGCGAGGTGGTGATGAAGGGCGCCGACAACCGGCCGCTGCTGCTGCTCGATCGCAAGGGCGAAGGCCGCGTCGGCATGCTTTTGTCCGATCAGGGCTGGCTGTGGGCGCGCGGCTTCGAGGGCGGTGGCCCGCACGTCCAGCTCTACCGGCGCATCGCCCACTGGCTGATGAAGGAGCCCGAACTCGAGGAAGAGCGGCTGACCGCCGACGGCCGCGGCATGGTGCTGGAAATCCGCCGCCAGACGATGAGCGACGACCCCGGCCCGGCGCAAGTCATCACGCCGTCCGGCAAGGCACTGATCGTCAGGCTCGAGAAATCCGAACCAGGCGTCTTCCTCGGCAGCGTCGAGACCAACGAAATCGGTCTCTATCAGGTCGGCAATGGCGACCTGACGGCATTGGCCCATGTCGGGCCGGTCAACGCGCCGGAATTCACCGACGTCGTCTCCACCGAGAACCGGCTGAAACCACCGGCTGAGGCAACCGGCGGCAGCGTTCGCCGGCTGGCGCCGGCATCGGCCATTGGCAGCCTGACCAGCACGGTCACGCTGCCATCCGTAGTCCCGGTCCGTTCCTCGGGCGCGGCTTCCGGCGATGACTGGATCGGCCTGCGCACCACCGACGACAGCGTACTCAAGGCCGTCTCGCGCGTGCCGCTGTTCGGTGGCTTCTTGGGGCTCGGCCTGCTGCTTCTGGCGATGGGCTCGATGTGGTACCGCGAAGGGCGGTAACGCGGTTTATCCTTCTCCCCTTGTGGGAGAAGGTGGATTGGCGCGCAGCGCCAAGACGGTTGAGGGGTGCTGGACGGAGTGCCGTCCTTGCCAAGCTGGAACACCCCTCATCCGACCGAGCTTCGCTCGGCCACCTTCTCCCACAAGGGGAGAAGGAAGAAAGCGAACCGCCCTACTCCTCCGGCTCCGTCGTGAACATCAGCGGGTAGCCCTTGGCCTTGCCGGCATCGGTTGCCCGCGCCGCCTTGGTCTCGGCGACATCCCTGGTGAAGACGGCGACAACGCAGACGCCGCGCCGGTGCGCGGTGATCATTATCCTGTGCGCCTGGTCTTCGCTGAGCTTGAACTCGGCCTTCAGCACCGTCACGACGAACTCGCGCGGCGTGAAATCGTCATTGACCAGGATGACCTTGTAGAGCTTCGGCCGTTCGACCTTCGGCTTCGTGCTGGTACGGGGTTTTGTCGTGATTTCAGGCATTGGACCGGCAATTGCGTACGACAGCTTTGCGGTTATTTTGACATGGGCAAAAGCGGTCGTCCATTCAACCGCGCGCGATCGGCTTGCCGGCAGGCGCAGTTCAAAAGTCCGTGCCTATGTGGGAACTGCCGTCTGGCGTTCAACCGGGGGTGTGGGCCGGGACTGGCCCTACTGTCCGCACGCAACAAAAAAGACGACCGCTCCAGGCAAATCGCAACTGGAGCGGTCTTCTCATAGGGTAGAAAGATGTCGCTTGATCAGGCCTTGGGAGCTGCCTTGACCGCGTGCTTCTTGTGCTTCTTGACGGTCTTCTTGGCAGCGACCTTCTTCACGGCCTTGGCCGGCGCAGCGGTCGTCGTTGTCGTCGCAGCCGGGGTGGTGGTCGCGGCATTGGCGCTGCTGGCGCCGAGAACCGGCATCGAGACGGCCAGCGCGATGGCGAGACCGAGGGCGGAGAGGAGGGACTTTTTCATGGCTTCACTTCCTTTTTGTGCAGATCGGATTGAGTGTCACTGAACGGGATCGATCGGTGTCACTCCAAGCAGCTTCAAAGCGTTCGCGAGCATCCGGATTCCCTGTGCCTGTTTCTTGTTGGCGCAGAACCGGTTTCCCTTTCTTTGAAGTGCTTTCGCCGCGGTGACCTGCGTTGCCGCGGCATGGGTTTCGAGGGCTTCGTCAAACTGGCGGTTCAGATCGATGCAACGCTCGCTGCGGGTGGTCGCCACCTTTGCATCGGCCGCCTTTGCATTGGCCACCTTCGCATCGGCCAGTTTTGCATCGGCATGTTCGACCGCGACCGTGACGAGCGAAATGGAAAGCAACGCACCCATCAGACTGATCGAGAACCTTTGCATTGGTCTGTCCGTAATCCCGTAACGCGTGTCGCAGCCGATGACCTGACCGCCACGGCACCACTTATGCCTTTGATTTTTTTCGGCAGTTTTTCCGGATTGTAGAATTTTGTTTCTGGATTGTTTCTGGGCAGCCCGGATCGGGCCGCCGATCTCCACTGGCCAACTTATGGCCTGAATTCTATCGTCTGGCTGACGGCCGAAGCAGCGCTTGGGCGATCCACAAATGACAGGTTCCCTGTGAAATCCGACCCCCACATACTGATCGTCGATGACGACAAGGGCATTCGCGACCTGCTTCAGGAATTCTTCCAGAAGCGAGGGCTGCATACGTCGGTCGCCGCCGACGGCACCGAGATGGAGACCATCCTGCGCCGCGCCCAGGTCGACCTGATCGTCCTGGACGTCATGCTGCCTGGCAAGAGCGGGCTGGAGCTCTGCCGCGAGTTGCGCGCCAATTATTCGACGCCGATCATCATGCTGACCGCGGTTACCGAAACTACCGACCGCGTGGTTGGGCTAGAGATGGGCGCCGACGACTACGTGCCGAAACCTTTCGATCCGCGCGAGTTGCTCGCACGCATTCGTGCCGTCTTGAGACGCAATGGCGCCGCCGAACCGCGACGCGCCGCCTCGCGGCAGATCTACCATTTCGCCGGCTGGACGATGGACTGTTCGCGCCGCCGGCTGATGGCGCCCGGCGACGTCAGGATCGAGCTGACGATGGCCGAATTCAATCTACTGCAGACCTTCGTCAAGAGCGCGCAGCGCGTACTGAGCCGCGAGCAGCTCATCGAGCTGTCCGGCGGCGACAGCGGCTACAGCTTCGATCGCAGCGTCGACATTCTGGTCAGCCGGCTGCGGCGCAAGATGGAGGATGACCCGAAAACGCCGAGGCTGATCTTGACTGTGCGCAGCGGCGGCTACCAGTTCCTGCCTGAGACGACCGCCGAATGAGACGCATTCTGCCGCAAACGCTGCCGGTCTGGGTGCTGCTCATCGTCATCGCCGGCCTGCTGATCAGCCAAATCGCGACCCTCTACATCGTTTCGCGCGACCGTGCCGCCGCCAATGACGTCGTCGATCTCTACCGGCTGAACGACCGCGCCTTCTCGCTGGTACAGCTGATGCATGACGCCACCCCCGAACAGCGCAAGGCGACGGCCTCCGGCCTGTTCAACGCCACTTATGCGCTCACCGTTTCCAACACGCCCGCCGTTACTTCCTCGATAGCCGGCGACGACGAGCTGGCCGAATTGGAGGACATATTGGTCGGCCGGCTATCGAAGTTCGGCATCACCGACGCGCGGGTCCGCCGCGACCCGGCAACGCACGAAGCCGACGCTCCCGGCGGGACGGTCGCCGGTCCCGATATTGGCCAGGTCGAGCGCGACCTGCTGGTGCTGGCCGCCGATTTCGCCCAGAGCGACAAGCTGACGGCTTCGCTTCGCTTTGCCGACGGCCAATGGCTGAACTTCACCGAGCCGAACACGCCGGCCGGGCCGATACTGAGCTTCGATAGCCTGCCGCTCTATGCCTTGATCGCCGGGCTGGTGGTGGCTTCCTCGATCTGGTCGCTGCGCCGGCTGACGGCGCCCTACCGGATGATGGAGACCGCGGTGAAGCGGATCGGCGAGGACCTGAAGAGCCCGCCGATCGCCGAGAGCGGCAGCCGCGAGGTGCGTACCGCGGCAAAGGCGGTCAATGCCATGCAGGCGAGGCTGCGCGCCTACGTCGAGGACCGCGAGCATCTTGCGGCCGCACTGGCGCACGACCTGCGCACGCCGCTGACCAGGATGCGGCTGCGCCTCGAACTGCTGAGGAATTCGTCCGTGCGCGCCGCACTGGCGCACGACCTCGCCGACATCGAAGGCATTGCCAGCTCGGTCATCGACTTCGCCACTTTCGAGGTGACCGAGGAGAAGAGCGAGAGGATCGATTTCTGGTCGCTGGTAGAATCGATCGCCGACGGCTTCGACGAGGTCTCCTTCGACAATGAGGACGCGCGCTCGCGCGGCCTGATCTGCGTCGCGCGGCCGGTCGCGCTACGGCGCTGTGTCACCAACCTCGTCCAGAACGCGGTGACCTATGGCAAGAGGGCGCATCTCAGCCTGCGTCAATCAGGCAAGACAATCACGCTGGCGATCCATGACGAGGGTCCGGGCATACCGCAAGCCGAGCTCGACGCCGTGTTCGGCTCGTTCGTGCGCCTGGAACAGTCGCGCAACCGTCAGACCGGCGGCCTCGGCCTCGGCTTGACCATCGCCCGCAACATCGCCCGTAGCGCCGGCGGCGAAGTCAGCCTGTCCAACCATCCCGATGGCGGCCTGATGACGGAGCTGCGCCTGCCGCTTGCGGTTTAGCTTGCGGTATCGGGCTAAGCCGGCGTTCCTTCGCGCCCCCTCTGTTCTGCTGGACACCTCCTCCACAGGTGGGAAGATTGGCCGTCGTCGCCGATTTCGCCAATTACAAACGTTGGAATGTGAGAGCCGTCCGCGAAACCGCCGATCTCCCCCAAGTAGGAGAGATGTCCGACAGAACAGAGGGGGGCGCGACAGAACTCGGCGTTTGGTCTTGGTTCTCTCCCCAAGGAGAAAAACTACCTTCTCAACACCGCGCTCAGCACATCCCTGACGCCGATGGCGCCGACAAAGCGCGACTGGTCGTCGAACAGCGCCACCGGTGCCGTCTGCGAGCGATGCATGGCCAGCATCACGGTCTTCAGCGAGGTGCCGGGATTGGCCCAGAACACCTGCGCCGTCTCCTCCGGCTGGGCTTCGACATCGGCGCAGGACACCCATACCGCGGGCTTGCCGTCGCGCTCGGCCGCCGCCACCAGCCCATGCTCGTCGATCTTGAAACGCGTCGTCCTGCGCCGGTCGAGCCACACCCAGCCGTTCTCGCCGTGTTCGAGGTCGCGGCGGTCGCGCATGACGTTCCACGCGGTCAGCACCGAGAGCGGGTTCACATTGGCGATGAAGTCGCGGACATAGTCGTTGGCGGGCCGCAGCACGATGTCTTCCGGCGCGCCGGTTTGCACGATGCGCCCGCCTTCCATGATGGTGATATGGGTGCCGATCTTCAGCGCCTCCTCGAGGTCGTGGCTGACGAAGATGATGGTCTTCTTCAGCTCGGCCTGGAGCTGCAGCAACTCGTCCTGCAGCTTGGTCCGGATCAGCGGATCGAGCGCCGAGAACGGCTCGTCCATGAGCAGGATCGGCGCCTCGGTGGCAAAGGCGCGCGCCAGGCCGACGCGCTGCTGCATGCCGCCGGAAAGCTCATGCGCATATTTCTTCGACCACTGGTCGAGATGAACCAGCTTCAGTTGCCTGTTCACCCGCTCCTTGCGCTCGGCTTCGGGTACGCCGGCGAGCTCGAGGCCAAGGCCGACATTCTCCTCCACCGTGCGCCACGGCAGCAGCCCGAACTGCTGGAACACCATCGCCACCTGCTTCTGCCGCAGCCGCCGAAGCGTCGCCTCGTCGCAGGTGACGACGTCGACCGTACCGTCGCCGTCCTTGACCAGCACCTGGCCGCGCGAGACGACGTTCAGCCGGTTGACGGCTCTGAGCAGCGTCGATTTGCCGGAGCCGGAAAGCCCCATCAGCACCGAGATCTCGCCCTCGTTCACGGTGAGGCTGGCGCCGGCGCAGCCCAGTACGTTGCCGGTCTGTTCGAGGATCTCGGCTCGGGTGGCACCACTGTCGATCAGCGCCAGCGAGCCTGCCTGGTCGGCGCCGAAGACGATGTCGACATTCCTGAAATCGACGGCGACGGTCATTTCTTGCCTCCCACGCCGATGCGCGTCATCCGGTCGAGCACGATGGCGAGCACGACGATCGCCAGCCCTGCCTCAAGCCCGAGGTCGATCCTGCGCGAACCGAGCGCCCGGTTGATTTCCGTACCGAGGCCGCCGGCGCCGATCAGGGCGGCGAACACCACCATCGACAGCGACAGCATGATCGACTGGGTCAGCCCAGCCATGATGGTCGGCAGCGCCGAAGGCAGCTCGACCTTCCACAGCAGCTGGCGCTTGGTGGCGCCGAACGCCTCGCCCGCCTCGACGATCGATTTCGGCACCGAGGTGACGCCGAGATGGGTGAGCCGAACCGAGGTCGGGATGACGAAGATGATGGTGACGATCAGGCCGGGCGCGTTGCCGAGGCCGAACAGGGTCAGCACCGGGATCAGGTAGACGAAGGTCGGCAATGTCTGCATCAGGTCGAGCACCGGCAGCATGACGCGATACACCTTCGGCTTGTGCGCGGCCCAGATGCCGAGCGGCACGCCGATGGCCATCGACACGGCGGCGGCGGCGACCACCAGCACCAGCGTCTCCACCGTCTGCTTCCACAGGTTCTGGTTGAGGATGAACAGCAATCCGATGAATACCGCCAAAGCCAGGCCTTTCGAGCGCTGCAGGAAATAGGCGAGCAGAGCGATCAGCGCGATCAGCAGAACCGGCGGCAGCAACAGCAGCCCGTCGACGATGCCGTCGAGCAGGAAGTTGAGGCTGTTGGAAAAAGCCCTGAAGATGGTGTCGAAATTGTCGGTGAGAAAGCCGAAAAACGCCTTCCCCCATGCCCCGATGGGAATCTTGTAACTGACCAGGAATTTGGAGATCGGATCCATCTAGCCCCTCTTCTACCGGCGCCGTCCTTCGCCGGACGGTCATCTTGTCACAGGATATGAAAAAGGGCAGCCATTTCTACCGTGGCTGCCCCTTGTCTCGTCATGCCAGATGGTCGGGTCAGCTTCCGAGCGCCGTTTTCACCGCAGCCGCCGCATCGCCGCCGTCGAAGGTGGTGACGCCGGCGATCCAGGGAGCGACCGCGTCCGGGTGCTTCTTCAGCCAGTCGGTCGCGACCGTATTGGCGTCGCCGCCCTTCAGGATCGCGTCCATCATCTCGCCTTCCATGTCCAGGTTGAACTTCAGATTGGCGATGAACTTGCCGGCGTTCGGACATTCGCTCATGTAGCCCTTGCGTACATTGGTATGCACGGTGGCAGCACCAAAGCCGCTATCTCCCATCCCCTCGAGATAGGTGATCTTCATGGCGCCCATCACCGGATGCGGCGTCCAGCCGAGGAAGGCGATCCATTCATTGTTCTTCATCGACTGGTCGGCCTGGGTGAGCATGCCGGCCTCGGAAGATTCGACCAGTTCGAAGCCTTCGAGATTGGTCTTCGGATCCTTGATCATGTCGAGGATGATGCGGTTGCCGTCATTGCCGGCCTCGATGCCGTAGATCTTGCCGTCGAACTTGTCCTTGAATTTGCCGAGATCGGTCAGCGTCTTGACACCGGCATCGGCGACATAGGTCGGAACGACGATGCCGTAGCCGGCACCGCTGAGATTTTCACTGACGGTCTCGACCGAGCCTTCGGCGGCATAGTCCTTGATGTCGTTGGTCATCGACGGCATCCAGTTTCCGAGGAACACGTCGAGATCTTTGTTCTTCAGGGACGCATAGGTCACCGGCACCGAAAGCTGGATCACCTGCGGCTCGTAGCCGAGCGCCGTGAGCAGCACCGAGGCGACGCCGGTGGTCGCCTGGATGTCGGTCCAGCCGACATCGGACAGACGCACCGTCTTGCAGCTTTCCGGATCGCCGGCGAAGGCCCCAGTCGTGGATAGAAAAGCCGCCAGGCCGAGGCCGGCGACGAATGAACTCATACGCGACATGAAAATTCTCCCATTTCAGTTCTCGGTGAAGCGAAGCGACGGTTTTATCTCCGCCTTTGTTCCGTCAGCCAAACATCATTCTGCTGCGGTTTCAAGCACTAAGGCAATCACGAACAACGGCGCAGGCTGGCCGATCAGCGACACGCCCGCCGCTTTCCGGATGGAAGTCGCCTTTTCCCGGTGGAATGTAGGCGCTCCCCCTCCCCGCTTTGTTGCAACTCGGCTTAAAAGGACGGCATGGCCAAGCTGTACTTCCATTATGCGACGATGAATGCCGGCAAGACGACGATGCTGTTGCAGGCCTCGTATAATTACCGCGAGCGCGGCATGACGACGATGCTGTTCATCGCCGGCCACTACCGCAAGGGCGATACCGGGCTGATCTCGTCGCGCATCGGCCTGGAGACGGAAGCCGAGATGTTCCGCGACGGCGACGATCTGTTTGCCCGGGTCGCCGAGCATCACGACCACGCCACGGTCCATTGCGTCTTCGTCGATGAGGCGCAGTTCCTCGAAGAGGAGCAGGTCTGGCAACTCGCCCGCATCGCCGACCGGCTGAACATCCCGGTCATGTGCTACGGCCTGCGCACCGATTTCCAAGGCAAGCTGTTTTCCGGATCGCGCACCCTGCTGGCAATCGCCGACGACCTGCGCGAGGTGCGCACCATCTGCCGTTGCGGCCGCAAGGCGACGATGGTGGTGCGCCTCGGCGCCGACGGCAAGGTGGCGAAACAGGGCGAACAGGTGGCGATCGGCAAGGATGTCTATGTCTCGCTCTGCCGCCGCCATTGGGAAGAAGAAATGGGCCGCGCCGTGCCCGACGATTTCATCGGCTTCACCAAAACCTGACCAGCGCTATTGCTTTCATCCGACCTCCCGGCCGACATTCGTTCACCAATCGCGCCATCGTGCGGCGCTTGTTTAAGGCCTGCTTGCTATTTCAGAACCTCTCAGCCAGAGCCGTCGGGGAGTTCCCATGCTTCGAGCCATTTCGTCTGCCGCTGCTTTCCTCATCGCCGGCGCTCTTGCCGCGCATGCCGACGGCGATGCCGCTCTCGGCAAGAAAGTCTTCAACAGATGCATGGCCTGTCATGAGGCCACGAGCGACCACGACAAGGTCGGCCCGCATCTGCTGGGTGTCGTCGGCCGCACCGCCGGCACCGCGGACAGTTATCTCAGCCGCTACTCGCAGGGGATGAAGGACGCCGGCGCCGCCGGCCTGGTCTGGGACGAAGCAAACCTCGCCGAATACCTGCGGGCGCCGCGGCAGAAGGTCCCCGGCAACAAAATGGCCTTCTCCGGCCTGACCAGCGACGACGACATCGCCAATGTCATCGCCTACCTCAAGGCCGATCCCAAGCCCTGAGCGTCGCTCCCGACCTAAAGTCCAGCCGCGGTTGAAGCGGTGTCTGACCGGACGGCAGTTACACCGTAATCATTGCCTGACTATCCTGCGGTCGGCCTCCTGAAATTCTTTTGTTTTCCTGTAATCCCATGTCTTCCGTCTTTCATTCGCCAAACCCGGCACATATATTCGCGGCGGTTTGCGAAACGAAACCGATGCCGAAGCGGGAGGCCCCAATGGCGACATTGCAGAATTTCGATGCCGAGATTGCCAAGACCAAGCAGGTCGTAGAGGACATGCGCACCAAGATCGAGCAGTCCGGTACTGTGCTCGACACGCTCGCCACCGCCGACAAGAAGATCGGCGACGCCAATTTCGACATCGAGAATGCCCGCATCGAGGACGTGCTGAAGCAGCAGAAGGTGATGGAAGGCAATATCGCCGACCTGATTATCGGCCTCGAGGACGCCACCAACGTCTTCGGCGCCGAATTCGAGAGCATGAAGAACTACACCGGCTGGGAAAATTTCGTCGGTGTCTTCTCCAGCCAGCGCAAGCAGCGCCTGCGCACCGACCGCGTCCGCAACATGTCGCTGGCCGGCAATCTGCAGGAGCTGCTGGCGAAATCCGACACCATCGTCGGCATCCTCAAGGCTCAGAAGCAGGTTCTCGACACGCGCTACAAGACCTCCGAGGCCAGCCTGTCGCAGGTGATCGAGCGCCGCAAGACCACCATGTCCAATCTCGAGACCGTGCAGAAGCGCATCGAGGAGCTCAACCCGATGCTGCTCGACATCGAGAACAAGATCGCCGCCTCGACCAGCCAGAAGGTGCGCACGCAGCTGGAAGGCGAACGCTCGAAACTGGCCACGGAATACAACGAGAAGCAGGCCAAGGAGCAGGAATTGCTGGCCGAAAGCCAGACGCTGGAGCGCTACACCTCGATGTTCCAGACCTTCGTCGATTCGCTCAACAACCAGATCGCGGCGCAATCGACGCTGATCAACAAGCTGACCATCGATACCGAGCAGCGCATCGTTCTGTACAAGGCGCTGGAAGATTCGCTGAAGACCGCCGCCCAACAGGATGTCGCCCACAAGATCAACACGCTGGGCAGCCAGGTCGACAACACCGCCGAAGAGACCATGGCCGGCATTGGTGCCGCCTCGCAAAAGCACATCGGCGATCTGCTTGAAATGCACGAGAAGAACATGGTCGCCACCGCCGACATCCAGCGCCGCAAGAAGCTCGCCGACGATGCCTTCGCCCGCCGCTTCGACGATGTGATGAAGAAGCACAATTCGGCAAATTACGTGCAATCGTAATTGCTGCACGTGCACTGCTCCCAAGGGCTGGCAGCATGACCCCCGAAAACGAAGCTGCGGCGCGCTATTTCTCGGCGATCACGGCGGCACTTGGCGGCCTCGAAGTGTTCATGCGCGACGATCGCTCGCCGCTCTATCGGCACGGCATCGTCGCCAAGGTCGTCGCCGAATATATTGCGCGGCTCGACAAGTCGTTCTCGTGCTGGCGCAACCGGCTGGGCTTCACCGAGACGTTCCGCATCTCGCGCGCCGAAAGCGGTTTTCCGGTCTTCCAGAACCTGCTCGAGTTGGAGAACGACCGGCTCCAGGCCGATGCGCGCCTCGCCAACCTTCCGCTGGCCGATGAGCTGCGCGAGGAAATGGCGGACTTCATCCTGCGCCACAAGGAATTTCCCGAA
Organism: Mesorhizobium sp. M0816; assembly: GCF_040320005.1. Taxonomy (NCBI): domain Bacteria; kingdom Pseudomonadati; phylum Pseudomonadota; class Alphaproteobacteria; order Hyphomicrobiales; family Phyllobacteriaceae; genus Mesorhizobium; species Mesorhizobium sp. M0816. The sequence continues at coordinate 325,891 of NZ_JAMYOT010000006.1, read as the reverse complement.
GCGCTGCAGAAGTCGATGGCCGAGCGGCTTTACCTCGAGGACGTCAAGAGCGAGACCACCTTCGGCCCGTTCACGCTGGCCCAGACGGTCAAGGTGTCGGTCAATCCGAAGACGTTGCGCCCCTATTATCTGGTCCACTGGGCCTGCTTCGACGGCAGCGCCAACCTGCCGCTTGTGTATATGGTGACGGTCGAGGATTCCTCGGACGACATGATCCGGCAGCTTGTCGACTCCAGTGGCAAACTTAATGAGAGGGTCGACATTCCGCTGCCGGTCGACGGCTTGCTCAATCCCGAGCTTGCCCACCGTTTCGACGATTTCACCGAGAAGAATTCCGCCTACGCGCTGTCGCCGGCGACCATCGCGGTCAACCTCGACAAGGATTTCGAGCCGCTGCATCCCAAGCAACTGCGTCGCGTCGTGCTCGGCCCGTTCTATTCTGCAGGGATTACCGACAACAATTCGACGGTGAGCGAAGTGCTGGCCAAGGTGCGCAAGCCGGAAAACGCCTGGCTGCTGACCTGGACCATCCAGGAGGTCTTTTCCAAGGCCGAAAAGCCAGGCCGCAAGGGGCTGTTTTCGAGCGAAAAGACGACGCAGGAATTCTTCATCAATACCGACGATCTCGAGGCCGCGCGGCAAGGCGTGTCGAGCTATGAGAACCATGCGTTGATTCCGCACGAGGCCTATCAGGCGCTCTATGCCGCCGGCGAGGCGCAGAAGATCTTTTCGGGCTACAAGGTCCACATCCTGTCCAAAGGGCAGGTCATCAGCGACGTCTGACCATCAAATCGCGGAGCATCCTCCATGGACACCGGCCTGACCACCATCCCGGAAGCGGCAATTGAAAAGCACCGTGCCACTGCGCAAAGTTTCATCACTCGCATCGTCGTGCTGGAGGACCCATCGCGCGAGTCCGGCACCGCGCTTGCCGGCACCAACCGCCGCTTCGTCTCTACCGTCTCGGTCGGCTCGGTGCGCCGCACGCGCGAGGTCGAGCTCTCCAAAACCGTCGCCGCCGTCCATTCCGACGACCAGTTGCTGACTATCCCGCAGCACACGCTGTTGTTTCGCGCCCGGCGCGGCACAGCGATAGCGCTGGCCATATCGGATGTCTTCGCCGAGGGCTCGGACCTCGAAAGTCTGCAGGCGAAAAACGCCCGCGCGCCGCTCGAAGGCGATGAAGCTGCCACCTTCAAGAAGCTGCTGTCGGCCTCTGCCTACATCTCCGCCTTCAGCCTTGCCTCCTATTTGTTCCAGCTGATCGACAGCGACGGCGAGGCGCCGAACGACACGCCCGAGCCGGACTTTCTGTTCGACACGCCACAGGATGCGGTGAAGTCGATCGTGGCCGGGCTCGACAGGGCGATAGCGGGTTCGAAGGACGATGCCGACCTGATGACCCGCGCCCGCGCCTTTGCCCGCGTCGCCATCGACGGGCTGTTGGCGCGAAAGGGTCGCTTCGACGGCATCGGTCCGTTCGAGAACGCGCATATCCGCATCGACGTCGACGATTTTACCCTTGACGGCTTCGACGTCGCGCCGGGTAAGCGGGCAAAGCCGCTGGTGATGACCTTCAAAAAACCGGAAGAGGTCGTCGGCAACCACATCGCCAAATACCAGTCGGTCAAGCTTGCCAAGATGCTGATGGCCTATGACTTCGAGCGCGAGCTGAACCCGTTCGTCGAGCTCGGCGGCTTCCTGTTCACTTTTATCGGCGATGGCGCGCCCGGCACCGGCAAGACAACCTTGATCCAGATGATCGCCGGTCTTCTCAATGGTTATTGCCAGGTCGCCGGTTATCCCTTCGCCTACGAGAATTTCGGCGTCGACCAGATCTCCTCCTACCAGGGCAAGTCCGGCCAGAACTGCCGCCAGTTCATCAACAATGTGCTGAACCCGCGCGTCATCGGCTTCGGCACCATCGACGATATCGACCAGGTGGCGGCACGCCGGTCCGACGACCGCGCCTCGGCCGGCCAGCAGGAAATCACCGGCGTCCTGATGGACGCCTTTGGAGGTGCGGCGACCGTGGTGCGCGGCAACTGCTCGTTCGGCATGTTCTCCAACTATCCCGAAAACGTCGACGACGCGCTACGCCAGCGCGCCGGCGCGCGCTGGCTGGTCGACGGCCCGCAGAGCCGCGACGACTACATCGACATCTTCGTTCTGCTCGCCGGCAAGAACCACAAGATCCCGCTCGGCGACCACAAGCTCTATGTGGCGCAAGAGATCCAGCGCGCGGTGATGGAAGCTTACGAGGAGCATGAGAAGCCACAGGAAGACGGGTTGATGAAGGTCTATGAGCGCTACATGAAGGAGAATGGCGCGCCAAAGACGATGGCCGACATCGGCACTTATCTGCATATGATCAAGGATGCCGAGCCGCGCTTTACCGGTCGCGCCATCAAGAACGTCACCGATGCCATCAAGATGCGCGCCATGGACATCGAATTGCCGGACGAGTGGTTCGAAAAGCCGGAAGCCTTCATGCACAAGGGTTACGACGACAAGAAAGCCATGATCGAGGAGCTGCGCGGGCCATTCTCGATGGACATGGTCATGCAGGAGATCAACCGCTACGCGGATTCCGAGTTCCGCTATTCCGACAAGTCCGATGATGCGGCGGTGACCAAGATGATCCGCGACACCCGTCTGCGGGAGCGTGCCGTCCGCGAGATCGAGGATATGAAGAAAAAGGGGCTGTGGAATGCGTGAGATGCGCCGACGCCCCCTTCTCCCCTTGTGGGAGAAGGGGTCGCCGAAGGCGACGGATGAGGGGTATTCGTCAAGCTGGAACACCCCTCATCCGACCGAGCTTCGCTCGGCCACCTTCTCCCACAAGGGGAGAAGGAGCGTTCGCGCCCCTCATCCGCCCTTCGGGCACCTTCTCCCCGTGAACGGGGAGAAGGAATAATGGCCAAGAAACCCGATCTGTTGCGCGACAACGAGCTGATCTACGGCCGGCTGCTGACGATCGACGAGCCGCACCTGATCCAGCGCTACAACAAGGCGATGGTCGCGTTCGGCTTGAAGCCGACCAAGTTGAAAAGCTTCGAGATCGATCGCACTGGCTTCTCGCCGCAGGTCGCCGAGGAATGCGGCGACTACAGCTACCTCGATCCGAACGAGGTCAACCGTCGCTTCATCATCCTGACGCCGTCGCAGATCGACCTGCCGGTGGTGCACACGGCGTTCTCCAACACTTCGCTGCTGATGTACGAGTTCATGTCCAAGAACCAGCGCGCCATCGATGCGCTGACGATCAAGGACGTCATCTACGGCGAGATCGAGGATTCGGTCCCCAAGGTCGACGACATCGAGGACCTGCTGTCGATCAATCAGGTCGAATTCAAGGTGCTGTCGGCCGAGGATGTGCTCGGCAAGGCCGCTGAACTCGGCAAGCTGGTCGACCGGCTGAAGCAGGAACCGGATGCCTGGCGCGACAACGCCATGCTTGCCCACATGGTCGAGCTGGCGAAGATCTGCGGCGACATCCGCGAGAATGCGCTGGTGCCGGACCAGGTGATCTTCCGCCACAATGCCTATTGGACCAGCCATTTCGGCGGACTTTATGTGTTCGTCGATCCCGACGTGACGACGGTGATCAGCGACCCGGCAGCGCCGGGCTTCCGCCGCTCGCGGCCATGGCAGGTGAGCTACCTTTCGATCCACGACGCCGACAAGGTATTCAAGTTCCTCGCCTCGACCGGCCGCCTCGAGTTGCCGCGCGCCTCATGGATCGAAACCTCCGGTTATCTCGAGCATCGCGCCGAAATGGTGGTGCGCGCGCTGATCCGCGACGCCGATCCCGACCGCAATCTGACCGACGTCGACAAGGTCTGGCTGCAGACCTGGATCCACGGCCATACCGATCTGATCACCAGGGACGGCAATTTTCCCTTCCTCAACGCCGCCAAGCGCGAGATCGCCCAGCTCGGCCATCTCAAGATCGAGGACGTGTTCCCGCAGCAGCGCTTCCTGGTCATCCGCGCCAAGCCGGACCATCCCGACGCCTGGCTGACCAACCAGCTGATCTCGGACTTCGTGCCGCAGGACTTCGTTTCGCGTTACGTCTTCAACAAGCCGGGCTTCTACAGGGACTATGAAGGCTTCAGCGACGCCTGGCGATCGCATGTTGTGGACGTTCTGAAAACCACATATCTGAAGGACAAGGTGGCGTTTCGCACACGCCTCTACGGCTTGACTGACTGAGGGGGTGACATCGCCATGCTTGATCCGATCGTGAATTTCTTCACCCGGATTTTCCAGTGGATTGGCCGCGGCATCGGCCTGCTCATCGGCGCGATCCTGTGGCCGTTCCTGTGGGCGGGGCGCTGGTACACGCAACGCGGCTGGATCCTGAAGGCGGTGCTCGGCCTGGCTGTGCTCGTGCTGATCGGTCTCTATGTCAACTTCTTCTACGCCACCCAGTGGTGGAACAATTTCGACCCGAATTACGTCGACAAATACACGTTCGAAAAACGCAACAGCTCCGCCGGTGAACAGGTTTCCGCCGGCGCCGGCACCGACACGGCCAAGACCTGCGGAAATTCAGCCATTGCCCAGGTCGCTGCCGACCTGACCGACTTCAACGTCAACCAGAATGCCTGGGTGTCGTCGATGATCCTCTACAAGCTCGGCCTGTTCGGCATCGACTGGGACCACACGCCGTTCATGGACAACAAGGCGTCGTTCCAGCGCGGCATCAACCAGGCGGTGCGGCGCACGGCGACCGAGCTTGCCGACAATCTCGGCCGCGTCCGCACCACCTCGCAGATCGACGCCGACCTGCAGGACGCCCGCGGCAATCTGCAGTTCGATGAGGAAACCTGGTATTTCGGCTTGAACCCGTTCGGGCCCAAGACGCCGACGCCGAGCTACTATCGCGACGCGGTGCGCAAGCTGCGTTCCTTCAACGCCCGCCTCGCAGCCTGCCAGGCGACATTCGATGCCCGCGCCGACAATCTCAAGCAGTATATCGACCGCATTTCGTCCGATATCGGTTCCACCTCGGCGATCCTCAAGGAGCGTGCCGAAAACCACAATAATGGCTGGTTCGACACACGCGCCGACGACCGCTTCTGGTTCGCCTATGGCCAGCTCTATGCCTATTACGGGCTGATGAAGGGCGCACAGGCCGACTTCGAGGACGTCATCAAGGAAAAGCACCTGCAGAACCTGTGGGATACGATGGACGCGCAATTCGTCTCGGCGCTGCGCATCCAGCCCTTCATCATCGCCAATGGCCGCGAGGACGGCTGGCTGTTGCCGACACATCTGACGACGATGGGGTTTTACATACTCAGGGTGCGCTCGAACATGGTCGAGATCAGCAACGTGCTGACGCAGTAGCGGATCGTCCCGCACAGCCGGCGCTGGTGAATTTGCGCCGTTGCTTCTGTCGCTTTTCGCGTATTACGCGGCTGTTTTGAGACGGCGGAACCGCGCCTGCTCTGGCTTCTATACGGCGCGGCAACCGGCGCGAAAAGAACCTGTAGCAGGGCAGCCGGCCGCAGAGGCATTTTCTTCGTAGGAAACATAGTTGCATGAAAGTTGACGCCGCGGCAGCGACAGGGGTAGAACATGCCCGCGCCTGCAATGCCGGGCTATTCTTGCGACCACACTAGTCAAATCCGTCCAATTCAGAGGGAAGTCGTCCATGGCCGAAGTGAAGTCCGACATCGAGATCGCGCGCGGCGCCAGGAAGAAGCAGATCCAGGAGATCGGCCAGAAGATCGGCATTCCGAGCGAACATCTTCTGCCCTACGGCCACGACAAGGCGAAGATCTCGGCCGAGTTCATCAAGTCGGTGAAGGGCAACAAGCATGGCAAGCTGATCCTCGTCACCGCCATCAACCCGACACCGGCCGGCGAAGGCAAGACGACGACGACGGTGGGCTTGGGCGATGGCCTCAACCGCCTCGGCAAGAAGGCCATCGTCTGCATCCGTGAGGCTTCGCTCGGACCGAATTTCGGCGTCAAGGGCGGTGCCGCCGGCGGTGGCTACGCGCAGGTCGTGCCGATGGAGGACATGAACCTCCACTTCACCGGCGATTTCCACGCCATCACCACCGCGCATAATCTGCTGTCGGCGCTGATCGACAACCACATCTATTGGGGCAACGAGCTCGGCATCGACACCCGCCGTGTCGTCTGGCGCCGCGTTATGGACATGAACGACCGGTCGCTGCGCGAGATCATCTGTTCGCTCGGCGGCGTCGCCAACGGTTTCCCGCGCGAGGCCGGTTTCGACATCACAGTCGCCTCGGAAGTCATGGCCATCCTGTGCCTGTCGACCGACCTGAAGGACCTGGAAAAGCGCCTCGGCGACATCATCGTCGCCTATCGTCGCGACAAGTCGGCCGTCTATGCGCGCGACCTCAAGGCCGACGGCGCCATGGCCGTACTCTTGAAGGATGCCATGCAGCCCAATCTCGTGCAGACGCTGGAGAACAACCCGGCGTTCGTGCATGGCGGCCCCTTCGCCAACATCGCGCATGGCTGCAACTCCGTCGTTGCCACGACGACGGCGCTGAAGCTTGCCGACTACGTCGTCACCGAAGCCGGTTTCGGCGCCGATCTCGGTGCCGAAAAGTTCTTCGACATCAAATGCCGCAAGGCCGGCCTGAGGCCCGCCGCGGCGGTCATCGTCGCCACGGTTCGCGCCATGAAGATGAATGGCGGCGTCAAGAAGGAGGACCTCGGCAAGGAGAACGTCGAGGCGGTCAAGAAGGGCTGCGCCAATCTCGGCCGCCACATCGAGAACATCCGTCAGTTCGGTGTGCCGGCTGTGGTCGCCATCAACCATTTCTACTCCGACACAGAGGCCGAGATCCAGGCGATGAAGGACTACGTTGCCTCGATGGGCGAAGAGGCGATCCTGTGCAAGCACTGGGCTCAGGGATCGGCCGGCATCGAGGAACTGGCCAAAAGAGTCGTGGCGTTGGCCGAATCCGGCGCGTCGCAATTCGCCCCGCTCTATCCCGACGCCATGCCGCTGTTCGAGAAGATCAACACCATCGTCCAGCGCATCTATCGCGGTTCCGAAGCGATCGCCGACAAATCGGTGCGCGACCAACTCCACGCCTGGGAGCACGCCGGCTACGGTCATTTGCCGGTCTGCATGGCCAAGACGCAATATTCCTTCTCCACCGATCCGAATCTGCGCGGCGCGCCGACCGGCCACACCGTACCGGTGCGCGAGGTCAGGCTGTCTGCCGGCGCCGGCTTCGTCGTCATCATCTGCGGCGAGGTGATGACCATGCCCGGCCTGCCCAAAGCGCCATCCTCGGAAAAGATTTTCCTGAACGAAATGGGCCAGATCGAAGGCCTGTTTTAGGGATAATCAACGCTTGAACGGCAAAGGGCGCCGCAACGCTGCGGCGCCCTTTTGGCGACTTCGCGACGAGCTCGTCCCTAAGCCGCGCTTCGCGCCAGCGCGCGCTGGTTGGAGGCATAGGGTGTGTCGTGCTGGGGTACCACGCCGGTCTTCAGACAATCGATCCACTCGGCGGTCTTGAGAACGGCCGCGAAGCGCGACTGCAGGACGATCGTCACCACGCGATGGATTTCCTCCCCCGAAGCGTAGCCGGCGCTGTTGGCGTACGGCAATGACCCCGTTGCGTCCGACAGGAACTCGACCTCAAAACCCATATGCACGGCGTGGATGACCGTCGACAGGTCGCAATTATGCGTCATGTAGCCGATGACCGTGATCGTATCGATAGAGTTGGCGCGCAGCCACTCCTCGAGGTCCGTGCCGGTGAAGGCGCTGGGCAAGTTCTTTTCGATGTAGTGGTCACGGTTTCGCCTGGCGATTTCCGGGTGCAACTCGGCGCCATGGCTGCCCTTGGCGAAGACCGGTGAGGTTTCCGGCGCCAACTGTTTGATGACCACCACCTTGACGCCTGCCTCGGTGGCCGCATCCATCGCTCGCGCCACATTGACGACGCTGTCGCGGAAGGGCGGATGCTGGATGGCGAGATTGCCGCCGTCATAGTCGTTTTGAACATCGATGACGATGAGGGCGCGGCGTGGAGCTTTGCCTTTGGCTGGTTGCGACATGGGGTTTCCTTTCCCGTTGGACATTGATGGGTGGACGATAAGCTCGGCACCGGATTGCAAAAAGTGTCCCGATTGACATTATTCGAAAGAATTGGGACAATCGGCCTCACCCGTTGCTGGAGCTCCCATGACCGATCCTGCCGTTGCCGCCATCGCCTTCGATGGCATCAGCCCGTTTCATCTCTCCGTGCCGTGTCTCGTGTTCGGCGCGGATCGCACGGAGCTCGGCCTGCCGCGCTTCGACTTCCGGGTCTGCGCGATTGAGGACGGGCCGATCCGCACCGATGCCAGGCTGACCATCAGCGTCCCGCACGGGCTTTCCGCGCTCGATGACGCCGACATCGTCATCGTGCCAAGCTGGAAAGATCTCGGGAGCTCGCCTCCAGCGGCATTGATCGACGCGTTGCTTGGCGCGCACGAGCGCGGCGCGCTGATCGTCGGACTGTGCTTGGGAACGTTCGCTGTTGCGGCGACCGGACTGCTTTCGGGGCGGCGAGCGGCGACGCACTGGGCCTACGCGGATCAGCTGCAGGAACTCTATCCCGACATTCTCGTCGAACCGGAAGTGCTCTACATCGACAATGGCGATGTCGTGACATCCGCCGGCGTCGCCGCCGGGCTCGACTGCTGCCTGCACGTCGTACGGGCTCGTTACGGCGCGGAGGCGGCACTTCGCCTTGCCCGGCAGATCGTGCTTTCTCCGCACAGGCAGGGCGGGCAGGCGCAATTCATCGAACGTCCCATCGCCAGGACCGGCAATGCGGACCGCTTCACCCAAGCTCTCGAAGCGGTGCGCAAAACCCTGGGTGAGCCGCACAGTCTGGACAGCGTTGCCGGTCACGCCGGCCTCACCCGCCGGACGTTCACGCGCCGTTTCCAGAAAACGATCGGCACCAGTTTCGGCGACTGGCTGACCGACCAGCGCGTCCAGCTGGCGCAACGGCTGCTGGAAGCAACGGAAAAATCGATGGACACGGTTGCCTTCGAGGCCGGCTTCGGCAGCGCTACCTCGCTGCGCCAGCATTTCGCAGCGCGCCTCAGAACCTCGCCGGCGCAGTACCGGCGCGAATTCTCGAAGAGTGCTCAGGAGGAGCGCGTGGCGCACATGCCGAGGTGAAATTCGGCTCGCGCTCGATTCCAGGGCAATCGCTTCAGTGCCGACGTTGGACTGCCATCTGGCCCGAGTAGGCTATCTTTTCTCTCGAAGCGATTGCCCTGCTCTCGATCCTGTCGTGCTTGAAAGGCTCTGCGTCATCTGTCATATATTAAAGCGACAGATGACGCGAAGAGGGCTCGCCGTGGCGATGGCATTGGAAAAGGCTGCGCCAGCAGCAAAAAACAATGAACTTCAGAAGGTGGCGAAATTGCTAGGCGGCAGCCGCATTCTGGCAAGGCGCCTCAGCAGCGCTTTGGATGCCCACGAGTTGCTTCTGCACGGCCTGCCGGCTTCAGCGCTGGACCATCTTATCGGGCAACTCGTCTTCATCCAGAAGACCGATTCGCTGGAGAAGGCCGTCGGCATGAGCCTGCGCACCTACCAGCGCCGCAAGGATGCTCCGTCCAAGCCTCTCAGTCAGGACCAGAGCGGACGCACCTGGAAGTTCGCGGAGATCCTGTCGAAAGCGACCGACGTGTTCGGTTCGCAGGCGGAGGCAGAGCAATGGCTGGAGCGCCCGGCGATTGGGCTCGACCAGCGTCGTCCAATCGACCTTCTGGCGACGCCGGCGGGGATCGAGCTTGTAGAAGACTATCTGGAACGGCTTGAATATGGCGTTTATGCATGACGCCGCTGCCGGCGGCGCTTGGTGGCTCCGACCTCATCGGATGGCGCCTCGATCAAGCCGCGTTTGCGCCTACATGGGACAGTGGCGAGGGCGCATACAGGGTGGGCGGACGCTGGAACAGCAAGGGCGTGCGCGCCGTCTACTGCTCGATCGATCCGTCGACTGCGATCCTCGAGGTTGCGGTTCATAAGGGCTTCAGGGCGCTCGACACGATAGCGCATGTCATGACGGCAGCGATCGTCAGCGATGTCGCGGATGTGCATATCGTCGACCCCGCCGCCGTGCCCAACCCCAACTGGTTGCGCCCGGGCATTCCGAGCTCCGGGCAACAGGCGTTTGGCGACGATCTTCTGCAACGGCACCGGTTCGTGGTGATTCCGAGCGCGGTATCGCAGCGTAGCTGGAACCTGATCTTCGACGCGAGCCTCGCCAGAGGGGCATACGCCATGAAGACCCAGGAGGCGTTTGCGCTCGACACACGGTTGCATCCACCTCCGGCCAAGTGACATAGCCGCCCCCATGTCCATCAGAACGAGGACGTGACCGGCGACAGAAGCACGGTGCTCAGTTGTTGCTGATTACCCGTGCCGGATTGCCGACCACCGTGGTGTTCGCCGCCACGTCGCGCGTCACCACAGCACCGGCGCCGACGATGGCGCCATCGCCGATCCTGACTCCGCCGAGGATGACGGCACTGCCGCCGATCCAGGCATTGTCGCCGATCTCGACCGGCTTGGCGATCTCCAGCCCTGTCCGTCGCCCGGCAGCCTCCTTGTGGTGCTCGGCGCAATAGATCTGCACATTCGGGCCGAGCAGCGTTCCCTTGCCGATGCGCACTGGCGCCGTGTCGAGAATGATGCAGCCGGCATTGAGAAAAACGCGGTCGCCGAGAAAGATGTTGAAGCCATAGGCGCAGTGGAACTGCGCCTCGATCCGGGCGCCCTCGCCCGCAGCGCCGAGCAGCGTCCGCAATCCAGGCCCGATATCGCCACGCTGCCGGGGTGGCAGGCTGTTGTGCTCGAACACCGCGTCTCGCGCCGTGATGCGCAACGCCTCCAGTTCCGGATCGAGGCAGCAATACCACTCGCCCGCCGCCATTTTCATGCGTTCGCTTCCGGCCATGGCTGCAACTCCAGTTTCAACTTTGCCAAAGCACAAGTGGTGAAAAAACGGAAGCGCCGGCGGCGACACCACCTCTGGTCAAATACCGGACCTATGGTAGCTTGCCCTCTCGGACCTGTCCCAAGCCGGCCATCGAGGGGATCAATCATGCTGTACATTTTTGCACTCCTGATTGGCATCGTTGCCGGGCTTCGCGCCATGACCGCGCCCGCCGCCGTCGCCTGGGGCGCCTGGCTTGGCTGGTTGCCGGTCGCGGACACCTGGGCGAGCTTCATGGGCCACTGGATCGCCGTCGGCATCTTCACCATCCTGGCCATCGCCGAACTGGTCACCGACCAGCTGCCCTCGGCGCCGAGCCGCAAGGTGCCGCAGCAATTCGGCACGCGTATCGTCTTGGGCGCTTTCACCGGCGCGGTGATCGGCGCCACCGGTGGCGCCATCATCGGCGGCCTGATCGCCGGCGCCGTTGGCGCGGTGATCGGCACGCTGGGCGGCGCCGAGGCGCGTAAACGCCTGGCCGCCGCCTTCGGCAAGGACCCGCCGGCCGCCTTCATCGAGGACGCTGTGGCGATCGTCGGCGGGCTTCTGATCGTGGCGGCGGTGGCATGACGGCAAAGACATTCGACGCCATTATCGTCGGTGCCGGGCAGGCCGGCCCACCGCTCGCCGGCAGGCTGAATGCGGCCGGCATGAGCGTGGCGCTGATCGAGCGAAAGCTGGTCGGCGGCACTTGCGTCAACACCGGCTGCACGCCGACCAAAACGATGGTGGCAAGCGCTTATGCCGCGCATCTCGCCCGCTCCGCCGCGGATTACGGGGTGACGCTATCCGGTCCCGTCGGCGTAAACTACAAGGCGATCAAGGCGCGCAAGGACAAGGTCTCCAACGACGCCCGCGGCAATCTCGAAGACTGGATTGCCGGCATGGACAAATGCACGCTCTATCGCGGCCATGCGCGCTTCGTAAGCGCCAACACGGTGCGCGTCGGCGACGATCTGCTGAGCGCCGAAAAGATATTCCTCAACACCGGCGGCCGCGCCTCGGTGCCCGACCTGCCCGGCATCGACGGCATTTCTTACCTGACCAATTCCTCGATGATGGATCTCGACGTGCTGCCGCGCCATCTCATCGTTGTCGGCGGCAGCTATGTCTCGCTCGAATTCGCGCAGATGTTCCGCCGCTTCGGTTCCGAAGTCACGGTCATCGAAAAAAGCCCGCGTCTGATCGGTCGCGAGGACGAGGATGTCTCGGACGCCATTTTGTCGATCCTCGAAAACGAAGCCATTGCCGTCCATCTCGGCGCCGACGACATCCGCTTCGCCAGGCGAGGCAACGAAATCGCCGTGACCTTCTCGCCAGGCAAGGCGGCTGCGGTCGGCTCGCATGTGCTGCTGGCGCTCGGCCGCACGCCAAACACCGACGATCTCGGCCTCGACAAAGCCGGCGTCGAGGTCGACAAACGCGGCTTCATCGTCGTCGACGACCAGTTGCGCACCAGCGTGCCCGGCATCTGGGCGATGGGCGACTGCAACGGCAAGGGCGCCTTCACCCACACCTCGTACAACGATTACGAGATCGTCGCCGCCAACCTGCTCGACAACGATCCGCGCAAGGTCAGCGACCGCATCGAGGCCTATGCGCTCTATATCGACCCACCACTCGGCCGCTGCGGCATGACCGAAGCCGCGGTAAGGAAATCCGGCCGCCGCGCCTTGGTCGGCCAGCGGCCAATGACCCGCGTCAGCCGTGCAGTCGAAAAAGGTGAGACGCAAGGCTTCATGAAGATCCTGGTCGATGCCGACACCAACGAGATCCTCGGCTGTTCGGTGCTCGGCCCGGGCGGCGACGAGGCGGTGCACTGCGTGCTCGACCTGATGTATGCCAAGGCGCCGGTCAGCACGCTGGCGCGCGCCGTGCACATCCACCCGAATGTCTCGGAGCTTCTGCCGACCATCGCCCAGGAACTCAAGCCGCTGGTGTGACGGCCGGGTAGAATCGTGCGCCCATGGCGGCGCCGGCTGGACCAATCGACAGCCCAGCGGCAAAAGGGCATGTGTTCCGCCTCTTCTCCCGGAGGCATCCCATGCAGAAGTCCATCGAACGCGTCGCCGGCGACAGCGAAGGCGTTTCCTACGAATTCCCCGTCTTCCGCTTCGCCGGAACGGACAAGACGGCGCCTTCCGTCTATCTGCAGGCGGCACTTCATGCCGGCGAATTGCCGGGCGTCGTCGCCATCGACACGCTGATGCCGATGCTCAGCAAGGCGGAAGCCGAAGGCCGCATCACCGGCAATATGACCATCGTGCCCTGGGCTAATCCGATCGGCCGCGCGCAATATCTTTACGGCGACCATCAGGGCCGCTTTCATCTAGGCACGCGCACCAATTTCAATCGCGGCTTTCCGCGGCTCGCCGCGCCCGACCTCACGCTGCTGCCGGCGCACGGCACGGTCGACCAGCGGCTGAAAACGCGGCTGCTGCAGCTCTCCATCGGCCACGACATCGTGCTCGACCTGCATTGCGACGATGAGGGCCTCGCCTATCTTTACGTCCACACCAGCCTGTGGCCGGCCATGGCGGATTGTGCAGCGGCCATGGGCGTCGATGCGGTGATGCTGTGGGACGAAGACCCCGACGGCACCTTCGAAGGCGCCTCGATCATGCCGTATCAGAACGTTCCCGCCGACGTCGCGTGCCTCGACCGGCGCGTCGCCACCACCGTCGAATATCGCGGCATACTCGATGTCGACGGCGCCCACGCCGGCGCCGATGCCGAAGGGCTCTACCGGCTGCTGGTGGCGCGCGGCGTCATCCAGGACCAGGCGCTGCCCGCGCCTGGCAGCTTCGTTGGGCTCGTCGCGCCGCTCGAAAACATCGAGATGATGCCGGCGCCCCGCTCGGGCGCGATCCTTTACGACGTGAAGCCGGGCGACCGCGTCGCCAAGGGTGCGCGCCTTGCCACCATCGTCCACGCGCCCGGCGAGCCCGACGGCCGCACGGAAGTGTTGGCGCCGCAGGCTGGCCTCATCCTGACGCGGCGTTCCCGCCGCATCATCCGCGCCGGCGAAGACCTCTTGAAGCTGGTCGGCGACGGGACGAGCGCCGATGCAAGGTCGGGAACGCTGGACGACTGACGCACCCCGCCAGGCTACCCCGAAATCGCCTGTCGCGCCTTGGCCTCCAGCCATTCGGCCATCTGCCGGTACGGCACCGGACCATGGCTCACGCGGGCGACGCCGAGTTCGGCAAGCCTCTGGCGCGGCGGCACATGCGCCAGGGCAATGATGTTGACCGGCAATGCCGTTGCCTCGCAGAGCGCCTCGATCAGGCCTTCATCGGCAAGCCCAGGCGCAAAGAAGCCATGCGCTCCGGCCCTTTCGTAGGCGTGCGCCCGCTCGATCGCCTGATCGAGAAGAGCCTTGTCGTGCGCACTCGGTTTAGTCTTCAGGAAAATGTCGGTTCGGGTGTTAATGAAGGCCGGAATACCCGACGTCTTCACCGCCGCTGCAGCCGCTTCGATCCGCCTCACCTGTATGGCGATGTCGTGCAGCCCACTGCCGCCGACGATCTGATCCTCGAAATTAAAGCCGACGGCTCCAGCCTGCACGGCGAGCGTCACGCTGCGGGCGACAACCTCCGGAGCGACCCCGTAACCCCCCTCGAGGTCCATGGTTACCGGCACATCCACCGCCGCAACGATGCGTTTGATGTTTTCGAGCGCCAGTTCCAACGGGATTTTCTCGCCATCGGCGAATCCGAAAGCGGCCGCGACCGGCCAGCTTCCGGTGGCGATGGCCTTGGCCCCTGCTTTCTCGATGATCTTGGCGGAGCCTGGGTCCCAGGCATTGTAGAGGACAATCGGGTTTCCCTTGACATGGAGGGAATGGAACGTCCGTGCGCGGTCGAACTGCTGGGTCATTTGATGTTTTCCCGTCTTCCTGCTGTTTGATGCAGAGTCTAGGCAGGACTGCCGGTCTTGGCCATGTGCCATGGGTTGCGAAAGCGGCAGCCACCCCACAGACTTTCAAACCTGTTGCGCATACCGCTTTTCGCGGCTATGGATTTCGCCATGAATATGCGTTCGATCAAGACCATTTGGTGGTGGGCTCGCTGACAGCGGCCTGTTCGAACGCGTTCGCGTGACAATAGAGGGTGGCCGCAGCGGAATGTCCGGGCGGCCATTTGTTTTTTCAAGCCATTCCCGGGTCCGTTGCCCCAAAGACGCTGATGGAGACGGCAATGACGACGAAAATTCTGGAGAATGGCGCCGAGCGCTTCGTCACGGCGGGTGGCGTGGCGATTACCCGCCAGCGCCATGACCGGCCTTACGAGGGGGCGATCGACGGCTATGTCGATGGCCTGAATTCGCGCCGCGGCGCCGTGTTCTCCTCGAATTACGAATATCCTGGCCGCTATACGCGCTGGGATACCGCCATCATCGATCCGCCGCTGGTGATCTCGGCACGCGGCCGCGCCATGCGCATCGAGGCGCTGAACCGCCGCGGCGAGGTGCTTTTGCCGGTGATCGGCACGGTGCTTGCCGGCCTTGACGATGTCACGATCGCCGAGACGTCGAATAAACTCATCCGCCTCGAGGTCGCCAGGCCCGGCCGTGTCTTCACCGAAGAGGAACGCAGCCGCGTTCCCTCCGTCTTCACCGTGCTGCGCGCCATCACCGCTTTGTTCAAGACCGAGGAAGACGCCAATCTCGGCCTCTATGGCGCCTTCGGCTACGATCTCGCCTTCCAGTTCGATCCGGTCGACTACAAGCTCGAGCGCAAGCCAAGCCAGCGCGACCTCGTGCTGTTCCTGCCCGACGAGATCCTCGTCGTCGACCATTATTCGACCAAGGCCTGGACCGACCGCTACGACTATTCCGGCGATGGCTTCTCGACCGAAGGCCTGCCGCGCGACGAAATCGTCGAGCCGTTCAGGACCGCCGACCGCATCCCGCCGCGCGGCGACCACGAGCCCGGCGAATATGCCAAGCTGGTGCGCAAGGCGATGAAGAGCTTCGAGCGCGGCGACCTGTTCGAAGTGGTGCCGGGGCAGATGTTCTACGAACGCTGCGAAACCCAGCCCTCCGAGATTTCCCGCAAGCTGAAGAGCATCAACCCTTCGCCCTATTCCTTCTTCATCAATCTCGGCGAGGGCGAATATCTGATCGGCGCCTCGCCGGAAATGTTCGTGCGCGTCAACGGCCGCCGCGTCGAGACCTGCCCGATCTCCGGTACCATCAAGCGCGGCGACGACGCCATCTCCGACAGCGAGCAGATCCTGAAGCTGCTCAATTCGAAGAAGGACGAATCCGAACTCACCATGTGCTCGGACGTCGACCGCAACGACAAGTCGAGGGTCTGCGAGCCGGGCTCGGTGCGCGTCATCGGCCGCCGCCAGATCGAAATGTACTCCCGCCTGATCCACACCGTCGACCACATCGAGGGGCGGCTGCGCGAAGGCATGGACGCCTTCGACGCCTTTCTGTCGCATGCCTGGGCGGTCACCGTCACCGGCGCGCCGAAATTATGGGCCATGCGCTTCATCGAGCAGAACGAGAAGAGCCCGCGCGCCTGGTATGGCGGGGCGATCGGCATGGTCAATTTCAACGGTGACATGAACACCGGCCTGACGCTTCGCACCATTCGCATCAAGGACGGCATCGCCGAGGTGCGCGCCGGCGCCACGCTGCTCTTCGACAGCATTCCCGAGGAAGAAGAAGCCGAAACCGAACTGAAGGCATCCGCCATGCTCTCCGCCATCCGCGACGCCAAATCAGGCAATGCCGCCAGCACCGAACGCAGCACCGCGCGTGTCGGCGACGGCGTCAACATCCTGCTGGTCGACCACGAGGACAGTTTCGTCCATACGCTCGCCAACTATTTCCGCCAGACCGGCGCCAACGTCTCGACGGTGCGCACGCCGGTGCCGGACGAGATCTTCGACCGGCTGAAGCCAAACCTGGTCGTGCTGTCGCCCGGCCCCGGCACGCCGAAGGACTTCGACTGCGCCGCCACCATCAAGCGGGCCCGTGCGCGCGACCTGCCGATCTTCGGCGTCTGCCTCGGGCTGCAGGCGCTGGCCGAGGCCTATGGCGGCGAGCTGCGCCAACTGCACATCCCGATGCATGGCAAGCCGTCGCGCATCCGCGTGTCGAAGCCGGGCATCATCTTCTCCGGCCTGCCCAAGGAGGTGACGGTCGGCCGCTATCATTCGATCTTTGCAGATCCGGTGCGGCTGCCCGATGGTTTTGTCGTCACCGCCGAGACCGAGGACGGCATCATCATGGCCTTCGAGCACCGCAAGGAGCCGATCGCCGCAGTGCAGTTCCACCCGGAGTCGATCATGACGCTCGGCCACAATGCCGGCATGCGCATCATCGAGAACATTGTCGCGCACCTGCCGCGCAAGGCCAAGGAAAAGGCCGCTTAATTCGAGGGCTCAGCGTTGGGATCTTTTCCCCAGTGACCGCGGCAGAAATCAAAGCCGCCGCCAGGCAGAAGGTCGCCAGCCTCGCCTTCTGGTCGATCGTCGTCGCCTGCGTCGTGCTCGGCCTGAAGCTGGTGGCCTGGTACGTCACCGGTTCGGTCGCGCTTTATTCGGACGCGCTGGAATCGATCGTCAACGTCATTGCCTCGGCCGCCGCCTATTGGGCGATCCAGGTCAGCTACAAGCCAGCCGACCAGGACCATCCGTTCGGCCACCACAAGGCCGAGTATTTCTCGGCCGTCCTCGAAGGCGTGCTGATCGTGCTTGCCGCCTTGCTGATCCTCAATGAGGTCTGGTGGTCCTGGCAGCATCCTGCGCCGCTGGAACAGCCATGGACCGGCCTTGCCGTCAATGGCGTCGCAACGGTCATCAACGCCGTCTGGGCCTTGACGCTGATCCGCACCGGCCGAAGCGAAAAATCGCCGGCTCTCGTTGCCGACGGCAGGCACATCATGACCGACGTGGCGACCTCGGTCGGTGTGTTCATCGGCCTGGTCGGCGCCGTACTGACCGGCTGGCAGGTTCTCGATCCAGCTCTTGCGGTGATCGTGGCGCTGAACATTCTGTGGCAGGGCTGGCACGTCATCGGCTCGTCGATGAACGGGCTGATGGACCGCGCCGTCGACACCCAGGAACATATCCGCATACGCGACATCATCTCGGCCAATTGCAAGGGCGCGCTCGAGGTCCACGACCTGAAGACGCGCATCGCCGGCCGCGCCACCTTCATCGAGTTCCACCTGGTCGTCGACGCCGACATGTCGGTCGGCGCCAGCCACGTCATCTGCGACCGCATCGAGGACGCGCTGCAGGCAGAGATCCCTTCCGTCCGCGTCATCATCCATGTCGAGCCCGACGACGAGGCGAAACTGCCCAAGGGCACGACGGCCGTGCCCTTTGCGTGAGGTGGCGGCGGGACGCCGCCATCCAAAACCTTGAGATCGGCGGGACAGCACCCCCCTCTGTCCTGCCGGACATCTCCCCCTCAAGGGTGGAGATTGGATGTCGCTTTGGCTTTCGCCAATCTTCAAAGAAGAACGCTGTCGGTGAAGCTGCCGATCTCCCCCCTTGAGGGGGAGATGTCCGGCAGGACAGAGGGGGGGTGCTGTCTCGCCGGCATCGCGTCTCTGAACTGCTAAAGCCCGCAGGCAGCCTGCGGCATCGGCTCCAGCCGGTAGACCTTGTCGTCGGAGCTGGTGTCGTCCTCCGCCGAGCACAAATCGATGATCGGCAGGCCGCTGTTCGGGTTGGCCAGCATCATCGTGCCGTTGGCGCCGCGGCGAAGGAAGACCTCCTTTTGCGCGATATCGCAGGAGGCAGCACCCGTCTTCGCGCTCGCCGCGCAGCGCCATTGGTCGCCCTCGCCCTGGCAGTTGTAGACCTGCGTGACCTTGGCCGATTTCTGCCGCGTGGTAACCGAAACGGCGATATCGGCGCCGCTTGGCCAATTGGCCGGATCGCCCTCCTTGGCGAAAGACGCCAGCTCGACCGGTCCGCGGAACACCCTGATCGACTGGGTCAGTTGGTCTGGATGCGAGCCGAGATGCGCGGCGTCGTAGTCGCGTCCGTAGCAGAAGGGCTGGTCCGGCTTCAGCCGCTCGCGCAATGGCGGGCCAAGGGCCGGGTCGATCGGGTCGATGCGCGCGAACTCCGCCTTGCAGGTGGCGGCCGGCATCGGGTCGAGCCTGAAGCCGTTGTCGTCCTTGCCCAGCGCCTGCCTTTCGTACTCCGCCTTGCCGAGCTCGTCTTCCGATCCGGCGTCGAGATAGAGGTCGGGCTGCACGTCCGAGACGATCAGCCGGCCTTTGTCGTCGACCTTCAGCGAAGCCATGGTGCGATCGCAGTCCATGCCGCAGCGGATCGGGCCGGTCTTGCCGTCCTCCGACTCATGACTGCACCAGCCGCCGAGCCATTCAGGCGCCTCGGCGCCGCGCACCGTCGTCGCCATGAAGCCATTGTAGGAGGAATCGATGCCGGCGCTTGGCTCCTCGTTTGGCCGGCTGACCGGATCGCGGCCGTAATAGAAGAAGATGCGCGTCACCTTCTGCTGCGGATGCGACTTGAGATGCGCGGCGTCATAGACGCGGCCGAAGCAAGCGTCCTTGCCGTCGGGGCTGAGCTCGGTGAGTTTGAGCGTGTCGTCGGCGAAAGCAGCACCGGCGACGGCGGCAAGCAAGGCAACCCCAACTCCGGCGCCCATCACGGTCCTTGATATCATGCTGGCTCCCCCTGCCCCGACAAGACGTGGCTTCAATTTATGCTAGGATTGAGGCCGAGGCCACGCAATTTGCGCCGGCCGGATAAATGGGAGATGAAGCCATGCGACGCCGCGATATTTTCCGCGTCGGTCTTGCCGGGGCCGCCGGGCTTTTCGGGCTGCGCCCCATCAAGGCCGCAGCTAGTGAAGTCAAGCCGGCGGCTGCCGAAGAGGAAAGGCAAAAGGTCGCCTATCATCTCAGCGACCTCGACAAGGTCAATTTCGTGCTCGGCAACATCAAGAACCACTTCGAAGGCACCGACGGCAAGGTCGACATCGCGCTTGTCGTGCACGGCCCAGCACTTGCCGCCTTCAAGTCGAAGGGCATATCGGCCGCCATTTCCGGGCGGTTCGCCGGCCTTGTCCAGGATGGGCTTAGCCCGCACGCTTGCGCCAACACCATGCACGGCATGGATATCGGCCTGGCCGACCTGCTCGACGGCTTCCATGCAGCCGACAGGGGCGGCGTCGTCAAGCTCGCCGAATTGCAACGCCAGGGCTACGCCTATCTCAGGCCATAAGGCAATTCCAGGAAAAGTGTGAAACGGTTTTCCGTCCGGAATTGCGTCAAGACAAAGAGGGAGCGGTTCGCCGTTTCCGTGAAACGGTGAACCGCTCTAAACTTTTACGGACTTGAACGCGAGGACTGCGAGGGCCTACGAAGAGCAGGCAGAGTCCCCGGAGGAATAGACGTGCCAGCCACCACCACCCTTGTCAGCCCCTCTCTGGTCATCCCCGACCTTGCCGGAAAGGCGGTCCTGGTCACCGGCGCCTCGACGGGCATCGGCGCGGCGCTCGCACTCGCCTACGCCGCGCAGAAATGCCGCGTCGCGCTGCATTACAATTCGAGCCGCGCGGCTGCCGAAAACCTGGCCGCGACCATTCGCAACGGCGGCGGCGACGTGTTCCTCGCCCAGGGCGATTTCTCGATCCCCGCCGATGTCGAGCGCGTCGTCGAGGACAGTGCGCAACATTTCGGCCGGCTCGACGGCCTCGTCAACAATGCCGGCGGCATGCTCGGCCGCGTGCCCTATGCCGGGCAGACCGAGGCGCATTACGACGCGGTGATGGACCTCAACGCGCGTTCCGTGCTGACAGCTTCGCGCAAAGCAATCCCATGGCTGAAGCGGCAGGGCGGCTTCATCGTCAACACCTCCTCGATCGCCGCGCGCAACGGCGCCGGTGGCGGCGCCGGCCTTTACGGCTCGGCCAAGGCCTTCGTCTCCAACGTCACGCGCGGTATGGCCAAGGAGCTGATCGGTTTCAACATCCGCGTCAACGCGGTGGCGCCCGGCACGATCGCGACACCTTTCCACGAGCGCTACTCGACCGACGACCAGATGAAAGGCATGATCGCCACCATCCCGCAGGGCCGCGCCGGCACCGCCGAGGACTGCGTCGGCGCCTATCTGTTCCTCTCCTCCGATCTGTTGAGCGGCTACATCATCGGCCAGGTGATCGAGGTCAATGGCGGCCAGTTGATGCCGTAGGCGACGAACTGCATACTCCTGGTTGCGTCATCTCAACGGAGCAAAGCGAATGTACGGACTGATCGGCAAGATGCGGGCGATGCGCGGCCAGCGTGACGCAATGATGGATATCCTGCTCGCCAGCACCGGCGCCATGCCCGGCTGCCTGAACTACATCATCGCCACCGACCCGGCCGATGCCGACGCGATCTGGGTGACCGAAGTGTGGACCGACGCCGAAAGCCACAAGGCTTCGCTGCAGCTGCCCGAAGTCCAGGCGGCAATCGCCAAGGCACGGCCGATCATCGCCGGCTTCGAGTTCCAGGTGGAGACGCATCCTGTTGGCGGGTTCGGGTTGCCGGCGGTGAAGGCGGGATAGAGGGAGAGGCCGGCAGGACAGCGCCCCCCTCTGGCCTGCCGGCCATCTCCCCCTCAAGTGGGGAGATTGAATGTCACTTCGGCCTTCGCCAATCTTCAAAGAAGAGCGCTGTCGACGAAGCTGCCAATCTCCCCACTCGAGGGGGAGATGTCCGGCAGGACAGAGGGGGGCGCGAAGGATCGCTACGGATGGTTGGTGCCATTACCACCCAAGCCCTTTTCCGCGCAAAAAGGGGTTCGCATTTTTTCGCCACCGGTCTAAGAGCCCCATCTATGGATTCTTCCCCGAACCCGCCGGCCATCGAGCACCTGGCGCGGATCCACAGGGCCTGGCAGTGGCCGGTCCTGGTGGTGGTCTCGGTGCTGTTTGCCGGCGCGCTGGAACTCGCTGCCCTGCCCGCCGCGCTCTTGATCGGACCGATGCTGGCGGCCATCGCTGCCGGCACCAACGGCGCCACGGTGCGCGTGCCGCGGGTTCTGTTCGGCTCAGCCCAGGCGGTCGTCGGCTGCTTGGTCGCCAGTTCCATCTCGGCCGATATCTTTCCCGTCTTCTACAAGGAATGGCCGCAGTTCCTTGGCGTCGTGATGGCGACGGTCGCGGCATCCAGCCTGCTCGGCTGGCTGATTAGCCGCTGGCGCATCCTGCCCGGCACCACCGCGGTCTGGGGCTCGTCGCCGGGCGCCGCCACCGCCATGGTGCTGATGGCCGGTGCCTTCGGCGCCGACCAGCGCCTCGTCGCCTTCATGCTGTATCTGCGCGTCATCTGCGTCTCGATGACGGCAGCCCTGGTGGCCAAGCTTTGGGTCGACACCTCAGGCATCGAGGTGCCGGCCATCGTCTGGTTCCCGCCGGTCGATCCGCAGAGCTTGGCCGCAACATTCGGCGTGGCGCTGGTCGGCGGCCTCGCCGGAAAGCTTTTCCGGCTGCCGTCGCCGTTTTTCCTCGGCACCTTCATTTTCGGCACCGTGATCCATCTCGGGCTCGGCGTGACCATGCAGTTGCCACCCTGGCTGCTTGCCTTGAGCTATACGATGATCGGCTGGAGCATCGGCCTGAATTTCACCAGGGCCATTTTGCGCCACGCGGCCCGCGCGCTGCCGCAGATCGTCGGCTCGATCATTGCCCTGATCGTCTTTTGCGGCGGCCTCGCCTTCCTGATCAGCCGCCTCCTCGGCATCGATCCGCTGACCGCCTATCTGGCAACCAGCCCCGGCGGCATGGACAGCGTCGCCATCATCGCCGCCGCCGCGCAGCATGTCGACATCTCCTTCGTCATGGCGCTGCAATCGGCACGCTTCCTGATCGTGCTTCTGGTCGGCCCAAGCGTGGCGCGGCTGGTGGCGAGAAGCCTCAAACCATAGCAGCTTGCCTCTCCTTGATTCGCAGCCGGTTTTCCTGAAACCGGTCGCACTTTGCTGCCGCCGACCGTATCGGGCCAGCACGCGCACGAGCTCAAAAAATAACTTGACTCAAATACTCAGATTTGAGAGCCCCCTTCCGTCAATGTTGTACGGAAGAGTGGAGACGAGTTGATGCGGATACGGACGATGACATGGCTCCTGGGGATATCATTGCCGGGCAGCATGACCCTGCTCGGCCTGTCCGCGCCGGCTCACGCCCAGGACCAGGGCGGCGTCACCGTTCTCAACAAGATCGAGGTCGATGCCGAGAGCGACGAGATCCTCGTGCAAGACGGCTACGTCGCCAAGAAGGACCGCATCGGCACCAAGACCGACACGCCGATAGTCAAGATTCCGCAAGCGGTTTCGGTTGTGACGCAAAAGCAGATCGAGGACCAGAAGCCACGCACGCTGAACGAATCGCTCGGCTATGTCGCCAGCGCCAATCCGAACAGCTTCGGCTTCGACACCCGCTATGATGCCTTCTTCCTGCGCGGCTTCCAGGCCTTTTACAACGGTATGTTCCGCGACGGGCTGCGCCAGTACAACGGCCCCTCGGCCTGGTTCAAGACCGAGCCCTACGGCATCGAAGGCGTCACCATCCTGAAGGGTCCGGCCTCCTCGCTTTACGGCATCAGCGGTCCGGGCGGCATCGTCAATCTGGTCACCAAGCGCCCCAAGGAAGAACAGTTCCGCGAAGTCGAAATGCTGCTCGGCGCACACAATCGCTTCCAGGCCGCACTCGACGCTTCCGGCCCGGTGAACGAAGACGGCAGCATCCTCTATCGCTTCACCAGCCTCGGCCGCACCAGCGATACCGACCTGCCCGGTTATCCCGACGACAAGATCTATCTGGCGCCGGCAGTCACCTTCAAGCCGGATGAGGACACCAAGCTGACCATCCTCGGGGAATATTCGAAATCCGTCACCGGCGGCACCGCTGCCTTCTACAATTCAGGTGGCGCTCTAACGAACCTCTACGAGGGCGATCCCGCCTGGAACGACTTCGACCAGACCCAGGGCCGTATCGGTTACGAGTTCGAGCACCGTTTCAACGACGTGCTGACCGTCCGGCAGAACCTTCGCTACAGCGCCGTCGACAGCGACATCGAGTACAGCGGCCATTACCCGGACGGCCCGGATCTGAAACGCTACTGGGGCCACTACACCGAGACCATGAAGAACTTCGTCGTCGACAACATGGCGCAGTTCGAATTCGATACCGGCCAAGTCAGGCACACGGCGGTAGCCGGCATCGACTACGCCTGGTCCAATTATGACGCCGGCAGCGGTATCTCCTATGTCTCCGTCGACGACATCAAGGCTGCTCCGGTTCCTTACTATGGCGGGCAGGAGATGAACCAGCTCGGCGCCTACCTGCATGACCAGATGGAGTGGAACGATTTCACCCTGTTCGCCAGCGGTCGCTACGACTGGGCCGACACCACCTCGACCGCCGCCGACTTCACCAAGTCCAAGCAGGACGACAGTGCCTTGTCCGGCCGGCTCGGCCTGTCTTACCAGACCGAATGGGGCATCACGCCCTATATCAACTATTCGACGTCGTTCTCGCCCAATATCGGCTTCGTCTATGACGATGTCAGCAGCCCTGTCGGTCGCGTCGCCCGTCCGACCATTGCGACGCAGAAGGAAATCGGCGTCAAATACGAATTTGCCGACTATAACGCCGCCGTCAGCGCCGCTCTGTTCGACATCGACCAGAAGGATGGCGTCGTCTTCGACGCCTCGACCGGTATTAACAAGCAGCGCCAGCTCGACCTGAACTCGCGCGGCGTCGAGCTGGAAGCCAGCGCTTCGCTCGACAACGGTCTCAGCATACTCGCCTCCTACACCTATCTGCGCGTGAAAATCGAACGCGGCGCCACGGGAACCGCAGGCAAGGAACTGTCGGCGACGCCAAATCACATCCTGTCGCTCTGGGGGCAGTACCAGTTCGAGGACGGCACGCTGCAGGGGCTCGGGCTGGGCAGCGGCGTTCGCGTCGCCGGCTCGAGCTATGGCGATGACACCAACACCTTCAAGAACGACGCGCGCGCCTTCGTCGACGCCTCGCTCTCCTACGATTTCGGCTACCGCAATCCCAAACTCGAGGGCGTGAAGCTGCAGGTGAACGCCAAGAACCTGTTCGACACTCAAAAATCCATCTGCTCGGCCGGCTATTGCTACCGCGACGAGGGCCGCTCGCTGTTCGCTAGCCTGCGCTACCGCTTCTGATGTCGATCGCCGTTTCCAGCCGGGCATCGACGCCTGTCGCGATCGTCCTGGCGATCGGCGGGCTCTATGTCGCGCAGAGCGTGATCGGCGGCATCACCTGGGCGGGCCTGCCGGCGGTGATGCGCGACCAGGGCCTGCCGCTCGACCGGATCGGCCTGGTCTCGCTGATCGCGCTGCCATGGGCGCTCAAGTTTCTATGGGCGCCGGCCGTCGAGCGCTATCGGCTGCCGCCGGTCGGCAAGAACCGCACCGGCACGATCGTAGCCGCCGGTGGGCTCGTGTCCATCGCCGGGCTGTGGGCCGTCGGCGCGCTCGGCCCGGAGGCCTGGTGGCCGGTTCTGGCCTGCCTGACCATCGTCGCCTTCGCCGCCTCGACGGTCGACATTGCCTGCGATGGTTTCGCCGTGCAGAGCCTGGCTAAGGAAAACCACGGCTGGGGCAATGCCGCGCAGGTCGGCGGCGCCTATCTCGGCTCGGCCATCGGCGCCGGCCTGTTTCTGTTTCTGGTCGACGCTTATGGCTGGCGCATCGCCGTTTGGGCGATGGCTTTGCTGCTCCTGCCGCTCGGCCTGCCCTTCCTGCTTGGCGTGGCCAACCGCGCGCGCGAGGAGACGCGCGAGCATGTTCCCAGCCTCCTCGACGCGTTGAAGCGTCACGAAATTCGGCGCGGCCTGGCAGCGTCGGCCATCTATGTCCTGGCCCAGAAGGCGGCACTCGCCATGCTCGGACCATTCCTGATCGACGCCGGGCTCGACCTCTCGATGGTCGGACTTGTCAACGGCGTCGGCAGCATGTTCGTCGGCCTGGCTGCCGCACTCGCCGGCGGCGCTCTCGTCAAATGGTTCGGCCCGCGCAACGTGCTCGTCCTGGCGCTTTTCCTGCAGGCCGGATCGCTGTTCTTCTTTTCGGTCTTCGATTTTCTTGGTGGCTTCTCGACCACCGCTTTGATGGCCATCGCGGTGCTCAGTTCGTCCGGCTTCATGGCTCTCGGTTTCGTCGCGCTTTACGCGCAGTTCATGCGCTGGTCAGATCCAAGACAGGCGGGCGTCGACTTCACGCTGTTCCAGTGCATGGACGCACTGGTGAGCATGGCCGGCGGGATCGCGGCCGGCTACGCCGCGCAGTATTTCGGCTATGGCGCGTTCTTCGCAGGCGCCGGCCTCGTCGCGCTTCTGGCCGCCCCGGCGATCGCCTTCGTATCCGACCGCCGGTGACCCCGCCCGCCCTTGTGCAGCAGGGGAATCGCATATGGAAGTTTGGGGCATTTGCCAGGCCGCGTACCCCCACCCCTAACCCCTCCCCACAAGGGGGTGGGGGACGATGCCGCTGCTGTTTCGGCTAGAATCGTCGAAGTTTGCCGCTGAGTGGCGCTGCCGCAAAAGTTCCCCTCCCCCTTGTGGGGAGGGGTTAGGGGTGGGGGTCTTCTTCGCAAGAATCCATATGCGATCCTCTGCCCCCGAGGGGCGGTGCACTATTCTTCGCCGCCGTCCGCCGCTTGCGTCCCGCGGCGCCAGTAGGCGGTGACCAGATGCCGGTCGCGCGGCACACACCATTCCTTGCGGACGATCCTGCGGATCTCGCGGAAATCGCCGAACTCGCATCCGGCCCAGACATAGAGATTGTCGGCAAGCGAGGTCCGGCTCCGCTGCCGCAGCACCGCCGGCAACAGGCTGGCTGTGCCAGCCTCGCGCCCATGCCGATATAGCCAGGTGACGGCAACGGTCTCGCCCGCGGCCAGCGCGATCCGGTCGTCCGGGCCGTCGACCTCAATGAACGCTTCGGCGCGGGTTGACGGCGAAAGCTGCTCCAGCATCCTGCCGATCGCCGGAAGCGCGGTGTCGTCGCCGAGCAGCAGCAGGTTTTGCGCCTCGGGCACGCCGCCCCCACCCGGTCCGATCATGCCGATGACCTCGCCGGCAACCGCCTTTTCGGCGAAAGCGGCCGCCGGCGTATCCATACCGGGGTGGAGGACGAAATCGACATCCAGCCAGCCACTTGCGGCGTCCAGCGCCCGGATCGTGTAGACGCGAACGACAAGCGCGTCCTCGCCCGACGGCCAGACCATCAGGCCGTCGGCGCCCATCGACGGCCACACCGGCAGCCTGCCGCGCGGCGGCAGCAGCAGCCGCACATGCAGGCCGCCACGGCCAAAGCGGCCGAGATCGTTGCCGGTGAAGCGGACGCGCTGCATATGCGGAGAAATCCGCGTCGAGGACAGCACCGTGATCTCGCGGAAGAACACCGGCGTGCCGGCATCACTGCCGTCGCCCTGCCAGGCGATGCCCCTGGTCGTGCCGAGATGTTGCGAAAAATGGCCGGCGACCGCCATCTTCATGTAGGACAGGCAGGTTTCATCCTCGGCCGCGACGCGGATCAGCACGTTGTCGTCACCGAGCGTCGCTTTCAACGAGCCGTAGTGCGTGCGAAATTCCCAATGATCGGCAAGGCCGGTATCGATCTCGGATTCGCCGTGCTCGGCGCGCAGCCTGTCCATCACCGACCGGATGACGGCACCGCTGATCCGGGTTTGCGCACTCAATTGCTCCATCGCTCAGCCTTTCGGTGCCATTTGAACCCGAGCTCGCCATACGGCGTCCTCGCCACGCCGGAATGCCACAGCCGGCCCGCTGTTTCCACTAAAAGATGATAAGTATAGTCATGTTTTGAAATCAGGCTGAAGGGAAGTCCATTTGCAGGCCGCATCACCTAAATATCGACATGCTCTAGGTCGTGAACTCGTAAAGCGGGGCGTCGCCAGCGGCAGGGATCGAACCCGCACCTGAGCCAAGAGGCTCAGGATCACTGTGGTGATACGTTTACCAATTCCGTCACGCTGGCACCTGCCTCGTAGCGCAAATTTGCGCGGATCGCCATTCGAGGCTTCTCTTGTGGCGTCCGAGCCGATTCAGCGTCGGCATGAGCCGATACGACCTGCCCGACTTCGAGTGGCGCGTGATCGAGCCGCTCCTGCCCAACAAGCCGCCAGGCGTGCCGCGTGTGGATGACCGCCGCGTGCTGAACGACATCTTCTCAAGGCGACTGTGGCTGCGCTTATGAGTCTACGGCCTAATCCAGCCGGTGCATCAGATCGTCGTCCAGCCAGCGGGCGAAGAAATAGACCAGTTGCTTGTGCCACCACGGCCATTCATGGGCGACATCGCCGCCCCAATAGTCGACCCAGGCCGGAATCGACTTGTCACGCAGGATCTGTTCCAGCGCCTGCGTATCGGCCAGCATCCGTTCCTCCCAGGCACCCTGCCCGCAGCAGAAGATCAGCCGCAGCGCCTTCAGCCTGACGAGCAGCCCCGGATCGACGATACCGGGCAGGTAGTCGAGCGGCGAGTTGAAGAAAATCTGTCCGTCGAGCGCGCTGCCGAAGAAATCGTGGGTCGAGTAAACCCCCGACAGCGCGATGACGCCGCTGGCCAGCTCCGGAAAGCGGAAGACGAAATTCGACGAATGATATCCGCCCATCGAGCAGCCGCAAAACAGCGGCTTCAGCGTACGCCCGCCATTGGCCTCGGCCGCGACAGACAGGAGTTCCGGCAGCGCCTCTTCGCGCACATAGCGGAAATACGCTTCATGCCGGGCGATTCGATGGGCCGGCTCGGCATGGCGGTCGAAGAAGGATTCCGCATCGATGCCGTCCAGCGTGAACAACTGGATGCGACCGGTGTCGACGAACTCGGCGAGAGCCGAGACCGCGCCGGAATCCTCGAACTGGTAGAACCGCCCTTGCGAAGTCGGGAACACAACCACGGGTCGGCCGGCATGGCCGTAGCGCTTGTATTCCATGTCGCGGCCGAGGTTGCGGCCAAAACCCTTGTGGTAGGAAACGTCCATCGCCTCACGCCTTTTCCGCATGGATGTAGTCGACCGCCCGGCGCAGCGCCTTCGGGTCGGTGGAGCGCAGCTGATAGGCGTAGTTTCCCATGGCGCGGCTGAAAACCTCCTCAATGGCGTGATGATGGACGATCATGCCGCCATGGGCGGCCAGCACGTCGGCATGGCTGTGCATATAGTTGAGGTGCCGCTTGCGGCTGGCATAGGCGGTGAAATACTTGCCCCTGTAAGGGCCGCCGGCGGCGTCCTTGACCACCATGTCGGCCCAGGCGGCATAGACATCGATATCGAAGGTGTAATTGATGGCATCGGTCATCCAGGCGCCAGGCGGCCGCATGTTGACCTCCAGCGCGATGACCCGGTCGTCCCTGGTTTCGAACAGCTCGATGTGGAAGAAGCGCTCGCGCACGTCGAACGCCTTGAGGATTTTCCTGCCGGCCTCCTCGACCGCCCGGCTGATCTCGGGAAAACAGACATAGCTCATATGGCGGTCGCGGTTGACCACCTCCATGACGCTCTGGTCGTAGCGGTGGCTGGCGGCCAGCACCACCTCGCCGTCGCGGTTGACCAGCCCGTCATAGGTCACCACCAGCCCTTCGATGAATTGCTCCATGACGAAGCTGACGCCTTCCGGCTTGTCCCTGAAGAAGCTGTCGAGTTCGCCGGCGTTGGAGATTTTGAAAGTGTTCGAGGCGCCGGAGCCGGAATCCGGCTTCACCACCACGGGATAGCCGACACGGCGGATGAAGGTCATGGCGCCGGCGCGGTCGGAGCACTTGCGTTGCGGGATGGTTTCGACGCCGCTCTTGCGGAAGAACGCCCGCATGCGGCTCTTGCGTTTCAAATTCTTCACGAAGTCGAGCTTGGTGCCGAAGATGTTGAAGTCGGTGCGGATATTGGCTTCCAGCTCCAGCCAATGCTCGTTGAGCGATTCGAACCGGTCGACGCGGCCCCATTTGTGGATGAAATGGCCGATCGCCCGGAACACCGGCTCGTACTCCTCCATGTCGTCGATGCGGTAATATTCCGAAAGGGCTGCCTTCAATTTGCCGTCCAGCGCATCGAACGGCGCATCGCCAATGCCGAGCACGGTGGCGCCGGCCTTCTTCAGCCCGTCGCAGAAATCGGCGCCATTGGCTGGAAAATGCGGCGAGAAGAACACGAAGTTCATGGACGATCCCTCCCGGCGGCGAGCCATTGCACCCCCGCCGACAATCGACTCTGGCGCATTTGCCGGGCTCGGGGAAGAGCAACTGGATCAGGTGAGCGGCTGGGTCCGCGAAAGGTGACGCCAAAACCGTGAAATAAAAAACCCGCCTCGACGGCGGGTCCTCGGCGCCAGTCAGCACCATACCCAAATTAGTAGCATAGCTGCCGGCACAAAGCAAGAACAAAGTTGCTGTAATCAGGAAAAATCGCTTCATGTCGGCGCCGCGCCTTCATTGCAGCTTGGGTTCCTCGCCCCACGAAAGTGGGGAGAGGTGGCTCGGCGAAGCCGAGACGGAGAGGGGACTGCGCCCTACGAACGCCCCCTCTCCGGCCGCGGAGCCTGTCCTCGGGCTTGCCGAAGGCAAGACCCGTGGGCGGCCACCTCTCCCCCGCTTCGCGGGGCGAGGAACCCAGGTCTTGAGAGGCTGGATCGGCAGCTTCACCCACCTCCAATGCTCCCACTTGCCTCGCTTTGCCCGCTCCTGTATGAAATCCGCCATGAGCCCGCGCGCCACCTCTTTTGCGTCCCGTCCGACCGGCATTGCCGGCCAGACCGTCCGCGCGCTCGCCTCGACCCTGCTGCTTCTCGGCCTTATCGGCGATCGCCGGGTTCGCTGAAGGAGCGCCCGGCGGTCGAATTGCCGCTCACGCGCACGCTCCTTGGCCAGTCACAAATTGGCACGTCACATCAAGCGAACGAAATTCTGGTAAAGGCGCCGCTCGCCACCAATCTGCCTGAAGCTGGATCCGCGAGCCGCCGGGAGAAAAGACGATGAACGCACGAGAAGATATCCGTCTGAATGTAGAGGAAACCGCCAGGCCCGCGAGGGGCATGCCGGACGCTGCCCGCAAATACCAACCCTATCCGACCGTCGGCCTTGCCGATCGCACCTGGCCTTCGAAAGTGATCGACAAGGCGCCGATCTGGTGCTCGGTCGACCTGCGCGACGGCAACCAGGCGCTGATCGATCCGATGGGCCAGGAACGCAAGGCGCGCATGTTCGCCCTGCTGCTCGACATGGGCTTCAAGGAGATCGAGATCGGCTTTCCGTCGGCCTCGCAGACCGACTTCGATTTCGCCCGCTGGTGCATCGAACAGGGCAACGTGCCCGCCGACGTCTCGCTGCAGGTGCTGGTGCAGTGCCGGCCGGAACTGATCACCCGCACCTTCGAGGCGCTGAAGGGCGCCACCAACCCGATCGTCCATTTCTACAACTCGACCAGCGAATTGCAGCGCCGCGTCGTCTTCGAGAAGGACGTCGCCGGGATCAAGCGCATCGCCACAGATGCGGCCAAGATGATCACCGACATGGCGGCGAAAGCCGGCGGCGGCTACCGTTTCGAATATTCGCCGGAGAGCTTTACCGGCACCGAGCTCGAAGTGGCGCTGGAGATCTGCAACGCCGTCACCGAGATCGTCAAGCCGACGGCGGAAAACAAGCTGATCATCAACCTGCCCTCTACGGTCGAGATGTCGACGCCCAACATCTATGCCGACCGCATCGAATGGATGTGCCGCAACCTCGACGATCGCGAGAACCTGTTGATCTCGCTGCATCCGCACAATGACCGCGGCACCGGCATCGCCACCACCGAACTCGGCCTGATGGCAGGCGCCGACCGCGTCGAAGGCACGCTGTTCGGCAATGGCGAGCGCACCGGCAATGTCGACATCGTCACGCTGGCGCTCAACATGTACACGCAAGGTGTCGATCCCGGGCTCGACTGCTCCGACATCAACCGCATGAAGGACGTCTACGAATACTCCAACCAGCTGAAGATCCCGGAGCGCCACCCTTATGTCGGCGAGCTCGTCTACACCGCCTTTTCCGGCTCGCACCAGGATGCCATCAACAAGGGCATGAAGGCGCTGCGCAAGGCCAACACGCCGCATTGGGAGGTGCCCTATCTGCCGATCGACCCGGCCGATGTCGGCCGCAGCTACGAAGCCATCATCCGCATCAACTCGCAGTCCGGTAAGGGCGGCATCGCCTATGTGCTGCATGCGGATTACGGCCTCAACCTGCCGCGCAACCTGCAGATCGAGTTCAGCCAGGCTATCCAGGCGATCACCGACGCCGAAGGCAAGGAGGTGCCGGTCAAGCGCATCTACGAGCGCTTTCTCGACACCTATGTCGACCAGCCCGGCGCGCGGCTGAAGTTCCTCGACCACCACACCTATCCCGACACCGAGGTCAAGGGCCGGCGCGTGGTCGAAGCGGTGATCCTCGACAAAGGCAAGGAGGTGACCATATCAGGCACCGGCACCGGCCCGATCGACGGCTTCGTCGATGCGCTGTCGCGCCATGTCGGGGTGCCGATGTCGGTGCTGGATTATTCCGAGCATTCCATGCAGCGCGGCTCGAATGCCTCGGCCATTTCCTATGTCGAGATGGAACATCCGGGCGGCAAGCTGTTCGGCGCCGGCATCAACACCAACATCGTCGCCGCCTCGCTAGAAGCCGTGGTTTCTGCCGCCAACCGCATCGTCGGCCGAAAGCGCGGCTAGCCGAAACGGTCAGGCTCCCGCCATCGGCCCACCGGAATTTATCCGGTGGGTACGCTATCGCACCATAAGCACATGCTTGTAAGGCGCCGCCAGCGCGATATGATTGTACCTCAACCTGTGCCGAATTCGAAGGGATCGACACTTGCAGCATACCACGCCTGCCGCCCCCGCAGTGCGCGAAACGTTGGAGCGATTGCTTGCCAGCGAAACGTTCGGACGATCCGAGCGCGCGCGCAAGCTGCTCCGCTACCTGGTCGAGCGCGAGCAGGCAGGCGAAGCCGACAGGCTCAAGGGCTTCTCCATAGCGATGGACGTCTTCGGCAAGGACGGCGATTTCGATCCGTCGACCGATGCGGTGGTGCGGGTGCAGGCCGGCAGGCTGCGCGAGCTTCTGCAGCAGTATTTCGCCAATGAGGGCGTTGCCGAACCGGTCCGCATCGCCATTCCGCGCGGCGGCTATGTTCCGTCCTACGAACTCAACGCCATTCGCTTGCCGGCAGAGGCTGAGGCAGAGAACAAGCCGCAGCCGGCGACAGAGGAGGCGGCGACCGCCCCGCCCGGATCGCCGGAAGATGCCCGCAACCGGGCACATCCGGCTGCATTGCTGAGCGTTCCAGCCGTCGCCCCTGCTGCTCCTTCGCTGCAGCGGCATTTGCAGTTCTTCTGGCTGGCGATCGCGCTGGTCATTCTCATGCTGGGTGTGCTGATCCTTCGCCAGGGTAGCGTGGTGTTGCTGACCGGCGGCGACACGGCGGTCGAGACCGCGGTGGCTACCGGCAGCATTGCAGCGCCTCCGGTTGAAAACCTCCCCCAGGTCTACATCGCCATCAAGGCCGACAGCGACCTGGCTCGCCGTGTCGCCGCATCGCTGCGCGCCGGCCTCAGCGGCTTCGATACCATCAATTTCATCGGCCGTGATGCCGACAGCCCGCCCGATCCAGTGACCGACGCCGCCAGCTTCGTATTCGATGTCCTGCCCGGGCCGCGTAGCGGTGATATCATGCTCGAGCTGCAAAGCGTGGCGACCGGCCGCGTGCTGCTCTCACGCAACCTGACCGCCGGCGACAGCGCGAACACCGCCATCGAGGACCAGATCTCCGGCATTTTGAGCTCGGCTCTTCCCGCCTCGGGCACGATCTACAACTACATCGAGCAGAGCGGCATCCAGACCGGGCTGACGGCGTGTCTGGTGCTCAACGGCAAATATTATCTCGACCAGAACGCCCAGACGCACGAAGCCGCTTACCGCTGCCTCGAAGATCTTGCCAACCGGGAGGCGAAGTCGTCGCTCGTCTATTCGGAACTCGCTTCCTTGCATCTCGAAGCGGTCACCGACCACTATCCCTACCCCGCCGACGCGACGATCGACAAAGCCATGACGTTTGCCCATCGCGCCATCCAGATGGGCCCGACCAGCCCCTATGCGCACCGCGCCCTTGGTTATCTCAATTCGCGCATGGGCGATTCCGCGGAATCGATCCGCTGGATGCGCAAGGCCTATGAGCTCAATCCCTACGATCTCGCAATGGCCGCCGCCTATGGCTACGGGCTGGTTTTCGCCGGCAGGTACAGCGAGGGCACCCCGATCATCGCTCACGCGGTGGACATCGCCAGCGCCCATCCGACATGGTGGGATTACGGGCTGTTCGCCGGAGAGTTCATGATGGGCGACATGAACAAGGCCACGCTCGCCAGCGACGGCTTGCGAACGACGGAAATGAAATCGCATTATCTGGCGGCGCGGCTGATCGGCGCCAAGGCTGCCGGCCGCGAGAAGCTGGCGAGCAGGCTGCTGCAGGAACTGACCGCCAAATTCCCGAAATTCGCAGCCGATCCGCGCGCAACTTTCGTCGAACGAAGATATCCCGCCGATCTGACCAACCGGCTGGTGGAAGCCCTGCGCGCCGCCGGCCTTGGCGGCGCCAGCTGACGTCTCCCGGCGCGTGCACGACGTCAGGTGATCGCGAAGATTTTACTGGCCATCCGGACGGCCAAAGCGCAATTCAGACACAATTTGAACCGGCCAATCTGATCCCACATAGGTCTGATCCCGCATAAGACTGATCTCCGCATAAGTCTGACCTCCCGCAAGACTGATCCGCATAAGACCGCCCCCGGCATCCTGACTGATCCCGGCACCAAGCCATAAAGTTTGCATGACCCCATCCCTTTACGCTGCCGAACGGGGCACCGGCCCGACAACGATTGCCTTCCTGCATGGTTTCGGTGGCTGCCACGACGACTGGCGCGATGTGGCCGAGTCTCTGGCGCCCGGCGCGCGGACCCTGGCCTATGATCTGCCGGGACATGGGCTGTCGCTCGATTTTCCGGGCGGCGGTCCGGCCAGGATTGCAGCCAGTGCCGTCCTTGCCGATCTTTCCGCTCGCGGGATAAAGCGGGCTCATCTCGTCGGTCATTCGATGGGTGGCGCCGTGGCCGCCTTGATGGCATTGAGCGAGCCCGAAAGAATGGCGTCGCTGACGCTGCTGGCGCCGGGCGGTTTCGGTCCTGAGATCAATGGTCCGCTGCTGCGTCGCTACGCCGCCGCTGCCGGCACGGATGAAATCCGCGCCTGTCTTGCCGCCATGTCGGGACCGCAAAGCCGGCTGCCGCAGCATAGGGTCGAACTCGTCAACGAGATGCGCCAGCGTCCCGGCCAGTTGCGGACACTTGTCGAGCTCGCAGCCGCCATGACCAGGGATGATCGGCAAGGCGTCATCCCGAACGAGGGGCTGGAAACGCTGAATATGCCAATCATGGTGGTTTGGGGAACCGACGACGCGATGCTGCCCGTCAGCCAGGCGGACGGCGTGCCGAAGCATTTTCATCTGCACCACGTGCTGGAAGCCGGCCATATGCTGGTCGAGGAAGCGCCCGGCCTGATCGTCGAGGCCGTCCGTCGCAATATGCGACGCCGCAGCAGGCGGCTTCGTCCGGGATTCGCCGCTGCGGCGAGCTGATCGGTCTTCGCGCAGGCACGGCGGCGGCACTGGTGCTGCTCCAGCGAATCCTTGCCCGCTCATCGATCTCGCAAGTGCAATTTGCCGGCCGCTGTGTTAATTCGGTGTTAACCAAACCCCGCGAGGCAACGCCGATGAAGGACGCAGGCGAGAACATCACCCAGATCGATCAGTCGCGAAAACTGTCCGATGCCATTCGCGACGTCAAGAACGCCTTCGCCGACCGCGACGACGTCGTCGTCGAGATGCGCGAAGCGCATCGCATGCGGCTCGATCTGCTTGCCGCCGAACTCGCGCCGGTCTTCGGCGACGTACCCACCGATATGGACAGTTTCGACTTCGCCGTCTCGTCCGGCCTGCAGCCACGGCTGTGGATCGACGCGATCAGCCATGTCGCCATGGGACGCGACCGCCGCACCTATCGCTTTCTCAAGGACACGCGCATCGGCCGCGTCGTGCTCGCCGAGTCGACAGAGATGAAGGTCGTTGCCGACCAGGTGACGCGCTATGTCGCCGAGCGCGTCGTCGAACGCCAGAGGATGATGGAAGGCGGCATCGAGCAAGCCGTCGCCGGCCTTAAACGCGCCCTGGTGGCGGAGGCTGAGCCGCCGCTGCATGTCCCTGGGCGCAGCAACGGCTGGTCGGCGTTCTTCTCGGGCCTCGGCCTGATCGCCGCCGGCGCCCTGGTCGGCCTGGCGATTTCGCTCGTGTTGTTCTGGGACCGCATCGTTGCAATGAAAATCAGCTTCTAGTGCGGTTCAGCGTTTCACGGAAACGCTGAACCGCACTATCTCTTTGTTTTGACGCAATTCCGGACGGAAAACCGTTTCACACTTTTCCTGGAATTGCTCTAGCCATCGACGCCTCGGCCTCGACGCCAAGCTCCATTGTCTGCAGGTCGCTGGGCGGCAATGCCGGCCCGGTCAGGCCGCGGCGCGTCAGCCTGATCCGCCAATTGTCCTTATCACCGTCGATGTCGAGCAGATTGTATTGCGCCGGCGCATGCGAACTGCCGGGCGCCTGCCCGGCGGCGGCGACCCCGACCACCGGGATTTTGGCCTTGCGGGCGCCGATGAAGAAGAGCGACGGCACATGCGAATGGCCGTGCAGCACAAGCTCGGCGCCGTGCCGGTGAAGAACCTTGTGGAAGCGCGAGATGCCGAACAGCCGCTTGTTCTGCGAAACGGCGCCGCGCACCGGCGGGTGGTGGATCATGATCACCCGGAACAGGCCGCGCTTGCCTGTGGCGTCGAGCATGTCGCGCAGCCGTTCCGCCTGGCCCTCCAGAAAGAAGCCGTTGGCCATGAATGGAGCCGTGGCGCGCGCCGTCGTGACGCCGACCAGCGCAACATTGCCGCGTACGCGCAAATAGGGAAAGGTGTTGCGGTCGACCGGCGTATTGACGCCGTCGCCGGTCATCCACGCCGCCCACGACCGGCAGGTCTTGTCGAAGGCGCCCGGCACATAGGCGTCATGGTTTCCCGGCACGACCGACACGTCGTTGGGCGAGCCCAGCGTCTCCAGCCAGTGCTTGGTCATCTCGATCTCACCATCGAGCGCCAGATTGACAAGATCACCGGTGATGGCGAGATGGTCCGGCCCGCTGGCCTTCATGTCGGCGACGATGGTGTCGATGACTGCATCATGCATGTAGCGGCGGCGGTTGCGCTGCCAATTGACGTAACCGACCACGCGCTTGGAGGCGAGATCGCGATAGGTTACATCGGGAAGCGGCCCCAGATGGACATCGGAAATATGCGCGAGCCTGAACATCTTTTCTTCATAGGCGAGGCGCGCGCGGCTTTCCACTCACGGTTTCGCGGACGATGACGACGCCGGATCCGGAGCAAGCCCTGCGCCAGACCGGCTGGCCGGGCTTCAGGGCAAGGCTGTTTCACCTGTACTTCGTACTGCGCCGGCCGATGACGCTCGGCGTGCGCGGCTTGATCCACGACCGCCGCTCCAATTCCGTCTTCCTCATCCGCCACACCTATGTCCCGGGCTGGCACCTGCCCGGCGGTGGCGTCGAGTTGGGCGAGACGATGATCGAAGCGCTGACGCGCGAACTGTTCGAGGAAGGCAACATCGCGCTGACCGGACCGCCGGTGCTGAAATCCCTGCATTTCAACCACCGCGCCAGCCGGCGCGACCATGTCGGCCTCTATCTGGTCGAGGAGTTCGACCAGCCAGCACCCAAGCTGCCCGACCGCGAGATCGCCGAAGCCGGCTTCTTCCCGCTCGACCGCTTGCCGGAAGGCACGACACCGGCGACGCTGCGGCGGATTGCCGAAGTTTTTGAGGGGAATTCGGCATCGCCTTACTGGTAGATCATCTCTTCAACAGCTTTGGCTGCGTCGGTATAGACCGGCAGCATCCATTGTTCTCAGAGAGATAAATGCTGAGCGATGAGGAGAAAAAATGCCACACAGCCAAAACGATAGATTTAGAATCGCGCTCTATGTATCACTGTACACGGGAATTTATGTGATAACATTTTCTGTGGTAGCCTTAATTTCTACAATAGTTCTTGCGATAGATCCATATATGTTAGCAAAAATTGGAAGATTTATCCAATTCTCAATACAATTAGTTGCGGCATTCGTGACATATTTGGTTTTTATAAAGCGACATGCTCAGCTTTTTACTCGCACTGAATTCTGGAAAATGGTCGGCTTCTCAACCCTGATAGAAATGATTTTGGGAATGGCTGTGCTTCTGCCGTCGGGATTGTTACGCGCAATCCCGCCCCAGACGTCGGTCCTGGCCGTCATGATCGGCGGCATCGTTGCGTTCCTTGCAACGTCGCTCGGCTACTCCAATCGATTTGGAAATACCATATTGAAAGCTGAACTCGTTAGAAGGGCAAAGATGGACTCCGAAACCTTCCGCTAGGTCGCCGGTCTCACGCAGCCTTCCTGAAGCGCGCGCGGTCGTGCGGCGCGGAATAGTCGAGCTCTGGCCCGACCGGCACGATGCGCGTCGGGTTGATCGTCTCGTGGCTGCCGTAATAATGCGACTTGATGTGGTGCAAATTCACCGTGCCGGCGACGCCCGGCACCTGGTAGAGATCGCGCAGGTAATTCGACAGGTTCGGATAGTCGGCGATGCGGCGCAGATTGCACTTGAAATGGCCGACATAGACCGGGTCGAAGCGGACCAGTGTCGTGAACAGCCGCCAGTCCGCCTCGGTGATGCGGCCGCCGATGAGATAGCGCTGCCTTGACAGACGGTCCTCCAGCATGTCGAGCGCCGAGAACAATTCGCCGAACGCCTCCTCGTAGGCCGCCTGCGTGGTGGCGAAGCCGGCACGGTAAACGCCGTTGTTGACCGCGGGATAGACCAGCGCGTTGACCGCATCGATCTCACCGCGCAGCGGTTGCGGATAGAAATCGAGCCTGGCATCTCCCCATTCGTCGAACGCCGAATTGAGCATGCGGACAATCTCGGCGGATTCGTTGGAAACGATGGTCTGCTCGCGTTTGTCCCACAGCACGGGAACGGTGACCCGGCCCGAATAGCCGGGATCGGCCCTGGTGTAGATCTGGTGCAGGAAATCAAGGCCGTAGAGCGTGTCGCCGGTGGCGCCGTCCTCGGCCAGGAACGTCCAGCCGTCGGCGCCCATGAAATGATGGACGACCGAGACGGAAATCACGTCCTCGAGTTTTTTGAGCACGCGAAAGATCAGCGTCCGATGCGCCCACGGGCAGGCGAGCGAGACATAGAGGTGATAGCGGCCGGGCTCGGCCTTGAAGCCGCGTTTTCGCCCTTCGGCCGGCGCGCCGTCGCGGGTCACCCAGTCGCGCCACTGCGACTGCGCGCGCACGAACTTGCCGCCGCTCTCCCCGCTATCGTACCGGCGGTCCTGCCATTGGCCTTCGACTAGCAATCCCATGCAATATCCTTTCGAGTTCCTACCCGATGTAGGGCACCAAGCGGCGCCGCGGAAATCCCCGACGCTGAACAGATCGTCAACGGCTGCGTCGTCGAGTGCGGTCGGCTGCGCCGGCCGATTGCGGCGGCTGAAAATTGGTGCTAGCGGACATCCGCATGTTCGACTTTGCCATGATCCGGTTCGACCGACGACGAAAGAGCGCCCGCGCTTGATGAAGCGCTGACTGGCGAACGCTGCCGCTTGCAGCAAACCTTTCCTCGCATACCGGAACGCAAAGAGCATGAGCCTTGCCGACTTGAAATACCTGGCCGACGTGAAATACCTGCCGGAAACTCCGGCGCACGATCCTGAAATCGAAGCCATCAATGACGAGGCCTTCGGGCCGGGCCGTTTCGTGCTTGCCGCCTACAAGATCCGCCAAGGTGGCCCGCATGAGCGGGCTTTGTCCTTCGTGGCTGTCGACGGCGCAATCGTCGTCGCCTCGGTACGGATGACGCGCATCGCCGCCGGTGCCGGCCGCGCGCTGATGCTCGGGCCGCTCGCTGTGCGGCCGGCCTTCAAAAATCTCGGCATCGGCCGCCGGCTGGTGGCAATCGCGCTGGAAGCCGCCGCCAAGGCCGGCGCGCCGGCCGTGACGCTGGTCGGCGACGAACCCTATTACGGCCCGCTCGGCTTCAAAAGGCTCCCGCGCGGGCAGATCTCGATGCCGCGTCCGGTCGACCCCGACCGGCTTTTGGCGCACGAGATCGTGCCGGGCGCGGTGGCGAGGCTGGCGGGCGAGGTTTGCCACGCCGACCAGGCAAGGATTGCCGCGCACATCGCCGCGATGGCGTGACCATGCCGGTGCTGTCGCACGGTGGCTTGGCGGCATAGTCTGGGCACGGAGGAGGACGTCGAGATGAACCCGAACGGCCAGATTGTGATCGTCACCGGTGGCGGCTCCGGCCTTGGCGAGGCGACGGCGCGCGCACTTGCCGCCGGCGGCGCCAGGGTTGCCGTCCTCGATCTCGGTATCGAGCGTGCGGCCAAGGTGGCGGCTGACATCGGCGGCATCGCCGTCCGATGCGATGTGAGCGACGCCGAGAGCGGTGCCGCCGCAGTCGCGGAAGCGGCAGAGACGCTCGGCGCACCGCGCATCCTGGTCAATTGCGCCGGCATCGTTATCGGCATGAAGACGATCGGCAAGGACGGACCGCATCCGCTCGATCAATACCGCAAGGTGATCGAGGTCAATCTGGTCGGCACCTTCAACATGATTCGCCTGGTTGCCGACCGGATCGCCAGGCTCGAGCCGCTGCAGGGCGGCGAGCGCGGCGTCATCGTCAACACCGCGTCGGTCGCAGCCTATGACGGCCAGATCGGCCAGGCCGCCTATTCCGCCTCCAAGGCCGGCGTCGTCGGCATGACGCTGCCGGTGGCGCGCGATCTCGCCCGCTCCGGCATTCGCGTCTGCACCATCGCGCCCGGCATCTTCAGGACGCCGATGATGGCCGGCATGCCGCAGGAGGTGCAGGATTCGCTCGGCGCCGCTGTGCCCTTCCCTTCCCGTTTGGGCGAGCCTTCGGAATACGCGGCACTTGCCTTGCACATCATCGAGAACCAGATGCTCAACGGCGAGACCATTCGCCTCGACGGCGCCATCCGCATGGCGCCGAAATAAATGCGACGGTGATGCCTTGGACGAACCCAGGAAAGACGTGATCCGCGCGACCGATACCGAGGCGATCAGGCTGGCAAAGACGCTGATCCGCAGCGCCCGTTTCGGCGCGTTGGCAGTGCTCGAACCGGGAACCGGTTCGCCGCTGGCCAGCCGGGTCGGCGTCGCCACAGACATCGACGGCACGCCGTTGATCCTGGTATCGATGCTGTCCGCCCATACCGGCGCCATCCTTGCCGACCCGCGCTGCTCGTTGCTCGTCGGCGAACCCGGCAAGGGCGATCCGCTGGCGCATCCGCGATTGACGCTCGTCTGCCGCGCCCTGCGGCTCGAACGCGGCTCGAACGAGCACGCCCGCGCCGAGCGGCGCTACCTCAACCGCAATCCCAAGGCAAAACTCTATGCCGGGCTCGGCGACTTCTCGATCTTCCGGCTCGAACCGGAGCGCGCCAGCCTGAACGGCGGCTTCGGCAAGGCCTATCTGCTCGACCGCACCGATCTGGTCGCGACGGGAGCGATCGTCGAAGAGCTTGCCGCCGGCGAGCAATCGGCGCTCGACCACATGAACGCCGACCATCTCGATGCGATTGCCCTCTACGCAAGTCATTTCGGCGGGGCCGAGAGTGACGGCTGGATCGTCACCGGGTTCGACGCCGACGGGATGGATCTCGTATCGGGCGACAATGTCTGTCGGGTTTTCTTCCCCGAGCCGCTGAGAGCGGCGCGCGACCTCAGGCCTGTCCTGATTGACATGGCAAAGGCTGCCCGATCGGCAAATTAATCACAGCCGCACAGTTAATCGGCTTGCATGGAAAGCAAGCCTTGAGATTTGAGCGAAATGTTCTACCTTTGCGAGTGACGCTGAATCGCTGGCGTGCATCTATAGGGAAAGTCTATGGAATCCGACGCTATTGCCCCCATAGCGGCGGATGAGCAAGAAGGCACGGGGGATCTATGGTCTCGAACAAGCTAGTCGCCAACGCCGGAACCGCGGCTGCGTTTCTGACGCTGATGGGCAACGAAAAACGTTTGTTGATCATGAGCTATCTGGCCGAGGGCGAAATGTCGGTCGGCGCCATAGCCGAGAAGGTGTCGCTCAGCCAGTCCGCCCTGTCGCAGCATCTGGCCAAGCTCAGGGCTTCCGACCTTGTCGAGACCCGCCGCGACCGGCAAATGATCTATTATTCCTGCAAGTCCGCGGCGGTGCGCGAATTGCTGCACATGCTGGACGGCATTTTCGGCGAAGGTGAACTCTCGCAGATGGCTCACCGGCTGCGTCGCGCCGGGACCTGAGTAGCCGCGCGGAGAACGCCCCGCCAAATCCGCTTTGCTGCCAAGTCCGCTTTGCTGCCAAGTCCGCCTTGCTATTGAACGCGCTCGTCGGCGGCCTGCGCAATCTCGTCCTTGAACTCGACATTCGTGCCCGGTTGCACCATGGAGGCAAGGTCTTCGGCATCCCAATTGGTCAACCGGATGCAGCCATGCGAAAAGGTCGTGCCGATCTTGCCCGGTTCGGGCGTGCCGTGGATGCCGTAGCTTTCGATGGAGAGATCGATCCAGACCGATCCCACGGGATTGTTCGGCCCGGCAGCGATGGTGAAGGGCCGCTTGGTCTTGACCCCCTTGAAAGCGAAGTCCGGATCGTAGTGATAGGTAGGGTTGTGCACCACGCGCCTGACCTCCGCCATGCCGCTTGGCGCCGGCTTCTCCTCGCTCCCAATCGAGGCGGGGTAGACCGCCAGCCATTTGCCGGCACGGTCGAGCACACGCACCAGGCGGGCGCCCTTGTCGACCTCGACGACGGCAACGCCGGCGGGAGGGTCGCCCCTGCTGACATCAGGCACCACCAACGTCCTGCCTGGTTTCCTGAGGCTGGTGCCCGGATTGAGCATTCGCAGCAATTGTTCGCTGACGTGGAAGCGCTCAGCCAACCTCTCCACCGCATTGCGATAGCCGAGCCGCCGCAAGCGGGCCATCCTCTCCAAGCGAGCCGGAATACGCCTGGTGAAAGGTCCGCGCACATCCTTGCGCATCACCTCATAGGTCACCAGCACCGGCTTGGCGGAGGTTGCGATGAGTTTGCTCCAGGTTTGTGGACTGAGCTTGCCATCGGGCGGAAGTCCGTTTGCCGCCTGAAACGCGGCGACGGCTTTGGCGAAGTTCTGGGAAAGGCGACCGTCGATGAGGCCCGGCGAGAAGCGGGCGCGATCCAGAAGGATCTGCGCCTTCAGCAGCATCGGATCGACACCCTTCGGTTCGCCGATAGTGAATTGGGCCTGATTGACGGTGGCTGGATCAAGCTTGGCCGCGCGAGCCACGCCGCATGCGAGGGCAAGCGTGGCGGCAAAGACGAGGAGGAGCCTGATCATCGATGTCCTCCCAGGACCGCAGCAGGAGCCCGCCTCTATGACGCGGCATGGCGCTGTGTGGTTCCTTCGCCCATCGAAATTCTGCATTGAAGCGGCTTGGCCAAAGAGCCGTGCCGCGGAAATCAAATATCGCCGTGCCGCCAGGAGGCCAGGCAGGGCGTCTCCGCCCGGCGCCTAGTGATTGGATTTGACCGTTAGAACGGCGTGCATCCATTTGGACGCTGAGATATATCAGAGCTTCGGATCCGGCATCGTGCCTTCCGAATCCGAATCCCGATTCGCGGCCGACGCCAGGGTCCGCCGAGGAAGCCATGAATCCGATCCGCATAGACGACCCGCAGGATCCTCGCGTCGCCGCCTATCTCGACATCCGGGAACGCGATCTTGCCGGCCGGCAGGGCC
The DNA here is from genome assembly GCF_040320005.1 of Mesorhizobium sp. M0816. Classification (NCBI taxonomy): domain Bacteria; kingdom Pseudomonadati; phylum Pseudomonadota; class Alphaproteobacteria; order Hyphomicrobiales; family Phyllobacteriaceae; genus Mesorhizobium; species Mesorhizobium sp. M0816. Next base: position 281,852 of record NZ_JAMYOT010000006.1, on the reverse strand, counting down.
GTTTCGTCGCCGAAGGCAAGGTGGTGCTCGACACGCTGCTTGCCGCCCGTCGCTTCGAGGCAGAATCGGTGCTGGTGCTCGAGAACCGGCTGGCCGGCCTCGATGACGTCCTGCGCAAGGCGCCTGCCGGGCTTCCGATCTATGTCGCATCCGGCGAAGTCATCGACAGGATTGCCGGATTCCACATGCATCGCGGCATATTGGCGATCGGCCGCAAGGGCGCGGCCGTCTCCGCTGAAGCTTTGCTCGGCGCACTGCCCGCCCGCGCGCTGATCGTGGTGCTGGTCGGCATCGCCAATCATGACAATATCGGCTCAATCTTCCGCAATGCCGCCGCCTTTGGCGCGGATGCCGTGCTTCTCGATCCAACCTGCTGCGATCCGCTGTACCGCAAGGCAATCCGCGTCTCGGTCGGCGCCGCCTTGAAAATTCCCTTCGCCTCCTTTGCCGACGCCGCCGGCTGCACCGCAATGCTCGACCGGCAAGGCTTCAGCCAATTCGCCTTGTCGCCGCGCGGGCAGACCGACATTCGCGACGCCAAGAGAAACGGCCGGCTGGCGCTCTATCTCGGCACCGAGGGCGAAGGGCTGCCGGAAAGCCTGCTTGCCCGCCTGCAGACGCTGCGGATCGGCATGGCGCAAGGTTTCGACAGCCTGAACGTCGCCGCCGCGTCAGCCATCGCACTTCATCATTTTTCCGGAATTTGAGAGTCGGGCATTTTGCGGCCAAGTGGCGGCATCTCAGTCGGTCGAAGCGGTCTTCTGCAGCGCCCGCACCCGATCGGCAAGGCTGCGTCCGCCGCTCCCCGGCCGCGGATCCTCAGGCGCTGCAAGCGCCCGGGCGATCGGTGAATCCGGCCCGTCGAGCTTTGCCGTCAAGGCCACGACTTGCGCCGCCAGATCGTTCATCTCTTCGCGCAATGCGGCGCTGGCGCTGCCGGTATCGTCTCCGGTCCGCGATTTCGATGTTTCGACGGCAGCAAGATCTGTCTTCAGCCGCCTGTTCTCGCGTGCCAGCGACGTCAGCCTGGCCTCCAGCCGCTCGCGGTCGGCATCGAGCTTGGCAGTTGTCTGTTCGATGTCGCCGTTGGCGGCCACATTGACCTGACTGCCTGACACGCCGGCAAGACCCACCGCAGGCGTCCTTTCAGCGCCTTTCGGCTTTTCGCGAAGGCGCACCAGTTCCTTCTCGCGGCGCTCCAGCCTGTCCTCGCGATCGGCCAGCGAGGCGAGCAGGCGTTCGACCTTCTTTTCCAGGTCGCCGGTTCTTTTCTTCTCGGCCTTCAACGCGTCCCGCAAAACCTTGCTTTCGGCTGCCAATTCCTGGCTGCGCCTGTCCGCCTCCTTGCGCTGGCCACGCAGCAGCGAAATGTCGCTCGCCAACTTCTGCAGCTCGGACTCGCGCGCCACCAGTTCGATCTGCCGGCTGCTGGATGAAAAACTGGCGTCGTCATACATGTGCTCCAGTTTCCGCAGTTCGAGCCCGCGCTTTTCGAGGGCGCGCTCGGTCTCCGCAAGCCGTTCCGACAGCTGCTGCAGCTGCTCATCGCGCTTGCGAAGCTCCTCGCCGCTGGCTGTAAGATCGGCGACGACCCGGTTCTTGTCCTGTCGCTCGGCCGCCAATTCCTTCAGGGCTTCGCGGTCGCGGCCGATCTCGACCAGCTGTTCGGCGGCCTTCTCGCGCAATGATTTGGCGGTCATTTCAAGCCGGCGCACCGAAACGGCGAACTCGGCGCGAATGCGATCCTTGTCCGCCTGGATCTCGGCCAGCGTCAACGGCATCGAGCCCTCGACGCGCTTGCGCGTCAGCGCCACCGCCCGCCGCCATACGGCCGGAGCAATCATCAGCGCCAGAAAGCCCGCGCAGAGAAAGCCGAGGACAAAGAACAGGATCGACTGGACCAAGATGACTATCCGTTGTGCATGGCAACCGCCAAAGGTCGACTTTGCCATCTTCGCATGACGGAAATCCGGCGCCACGGCAAGAGTATGCCGCGGCAAAGCTCAGACCGTGGGATCACAGGGCCAATCGCAGTGGCGCCATCATGCAGGTCAGAACGGATTCCAGGTCGCGCGCTGGGTGAGCTTGAGGTAGCCGAGATTGACGCCGAGACGAGCGCCGACGCCGGTACGGATCGGCACGAGCAGCACATTGTTGTTCTTCAGCACGTTGAAGCCGACGCCGGCGACGACATAGGCGGAGCCGGCGACGCCGCCAAAACGATTATAGAGGCTGCTCACATCGTCGAGATTGTAGACCAGCATCATGACGCGCGAGCCCTCGCCGCCGAAATCCCAGCCGAGCGACGGGCCTTGCCAGAACACTTTGTGGTCGCCGGCATTCTTGGTGTAGAGCGTGCCTTCGCCATAGGTCAGGCCACCGATCAGCGCCCCGGACCCCTCTTCGCCGAGCAGATAGCCGTTCGGCAGGCCATAGGTGGCGAAAATCTTCTCGACGACGGTGGCGAGCCCGCCCGATGTAGCGCCGAAGAATTTATGACCGGAATCGACGATCTCCTGCGCGGTGTATTCCTGCGCCCGCGCGGCCGATGCCGAAAAGGCGACAAGGCCGATGAGGGCGATCGTCATTGAGATGACACGGAAAAAAGTCCGGTCGTAGAATCGGGAAACCATGCTTCCAATCTCCGTCAGGGAGCACTTTCGCCGACGCCTCGCACCCGTACGGCTCTTTGGCGGCCGTTAAGGATGACTGTTAGGGGCAAACTATGCCGTAATCCTTTTTCAACCATTAAACTCCCACATGAAGATGGCGGTTCGAAGGCTGTTTCACATCGCCCGCGCAGCACCCTGCTGCGTGAACACGCCATTTTCGACAATCATGATTTCGGATTTGTTGCTGCACGCACAAGCGCTGTGTATTCAGAATGCTTGGGAGAGAGCGTGATTCGTGTGGACAGGCGTGATCATGATCGCCCGGTCATTGTGTTGTGAAATTTGCAGGGATTTTTGCCGATGGCCGAGCTTTTCACCCTTTCCGCACCCGATCTGGCAGCGCTGCTGTGCAGCCGGGTCTGCCACGACATCATTTCGCCGGTCGGCGCCATAAACAACGGGCTTGAGCTGCTCGACGAAGGCGGCGCCGACGAAGACGCCATGAAGCTGATCCGCCAAAGCGCCAAAAACGCCTCCGCCCGCCTGCAATTCGCCCGCATCGCCTTCGGCGCTGCCGGTTCCGCCGGCATGCTGATCGACACCGGGGACGCCGAGGCCGTGGCCATCGCCTTCCTGAAGAACGAGAAGCCGGAACTGATCTGGAACGGAACCCGCGCACTGTTGCCCAAGAACAAGGTCAAGCTGCTGCTCAATCTCATCCTCGTCGCTAACGCCGCCATTCCGCGCGGCGGCAGGCTGGTGGTCACGCTGGAGAACCTGGAGACCGAGCCGCGCTTTGCGCTCGCGGCGAGCGGCCCGATGCTCCGCGTGCCGCCCAAATTCCTGGAATTGCATTCCGGCCACAGGCCGGAAGAGCCGATCGACGCGCATTCGGTGCAGCCCTATTACACGCTGCTCCTGGCCCGCGAAGCCAACATGACGATTTCGATCCATGCGACCGCCGACGAGATCGTCCTTTCTGCAGTCTGAAGTTCTGCTAAGAGCCGGAAAAGTATTTTTCTCCAAATCATATTTGCGGCGTCGTCTTAACATCTGTGAGACCGGCTTGCAGATTGATTGCGTGAAGCATTGCGAAAGAATATTTCACTAAAAAACACCTTCAGGAAAATTTTACCTAACGGCTTTTCGGCTTCTTTACCAGATCGGCCTATGTTCCCCGGCAGATGCCACGACGCTGTCGGTTTGCCGCATGGCAAAGAGGGTCCGGGAATGAAACGCTGCATGTTCGTCGACAATTCGAGCGTCATCAGGAAGGTTGCAAGGCGTATCCTGGGCGGTTCCGGCATGATGGTGATCGAAGCCGCCAGCGGCCATGAGGCGATCGAGATGTGCGCGGTCGACATGCCTGATATCATCGTCGTCGACGGCGCCTTGCCGGACATGCAGGCGCAGGACCTCATCCGCCGCGTGCGCGCCATGGAAAGCCCGGTAGTGCCGCAAGTTTTGATTTCGCTGGTCGAGGTCGACGTCGGGGCGATCATGCGGGCAAAGCGCGCCGGCGCCCAGGGCTACCTGCTGAAGCCGTTCAACCGGCCGCAACTGCTCGAGTGCTTCCGCGCCTTGAAGATTGCCGCCTGATCAGAGCCTGTTCCATTCCGACGAAAATCGGATGAGCTCTATCTCGTTGTTTTACCAGGTTGTTTTCCGAAAGCCGGCGCCCATTTTGGGATCATGCCCTTGCTTCAGGCGCTGACCCGGATATCTTCAGGCTCACGCAGCACATAGCCGCGGCCCCAGACGGTCTCGATGTAATTCTGCCCGCCAGACGCGGCGTCGAGCTTCTTGCGCAGCTTGCAGATGAAGACGTCGATGATCTTCAGCTCCGGCTCATCCATGCCGCCATAGAGATGGTTGAGGAACATTTCCTTGGTCAGCGTGGTGCCCTTGCGCAGCGAGAGCAGTTCCAGCATCTGATATTCCTTGCCGGTCAGATGGACGCGCTGGCCACCGACTTCAACGGTCTTGGCATCGAGATTGACCACCAGGTCGCCGGTGGTGATGACCGACTGGGCATGGCCCTTGGAACGCCGCACGATGGCATGGATGCGGGCGACCAGTTCGTCCTTGTGGAAGGGCTTGGTCATGTAATCGTCGGCGCCGAAGCCGAGGCCGCGCACCTTGTCCTCGATGCCGGCCATGCCGGAGAGGATGAGGATCGGCGTCTTCACCTTGGAAAGGCGGAGTGTTCTCAACACTTCGTAGCCCGACATGTCGGGGAGGTTGAGGTCGAGGAGAATGATGTCGTAATCATAAAGCTTGCCTAGATCGACACCCTCTTCGCCAAGGTCGGTCGTATAGACATTGAAACTTTCTGATTTCAGCATCAGCTCGATGCTTTGTGCGGTTGCACTGTCGTCTTCTATCAGCAGAACGCGCATTTCATTCCCCTTTTCTGCTGCCGGACCATTTCACGACCCGTCCAGGACCGGAGCAGTGATTGCCCTGAGCAGAGGCTGCCATCGAATGGTTAATAAAACCTAATTCCCCGTCCGTGACGGTATCAGATTTTTTAACCCCTTTCTACACCTTGTTGAATCCAATAACGAATCACAGACCCAAACCGTTAATGCGGCACATTAATAAGCCAGACTAAGTGACTCTTCGGACTCGTTGGCCAGGTTTCGCGACGAGAAGCAGAATTTTTACCCGCCCTTAAGTCCTGAGCCGTATGATTAACAATGCCCGTAAACGAATGGTTACCGCCGGCAAAAAACTTTAGGAGTTTGTTTCCCATAGTTCGGGGAAAGCCGGTGGAAACGGGTCAAGCCTGGGCCTTGCCGGGTGAATTGGACGATATGTGCAGGTGTGCGTTTCCGGGAGTACCGAATCATGAAGTCACGTGAAAACCTCGTTCGGCTGAAGCAATTTCAGGTGAGCGAGAAGCGGCGGCAACTGCTGCAGCTCGACATGATGATCGCCGAATTCGAGCGCATGGCCGTCGAGCTGGAACTTCAGATCGCCGCCGAAGAGAAGAAGGCCGGCATCACCGACATCAATCATTTTGCTTATCCGACCTTCGCCAAGGCGGCACGCCTGCGCCGCGACAACCTTAGAAATTCGCAAAGCGACCTCGCCCAGCAGCGAAATGTCGCCGAATCATTGTTGAGCGAAGCCGAAGCGGAGCTTTCCAAGGCCGAGATGCTGGAATCGCGCGACACCAAGGCGCGCGACACGGAAGCCGGCGGCCGCAGCGCCATGATCGGCTGAAAACAAGACTTTAACGCGCGTCGCGCTTGCGCGCTATTGCTGCGCACCGAACTGTGCCCGCCTCAGGCATCCAGATCTTCTTGCTGTTCCGCCGCCCGTGCGCGCGCATTTTTGATGTCGGGCACATGCTGCTCCGACCAGGCTCTGATCTGATTGAGCAGTCCTGCCAGGTTCTGGCCAAGTTCGGTCAGCTCGTATTCGACCCGCGGCGGAATGACCGGGAAGATTTCGCGCCGCACAAGGCCGTCGCGTTCGAGGATACGCAGCGTCTGCGCCAGCATTTTCGGCGTGATGCCTTCGAGCTTGCGCGCCAATTCGCCGTTGCGGAGCCGGCCGCGGCGCAGCGCACAGATCACCAGGTAGACCCATTTGCTGGCGAGCGTCTCGAGCACGGCGTGTGACGGGCACGACCGCCGAAAGGCGTCATAGCCGAAAGGGGAAACATCTTCACTATCCATGAGGTGCGTATATATCAAAAAGGTACATACTAGACAAGAGAATGTAACTATCCAAATGATAGTGGTACATCAAAACCAGCAGGAGAGCCTTCCATGCGTGCCATTATCCAGAATTCCTTCGGCGGACCCGACGTCCTCGTCATTGCCGATCGCCCCGCGCCATCACCCGAGGCCGGCGAAGTGCTCGTCCGCATCGAGGCGGCCGGCATCAATCCGGTCGATGGTGCGGTGCGCGGCGGCCACTATCCGCTGCTCGGCGAGCCGCCTTTTGTCCTTGGCTGGGACGTTTCGGGAGTTGTCGAGGCGCTGGGCTCCGGCGTCTCCGGCCTCAAGGTCGGCGATGCCGTGTTCGGCATGACGCGCTTTCCCAAACAGGCGGCAGCCTACGCCGAACTCGCCGCTGTCCCGGCTGATGAGCTTGCGCCGAAACCTGAAGGCATAGATCACGCGCAAGCCGCCGCGCTGCCGCTGGCCGGCCTGACGGCCTGGCAAGGCCTTGTCCGCCATGGCCGGCTCGATTCTGGCAAGCGCGTGCTGATCCACGCCGGAGCCGGCGGCGTCGGCCATCTGGCGGTGCAGATCGCCAAGGCGCACGACGCTCACGTCGTCGCGACCGCCAGCCCGGAAAAGCTCGATTTCGTCCGCTCGCTCGGCGCCGACGAGGTGATCGACTACACAAGGGATGATTTCACCGGGAAGGCCCGCGACATCGATCTGGTTCTGGACCCGTTCGGCGGCGTGCATGCGGAGCAATCACTGAAAGTGCTCACGGCCGGCGGCGTTCTGGTGTCGCTGCTCGATGTCAGCGATGCCACCAAGGCAAAGGCCAGGACGCGAGGCATCCGCGTCGAGCGCATGTCCGTAGTGCCCGACCGTGCCGCTCTGGTGGAGCTCGGCAAATTGATCGACGCGAAAAAGCTGGCCGTCCACGTGGCAAAGGCGTTTCCGCTCGAACAGGCCGGTGCCGCCCATGCCTTTCTCGCCACCAGGCCGATCGGCAAGGTGGTGCTGACGGTCTGAAATTGCAGATCGTCGCCCCTCGCAAACGTAAGGGCGCTGATCAGCGCCCTTATCGGCCTAATGCCGGTATTGCTGGATGCGCGTGGTGCGCAGGCCGGCAAGGCCGTATTCGTCGATCGACGCTTGCCAGGACAGGAATTCCTCGGTGGTGAGCTTGTAGCGCTGGCATGCCTCTTCGAGGCTCAAAAGCCCGCCACGCACCGCCGCCACCACTTCCGCCTTGCGCCGGATAACCCAGCGACGTGTGTTTGTCGGCGGCAGATCGGCGATGGTAAGTGGGCTGCCGTCTGGCCCGATAACATATTTGACTCGCGGTCTAATTAGATCGGTCATCGTACTCTCTACAAAAAACTCAAAGACCCAATCCCCACCACATTACCGCCACAGCTTTAAAATTTGCCTAAGCAGACCCTAATGGTTAGGTAAGGATCATGAACGCGGCGTTAGCCTTTTCATCGGCATTTGAAACATCTGCCGGCAAGCGCATTGAACCCGGCAGGAAAAATGAGCCGGTCCGGCAAAGCTGGCGCAGCCGAGACGCTTGACCTATATTCCGGCCATTGGCATTGAAGCGCCGCGCAGAACGAAAGAACCATGAACAGCCTCGATCTTCCCGGACGCCCCGAAAACACCCGCGTCGTCGTCGCCATGTCGGGCGGTGTCGATTCGTCGGTCGTTGCCGGCCTCCTGAAGCGCGAGGGCTACGACGTCGTCGGCGTCACGCTGCAGCTTTATGACCACGGCGCGGCGACGCACCGGGCCGGCTCATGCTGCGCCGGCCAGGACATCGACGATGCCCGCCGCGTCTCCGAGACGCTCGGCATCCCGCATTACGTCCTCGATTACGAGGAGCGCTTCCGCAAGGCGGTGATCGACCCGTTCGCCGAGAGCTATGTCGCCGGCGAAACGCCGATCCCTTGCGTTTCCTGCAATCAGACGGTGAAATTCGCCGACCTTCTTGCGACCGCCAAGGAACTCGGCGCCGACGCGCTGGCGACCGGCCACTACATCCGTTCCGGCGCCAATGGCGCCCACCGCGCGCTTTACCGGCCGGTCGACGCCGACCGCGACCAGAGCTACTTCCTGTTCGCCACCACCCAGGCGCAGATCGACTATCTGCGTTTTCCGCTCGGCGGCCTGTCGAAGCCTGAGGTTCGCGCCATCGCCGAGGAGATGGGACTGACGGTTGCGGCCAAGCAGGACAGCCAGGACATCTGCTTCGTGCCGCAGGGCAAATATTCCGACATCATCGCCAAGCTGAAGCCGGCTGCCGCCAATCCGGGCGACATCGTCCATATAGACGGGCGCGTGCTTGGCCGCCACGAGGGCATTTTGCGCTACACCGTCGGTCAGCGCCGCGGCATCGGCATCGCCTCGGGCGAGCCGCTCTACGTCGTTCATCTCGACGCCGACCGGGCCCGCGTCGTCGTCGGCCCGCGCGAGGCGCTGGAGACCCACAAGATCTTCTTGCGCAACATGAACTGGCTGGGCGATGGCCCGCTGACCGCTATCCCGGCGGCCGGGCTTGAGCTTTTCGCCAAGGTGCGCTCGACGCGGCCGCCGCGCCCGGCCGTGCTGCATCACCGCGCCGGTGTCACTTCGGTGGAACTGGTCGACGGCGAATCCGGCATCGCGCCCGGTCAGGCTTGCGTGCTCTATTCCGACGATGGCAACGAGGCGCGCGTGTTCGGCGGCGGCTTCATCGAGCGCTCCGAGCGCGGCGCCGAGGCCGAGGCGATGCTGACGCGGCTTGCCGTCCAGCCGGCGCGGGTTCCCGCCGAATAGACGGCGTTTTCTTTTAGGGCCTTGTATGGGCGGGCCTTGTATGGGCGACGGTGCCGGCGGTCAGGATGCGCAGCACGCGGATGGCCTCCTCGCCGCTGGTGCGCGGTTCGGCCCGCGTCTCGATGCAGTGGATGAAATGCTCCAGCTCGCGCGTCAGCGGCATGCCCTCACCGACCGCGACATAGGACGGCTCGTTGGCGGTGAACGCCCATTGGCCGCTGTCCTGCCACACCGCGTGGCGATAGACGGCAAGCTTGCGCTCCCACGGCTCGACATCGTCGAACACCGCCATCGCCTTGGTGCCGACAACGGTCAGCCGCCGTTCGCGGTAAGGGTTGAGCCGCGAGGCGAACAGATGGCCGCGCAGGCCGTTGGGAAAGCGCATGTGCAGATGCGCAAAGTCGCTGAGATTGTCGAGAAGAGCAGCGCCTTCGCCGCGCACTTCGACCGGTTCGGTGCCGGTGATGGCCAGGATCATCGACAGATCGTGCGGCGCCAGATCCCATAGCGCGTCGTTTTCGGTGTGGAACTTGCCGAGGCCGAGCCGATGCGAATGGATGTAGCGGACTTCGCCGAGTTCGCCATTGTCGATCAGCGCCTTCAGCGTCTCGAAGGCGGGATGAAAGCGCAGCACGTGGCCGACCATGAAGACACGGCCATTATCGGCGGCCGCCTGCACCGAGCGTTCGGCATCGGCCACCGTCAGCGCGATCGGCTTCTCCACCAGCACGTCCTTGCCGCCGAGCACGGCGCGCACCGCCATGTCGGCATGGAACTGCGGCGGCAGCGCCATGACAATGGCGTCGACATCGTCGCGGGCAAACAGCGCCTCCGGCTCTATCGCCAGGCAATCCTGCTCGCTGGCAAAACCCTCCGCACGCGCGGGGTTGACGTCCGAAACCGCATGCAGCGCGCCGAGCGCCTTTAGGGTGCGGATGTGGTTGCTGCCCCAGTATCCGCAACCGAGGACTGCAATGCGCGGTTTCATCAATTCATGACCATGGCTTTCGTGGCCGAGACATAGCGACGTGCCTCGCTGAACTCAACCCCGGCCTGTGCGCCCAAATGTCTGCCCGGCAAAGCTTTAGGCGCCAGCAATATGCCGGCGCGGCAGCCACTTCGATGCTTGACAGGCTTGGCCTCGCAACCTTATATCCGCGCGACCTTGGCGAACGCGCCGATATGCCTGCCGATTTAAGCTGGATTTCGGGCCTTCGCCGCCTTGGCGGGGTAGCTCAGTTGGTTAGAGCACGGGAATCATAATCCTGGGGTCGGGGGTTCAAGTCCCTCTCCCGCTACCAAATTCCAAGAAAAATCAGATACATAGAGATGTACGGTGCCAGTCGTCTCATGTAGCGGGTCGCGCGATTTTGCAATTTTGACACCCGGTTTTGCAGCAGGGCGCTTCTCTCAAGACAGGGCGATCCGATAGCTGCGAGGGCCATGACGTTTCGGTGCTCTAGATTGCACTCCCGTACAAGCCTCGAGACAACATCCCATCGCAGCGGTGGCTCTCCTACGCTTTCTTCAGAAATTCCGTCCGCAGAACCAGATTGCCTTTGTGCATTCAGCCCGTTGAGGAGATCGGCGAGTTCCTCGGGATCGTGCTGGTTCATTCCAACGATGGTTCGGCTGCCCATCTCGGCGGGCCGCCCGGTACGAGCATCATTGACGGTCCAGGTGCCGGTCGGATCCTGAAAAGGCCTGTAGCCCGCGGCGGCTCCAATCGAGTGGCCGGCCGAGATAAGGCCCATCGCCGGCGCCATCACGCGCAATCCGAGACGGCTGGCGACAAGACTGGCAGTGACGGGAACGGCCGCATGGCTTTGGTTCGAGGCGCAGGGCGTATCGCCCGGTTTTCTACAGCCTCAAGACAGATGCGCCACGCATCACTAATTGAATGCGCCGCATTTTAATATATGCTGCAAGACGTAGAGATAATATCTCAAAGCTGATCAAAAAGGGGGATGCGACCGTGATAACTGCTCCACAGTTGCGTGCCGCGAGGGCGCTCCTTGGCATCGACCAGCGCAGGCTTGCCGAATTGTCCGGTCTTTCCGTGCCGACAATTCAACGCATGGAAGCCAGCGAGTCGATTATTCGGGGTAACGTCGATTCTCTCATGAAGCTGATCGGGGCACTTGACCTCGCCGGCGTGGAATTGATCGCTGAAGGCGCCTCCAGCCAAATCGGCGGGCGCGGCGTGCGACTGAAAGCGGATTTTGACCCCGCCAAAATCCTTGGCGGGGTCGATACGGATGCCAAACTCCCCGTGAGGAGCGTGGCGTGATTTCGGGGGCCGCGGTCCTCCTGTGGGGCGTCGCTGCGCTCCTGGGGACTGCGGTGCTTGCGATTGCGGAAAGCCGCAGATCCGACTCGGGAACACGCCTGATCTACGGCTTGACGCTAGGTATATCGGCGGCCGTGCTCATGGTTCTCGCGAGCCGCATCGCCGACAATCCCGTCACCCCGTCGACTGTGGTGTTGCCTCTTGGATTGCCATGGATTGGCGCTCATTTCCGTTTGGATGCGCTCTCGACTTTCTTCCTCATCGTCGTCAACTTCGGCGGCTCCATGGCCAGCCTTTATGGCCTCGGCTACGGCAGGCATGAGTCTGCGCCGCATCGGGTGCTGCCGTTCTTCCCGGCTTTCCTAGCCGGAATGAACCTTGTCGTGGTGGCCGACGACGCCTTCACTTTCCTGCTTTCTTGGGAATTCATGTCGCTCGCCTCCTGGGCGCTCGTCATGGCGCACCATCGCGAGCAGGACAATGCGCGGGCGGGCTACATCTATCTCGTGATGGCGAGCTTCGGCACACTCGCGCTGCTGCTTGCGTTCGGCCTGCTCGCCGGATCCGATGGAACCTACACATTCGACGCGATGCGAGCCGCCGACCCGACCCCGTTCGCCGCTGCTTTCGTCCTGGTTCTCATGCTGCTGGGCGCCGGCTCCAAGGCTGGACTCGTCCCGCTTCACGTTTGGCTGCCACTCGCTCATCCGGCCGCGCCAAGCCACGTCTCGGCTCTCATGAGCGGCGTGATGACCAAGGTCGCAGTCTATGGCTTCATACGCGTTATTTTCGATCTGCTCGGTGAGCCGGCATGGTGGTCGGGCGTTGCCGTGCTTTTCCTTGGCGGCCTGACGGCGGTTCTCGGCATCCTCTACGCGCTGATGGAAAAGGACCTGAAGCGACTGCTTGCCTATAGCACCATTGAAAACATCGGCGTCATCTTCGTAAGCCTTGGTCTCGCGCTCGCTTTCAAGGCGAACGCCATGCCATCGGCTGCAGCGCTGGCCCTCACCGCCGCGCTGTTCCACGTCCTCAACCATTCCTTTTTCAAGAGCCTGCTGTTTTTCGGCGCGGGCGCCGTTCTGACGGCAACCGGAGAGCGGGATATGGAGAAGCTGGGCGGTCTCATCCACCGCATGCCCTTTACAAGTTTTGCCTTTCTCGTCGGTTGCGTCGCGATCTCGGCACTTCCACCCTTCAACGGCTTCGTCTCCGAATGGCTGGCCTTTCAGGCCATATTGCAGAGCCCCGATCTGCCACAATGGGGACTGAAGGTCATGGTGCCCGCCGTTGGCGGTCTGCTGGCGCTGTCAGCGGCACTGGCCGCGGCCTGCTTTGTAAAGGCGTTCGGGATTCCATTCCTCGGCCGGCCACGCTCGGCCGCGGTGGAACTGGCGCATGAGGTCGACCGCTACTCGCTGGCGGCATTGTTCATTCTCGCTGCCCTTTGTCTCCTGGCCGGCATTCTGCCCGGTCTTGTGATAGACGGCCTCTCATCGGTGACACTGCCACTGATCGGCAGTCGGATGCCTGTGCAGATGGCCCAGCCCTGGCTGTCTATCGTGCCGATTGCAGCGAGCCGCAGTTCCTACAACGGCCTGTTGGTGTTCCTGTTCATCGCCTTTTCCGCATCCGCTGCGGCATATGTGATCCATCGCTTTGCATCACATGCACTCCGTCGGGGTCCCGCCTGGGGTTGTGGCTTCCCGGATGTGGTCCCGAGCTCGCAGTACACGGCCGTCAGCTTCGCGCAGCCTATCCGCCGCGTCTTCGGCACGTTCGTATTCCGTGCAAGGGAAACCGTCGAAATGCCGGCACCTGGCGAGACCGGTCCGGCTCGTCTGAATGTCGAAATGCATGATGTGATCTGGGAGACGCTGTACCTGCCTATCGGCCGGGCCCTCGACTTTGCGACCGACCACCTCAACCATCTGCAGTTCCTGACGATCAGGCGCTACCTGACCCTCGTCTTTCTCTTTCTCATTGTCCTGCTCCTGGTGCTCGCACTATGGCCGTGATTCTCGAGTTGGCCGTTCAAGGCGCGCAGATGGCGCTGGTGCTTTTGCTGGCGCCGCTCCTGACCGGATTCGTGCGCAAGGTGAAGGCACGGCTCTTGCGCCGCCAGGGTCCTTCCCTGATCCAACCTTACCGCGATCTCTTGCGGCTGATGCGCAAGGAAGTCGTTCTGGCGGACAACGCATCCTGGCTGTTTCGCGTGACGCCCTATCTGATCTTTGCCACCACCTGGGTCGGCGCGGCGCTCATCCCGACATTCGCCGCCGGCCTTACATTCAGTTGGACCGCCGATCTCATAGCCATTGTCGCACTGCTGGGAAGCGCCCGGTTCTTCCTGGCGCTGGCAGGCATGGACGTCGGCACGAGCTTCGGCGGCATCGGCTCGAGCCGCGAGGTGATGATCGCTTCGCTGGCCGAACCCGCCATGCTGCTCATCGTGTTCAGCCTGGCGCTCGTCGCGGGTGCTACGCAACTCTCAACGGTCGCCGCCTTCATGGGGTCACCGGAGGTTGGCTTGCGGGTGTCGCTCGGGATGTCGCTCATCGCCCTCGTGATGGTGGCGATCGCCGAAAACGCCCGCATACCCGTGGACAACCCATCGACCCATCTGGAACTCACCATGGTTCATGAGGCGATGGTGCTGGAATATTCCGGTCGCCATCTGGCGATGATCGAGTTTGCCGCCTTCCTCAAGCTTCTGCTCTATGTGTCGCTGATTTCCTGCGTCTTCCTACCTTGGGGCCTGGCGAGCGCCGGGGCAGGACTGGAATCCCTTGCTCCGGGTGTCGTCGCCTATTTTGGCAAGCTTGCCGTATGTGGCGTTCTCCTCGCCGTGTTTGAGACTGCCATCGCCAAGATGCGCGTCTTCCGCGTCCCGGATTTCCTCGGGGCAGCGCTGATGCTGGCCCTGCTTGGCACGCTCCTGCTGTTCGTCTCGCGGAGCCTCTGATGAACGGCCTCACCTTCGACATCGCTCACCTGCTCGCCGGCGGCCTAGTGCTGGTCAGTTTCATGATGCTGTATCAGGATCGCCTCTTTGCTCTGATCAACGTTTTTGCGCTTCATGCAATCGTGCTGGCCCTGTCCGTAGCTTGGCAGGCATACATTCAGGACGCGCATCATCTCTACGTCACGGCGGCGATCGCCCTCGTCTTCAAGGCGATCGTCATTCCTGTCGGGCTTCATCGCATCATTCAGCGGCTCGGCATCCATCGTGACGTCGAGACCGCCGTCGGCATCGGTACGACGATGCTTGCGGGGATAGGCCTGGTGACCCTGTCCATGGTCCTGATGCTGCGCGTCACTCCCGAGGCTGATCCCCTCGCCCGCGAGGACCTGGCTTTCGCGCTGTCCATCATTTTGCTGGGGCTGCTGGTGATGGTCACCCGCCGCAACGCCGTCAGCCAAGTTGTCGGATTCATGTCGCTCGAGAACGGTCTGGTCCTCGCCGCCACGGGGGCCAAGGGCATGCCTCTGGTCGTCGAGATCAGTGTCGCCTTCTCGATCCTTATCGCCTTCATCGTCATCGGAGTCTTCCTGTTCCGCATCCGCGAGAGGTTCGACTCGGTGGATGTCGGCGCGCTCGACGACTACAGGGGAGAACACCGTTGACCGCGTTTTCCCTCGATGCGGTGGCCGCCATTTTGCTGATACCGGTCTTCGCGGCCGCACTTCTGGCGGCGCTGCCGAAATACCGGATATCGGCGGGCGTCAATGTCGCTGCGAGCTTGCTGACCTTGCTCGCCGCCCTGTCGCTTCTTGTCACCGACCGCCCGCAGCCTGGGCAGTATCTGCTCGTCGACGATCTCAATATCGTCTTCATCGTGCTCAACACATTCGTCGGCTTCACCACCAGCGTCTTCAGCGCTTCCTACATTGCCCACGAACTGGAGAGCGGGCGGCTGACAGTCCCGAACTTGCGGTTTTATCACGCAATGTACCAGGTCATGATGTTCGGCATGAACCTGGCGTTCGTGTCGAACAATATTGGCTTGATGTGGGTGGCGGTGGAGCTTGCCACGCTGACCACCGTGCTCATGGTCGGCATCTACCGCACGCACGAAGCGCTGGAGGCAGCCTGGAAATATTTCATTCTGGGCAGCGTCGGCATCGCGCTCGCACTGTTCGGCACCATCCTCGTCTACATGGCTGCACAGCCGGTTGTTGGCGAGGGGACCAATGCGATGGTCTGGACGGTGCTCATCGCTCACGCCGCGCGCTTCGATCCGGCTCTGCTCAATGTCGCCTTCATCTTTCTGCTGCTCGGCTACGGGACAAAGGTCGGCCTTGCGCCCTTACATGCCTGGCTGCCAGACGCGCATGCTGAGGGTCCAACGCCGATTTCCGCAGTGCTGTCGGGCTTGCTGTTAAACGTCGCGCTCTATGCCGTGCTGCGCTTCAAGCTATTGCTCGCGGCAAGCCCGGAAGCGATCGCACCTGGGCCATTGATGATCACGATGGGACTGACGTCGCTTGTCTTCGCGGCCTTCATGCTCTACCGCCGCCGCGACATCAAACGCCTGTTCGCGTACTCCTCGATCGAGCACATGGGCATCATCGTGTTCGCCTTCGGCATAGGAGGCCCGCTCGCCAATTTTGCCGGGCTGCTGCACATGGTCATGCACAGCCTGACCAAGTCGGCGATCTTTTTCACGGTCGGCCACATTGCCCAGGTCAAGGGGACACAGAACATCGCCGAAATCCGGGGACTGACGGAAACACATCCTGCCCTTGGCTGGGCGCTCGTCATCGGCGTCGTTGCCATTGCCGGCCTCCCTCCGCTCGGTATCTTCATGAGCGAATTCCTGGTCGTGAGTTCGACATTTGCAAGACACCCTCTTTTGGCGATGCCGTTGGTTTTCGGGATTCTGCTCGCTTTCGGCGCCCTGCTGCTTCGACTGACCGGCGTCGCTTTCGGCGAACCGCGCGGCAGCACTGCACCCGCCGAGGCGTCCTACATTCCGATGTATTCCCACTTGGCGTTGGTGTTTGCCGCCGGCATCTATCTGCCGCCACCGCTGGTCACATGGTTCCAGCACGTCGCAAGTATCCTGGGGTGAGCAGAGGAGAGAAAGAGCATGCCCGGGCTGATCGACCTCATCCTTGCTGGCCAACGTGTCGAAAATCATTTCCCGTGGTCGCGCGCCGTGGTGACTCCGAAAAAATGGGGCTTTGCCGTCGAGCAACTGGCCGAGGGCCACTGGAGCTTGCTCGGCCTATGGGGTGAGCCAGGCGCCGTCCACATGGCACTTCTCGATGAAAGCGCCGGGGACATTGGCGTCGTCAGCCTGGAATGCCCCAGTGGCCGCTACCCATCGGTCGGCCGGCTGCATCCGCCCGCATTGCGCCTGGAACGTGCGGCCGCTGACCTGTTCGGGCTCCTACCACAAGGTGCGCCTGATACACGACAGTGGCTTGATCATGGCCACTGGGGTGTCAGCTATCCGTTGAGTACCCGCGTCCGGACGTCTGCTGCGACTGCCTTCCCGTACAGTTTCCTGCCTGCAGAGGGGGAGAGCCTGCATCAGATCCCGGTCGGGCCCGTGCATGCCGGCATCATCGAGCCGGGCCATTTCCGGTTCACGGCGAGCGGTGAAACGGTCGTCCGGCTGGAGCAGCGCCTCGGATACGCGCACAAAGGTATAGAAGGCCTGATGGCGGGGTCCGACATCGACCGTGCGGCCAAATTGGCGGGCAGAACCTCTGGCGACAGTACCGTGGCATACTCCCTCGCTTTTGCCCGCGCGGTCGAGGCGGCGCTGGGTGTCCAGGTTCCCCCACGCGCGGTCTGGCTGCGAGCGCTCATGGCCGAGTTGGAGCGCCTGGCCAATCATCTGGGCGACATCGGCGCTATCTGCAATGATGCCGCCTTCGCGCTCATGCATGCCCACTGTGGGGTGCTGCGTGAGCGCGTATTGCGGGCAAGCGATGCTGCCTTCGGTCATCGTTTGATGCGCGACTGCATCGTGCCCGGAGGCGTGGCAAGCTTCCTGAGCGATGAGGGCACGACAGCGCTCAGGTCCCTGATCGCAGAGATCAGGCAGCGGTTTCCCGCGCTGGTCGAGCTCTACGACAACACGGCGTCGCTGCAGGATCGGACTGTCGCGACTGGCCGGCTGAAGGTGGAACTCGCTCGTCAATATCGCGCCGGAGGCTACGTTGGCCGGGCCTCCGGTCGGGACTTCGATGCCCGACGCAATCTCGCTTATCCACCCTATGGCGAACTCGCCTTCGATGTACCTCTCCTCCAGGAAGGCGATGTGAACGCCCGTGTATGGATTCGTATCCACGAGGTCGAACAGAGCCTGTCCCTGATCGAACAAGTCCTGCGACAACTGCCAGACGGGCCGATCCGCGTCGATTTCGCGCAGACAAACCGATCGCATGAAGGCATGGCGCTCGTCGAAGGTTTCCGCGGCGACATTCTGGCCTGGCTGCGCATTGGCAAGGGCGGCTTGGTCGAGCGCTGTCACCTCCGTGATCCGTCATGGTTTCAATGGCCGCTCCTTGAAGCGGCGATCGAAGGAAACATCGTTGCCGACTTTCCGCTGTGCAACAAATCGTTCAACTGCTCTTATTCGGGCCATGATCTCTGAAGGCACGCTGTCATGCGCAAGCTTCTTTTTGAAAGCCTGATACGCCCCCCTCTCACCGAGCGTCCGCCGTTGGCAAGCAGCACGGCAGTCGACGAACTCGCACGCGCGCTCGATGGGGCTGCTCACAAACGATTGGGGCGAAGCCTGTCGATCCGGGCGGTCGATGCCGGTTCCTGCAACGGCTGCGAACTTGAGATGCACGCGCTGAACAACGCCTTCTATGACATCGAGCGTTTTGGGATCCGGTTCGTCGCATCACCGCGCCATGCCGATGTACTGCTCGTCACCGGGCCGGTCACAAAAAACATGCGCGAGGCATTGAAGCTGACCTACGACGCAACACCCAACCCAAAATGGGTGGTCGCACTGGGAGATTGCGCAGGCAATGGCGGCTGTTTCGCCGGCAGCTATGCGGTGGTGCGCGGAGTGTCCGAGGCCTTGCCTGTCGATCTGCACATTCCAGGTTGTCCGCCGCCGCCAATCGAAATTCTGAAAGGCCTGCTCGCCTTGCTTGAGGGCGTGAATTCCAAGACTGGTGCTGCCCGAAGGTGACTATGTAGAGGCTTTGCCAAGGTTGGCCTTGTCGCTGCATAGATCCAACCAATGCGTAGCCGTGAGTTTAAGGGCATCAGCCAACCTCTGTCCCAAAACTGGAAGGCGCTCGGCGGCGAGAACGGCTAAAACGCCTGCTTTTTCGCCGGCAGCCCAGCGCTTTCGATCGAAGGGGAACCCGTTCCCTAGTCCGAAATGGTTACTTGCGCTGCAGCTAATGTAGTTACAATCTTGTGCAGTCGGAAGCTGCATGGGCCGGCCAGGCGCGAATACCGCCTTCGCCGGCGTCTCAAAGCAGCCGACCACACGTTTGCGGTGCTCTAAGGGGGAATCAATGAGATTGACGATTGTTTGCGCGGCAATTGTGATGGCCGTATCCACCGCCGCCGTTGCGCACGAGAAAAAGAGAGTGGTCAGTACAGAAGTAACGTCGGCCTGCGCCGACCTGTCGGGCAGCACGATCAAGAAAAACAGGGAAACAAAATTGGATAGCAGTTCAACCGGAACTGTCTCCAGCGCGATTTCGAAAGACAAATCGGAGCCGCGCCTGGGATATGAAACGGTCAATCCTGCAATCATATCGATCTATTAGCTGAGGAAATAGCAGGCAGGTCTATCGGCGCTCAGGCTTCGGGAGCAGGGCATGGACCGACTCGCGGCCATTGCCTACGGAACATATTCAAGATCGATCAAGTCGGACGCCGCCGCGAAATCAGCCGTTAATCGCTTGGTGGCGGCGCTCGGCCTCATTGCGCATGCCTGCGCTCAATGTTTGATGCGGTCACGCATTGCGTACCAAAGCATGCCGAGCACATAGAGCGGGCCGCGCAGCGCCGTGCCGCCGGGGAACGGCAGCGGGCTTAGGGTCGAAAACAGATCGAGCCGCGAAGCATCACCGGTGATCGCCTCAGCGAGCAGCTTGCCCGACAGCGTCGACAGGATCACCCCCTTGCCCGAATAGCCATGCGCAAAATAGACGTCGCCATAGCGACCGACATGCGGCAGGCGCGATGTCGTCACCTGGCATTTGCATCGAAATCGCAGCCGAATGCAGCCATATCGGGCGTGGCGCTGTAGCCGAAGGCTGTGAGGTCGGAATCAGAAAGGCCACCTGCGCTCAACGGCCATTCGCTCGGCGGACCCGCCAGATGACATTACCGACGTCGTCGGCGACGAGCAGTGCGCCAGTCTGATCGATAGCGACGCCGACCGGCCGGCCCATCGCCTCGCCATTACGCCCGATGAAGCCAGTGAGCACATCTTCCGGAGGACCGCTCGGTTTGCCACCATGGAACGGCACGAAGATGACCTTGTAGCCGCTGTGCACGCTTCTATTCCACGAGCCGTGCTGGCCGACGAAGGCGCCGTTGCCGTAGGCCGAACCGAGCCGCGCGCCTTTGGAGAAGGTCAGTCCCAGCGAGGCGGTATGAGAGCCCAGGGCGTAATCGGGCTTGATCGCTGCCGCCACGAGATCGGGGCGCTGCGGCTTGGCACGTTCGTCGACGTTCTGTCCGTAGTAGCTGTAGGGCCAGCCGTAGAAAGCGCCGTCACGAACCGAGGTCATGTAATCCGGCACAAGGTCGTCGCCGATCTCGTCACGCTCGTTCACGGCGACCCAAAGCTGGCCAGTCTCAGGATTCCAGGAGAGCCCGTTCGGGTTGCGCAGGCCCGAGGCGAAGACCCGAGTGCGGCGGGTAGACCGATCCACTTCAAGGACAGCAGCGCGGTTCTTCTCCGCGGCTATGCCGTTTTCTCCAACGTTGCTGTTGGAACCAACGGTGACATAGAGCTTGCGTCCATCCGGAGTTGCGATCACGTCCTTGGTCCAATGATGGTTGAGGTCCCCGGCCGGCAAGTCGATGATCTTTTCCGGCGACGTGCTGACTCGGGTCTGGCCATTGGAGTAGGGGAAAGCGACGAGCGCGTCGGTATTCGCGACAAAGAGTTTGCCTTTGGACAGCGTCATGCCGAAGGGCGAATTGAGGCCTTCCGCGAACGTCGTGCGCACATCCGCAATGCCGTCGCCATCGGTGTCGCGCAGGAGCGTGATGCGGTTGGCGCTTTTGGTCGCGGCGCCAGCCCGCTTCATAGCTAGGTCCATGAAGACCTTTCTAAGACTGAAGCCTTCGTCATGCTTGGCAGGGGCATTGGTTTCAGCAACCAGCACATCGCCGTTCGGAAGCACATGTAGCCAGCGCGGATGGTCGAGGCCGGTGGCGAAGGCGTTCACTGTCAGCCCCTTCGCCGGGGTCGGCATACCTTCTTTCTGCCAGCCTTTCGCCTCGGCGATGTTAACAGTCGGGATCAGCGTCGGTCTTGGTTTCGGTAAAGTGGGGTTGGGGCCATAGCCGGATATTGCCCCGGTTTTTTGCGCCGGAATGCCAGCGCAGCTTGCCATGACGGTGCCCAACACCGCTACGAGTACGCTTCCTGGGAAGCCGGCATGCATCGGACGTCCTCCGCATGGATTTGTGTCGCGCTCTTTGTGCAAACGGAAGTCAGTGGCTTATTCTTCCAATTGCTTCGAAACAGCGGCGCTCGTAATCCGAGGGCCAGGAATTCGCGACAGATCTGCGCTCGGTAGAAATATGGCGCGAGAAGATTGTGGCAACCGCGCGAATATCTGTCGCGCAATATAAATCTCACATTTGTATCGCGCGAAATCGGTACGGCTTGCGCTTTTCGGTATCGAGTTGCTCATGGGCCAACATGCGTTCGAATGGAAGGAGACCGTGAACGGCGGGACCCACAATGACCCACCGATTGCACCAGCTGGTGAAACAGCTGTTGTTGCTGCTTAGCAAGACGCCGCAAATCTGCTAAAGTCTGCGGTGGGAGGAGACGGATATCCAATCGCTGCCGATAGCACATCCAAGTGTAGCGAAGGCGACACCCGGCGCATCACTTCCGCTCGCCTATTCCCTCGCGACGCTCTGCTGGCTCCTGTCGGCCGGCGTCTATATCGCCGCCAAGTGGGTTGCCCCCGAGATGCCGCCTTGGGCGCTCTGCTTCTGGCGGCTGACGCTCGCGTGCGCGATCCTGCTGCCTATCGTCCATCGTCATCACGGGGCGATGCTCGTGCTGATCCAATCCCGGGTGATCGAGGTGCTGGTCATCGGCACTATCGGGCTAACCTTGTGTCAGGGCATGATCTACACGGGCCTCAACTACACCAACGCGACAACCGCCGGCATCATCATGGCGCTGTCGCCGATCATGACCATGGTGCTTGCCCGCTTCGTGCTCGGCGAGCCCCTCGGTATCTGGAAAGCGCTTGGAGCGCTGGTCGCTCTGGCCGGGATGGTGGTGATCGTGGCGCGCGGCGACCTTGCCGCGCTGATGCAGCTGCAGTTCAATCCCGGCGAGTTGTGGATCGTCGGCAGCGCGTTTTGTTGGGGCCTCTACACCGTGCTGCTGCGTCGCGCCAAATTCGCTATCGAGCTTCTGCCGATGGTGGTCCTGCTGCTGGGAGCCGGCGCGCTGGCCGCACTGCCCTTCTATCTCTGGGAATTGTTTTCCGGGGATCGTTCGGCGCTGCATGCGAACGGCCTTCTGGCTCTCGCCTATGTTGCCGGCCCCGGCGGCGCTCTGATGTACTATCTCTACAACCGTAGCGTCGAGACGCTTGGTGCGGGGCGCGCCAGCATGCTGCTCTATCTCCAGACCGCCTTCGTCGCCGTTCTCGCTTATCTGGTCCTTGGCGAAAGCTTGCACGACTACGATCTCGCCGGCGCCGCCTTTATCATCGCCGGCCTGCTGCTCGCCACCGCGATCAAGCCGAGGCAGCGCACGGTGCGTGTCGCGTACGCAAACATCAGTTCCGCTGCTTCGGCGAGCAGCTCGCAAAATCAGAGCGCCACCCGAAGCAAGCCGGGTCACTGAAGCCGGCTGTTGTGGCGCAGCACGAGGCCGACCGCGCCGAGCAATGCATCGTTCTCCGTGTGCTTGCCAACGATTATCCGCGTGCGCAGCGCAGGCGCCACATCGCGGGACTTGATGAGCGTGTGGCGTTCATATGATGCGATCAGTGGCGCCAGGAGAATGTCGCCCGCCAAGGCCATGCGGCCGCTGATGATGATGAGCGGCGGATTGAGAACCGAACCGATCAGGCCAAGGCCACGGCCGGCGAACTCGGCGGTGTCCTCGATCATCCGCAGCGCCCTCACGTCGCCCTCCTCGGCCATCATGATCACGTCGTCCATCGTGACCGGCCGCCGCACGATGCGCGAAATCTGCTCGAGCGGTCCGGCAAAGCTGGCATAGAGCTCCAGGCATCCTCGATTGCCGCACCGGCAAAGGTCGCCGCCGGGATCGATGCTAATGTGCCCGAATTCGCCGGCGCCGCCGGCGATGCCGCTCACCAGCCGACCGTGCTGGACAATGGCCCCGCCGACGCCCAGATCGACCTTGAACAGCACGAAATCGTCCTGGCCGACGGCAGCACCCCACATCAGCTCGGCAATGGCCGAGCAGTTGCTCTCATTGTCGGCGAAGATCGGCTGTTCAAGGACCGGCCCGAACACATCGCGGATGTTGACCCCGGCCCAGGTCGGAACGATACTCGCGCGCAGCACCACTCCTTCGCGGCTGACTGGGCCCGAGACGGAGACCCCAACCCCCAGGAGCCCCGCCATCGGCAGACCGTTCTCTTCGTAGCATCGGGCAATTACTGACTTGGCGAGCTGGGCCGCCTGTTGCGGCTGGTAGTCCAGACCCATGGGGATAGTTTGTTCGGCAACGAAAGAATGCGAGACGTCAGCGACGACACACCGCATCTCGTCGAGGCCCAGATGGATGCCGACGCAGGTGCCCGCAGCGGGATTGAGCGTCAATGTCGTGGCAGGCCTGCCGATACCCCTCGCCGCGTCATGATGGGCCGAGGATTCGATCACCATCCCAGATTTTCTCAAGCCGTTGAGCGCGGTTGAAACCGTCGACCGCGCCAAACCGGTAATGCGGGTAATTTGCGACGCAGAAAGCACGCCGCGCTCGCGCAAGCATCGGACGATCAGGCTCTCCGGCGACGCGGACGGCCTGTCGATCAGCCAATTTCTAAGCGAAGGTTTGTTCATGATGGGCACAAAGCACGTTGACTGATAGCCCAAATATGTCATCTTGGAAAGAACGGAGATTACTGAATCTCGCCGGCCACGACCTCAAATCGCGGGCCACAAGCGGTCGATACGAACCGTGCATCACATATGGGAGTGAAACGATGAAATACCTGAGGACGGCCTTTGCGGCCGCTACCGCCTTCACCTTGATTACCGGAACAGCCCTCGCGGAGCCGAAGACCAACCTCTTGCATCAATGGGCCACCGGATCGGACGCCCAGGCTATCGCCAAGCTCGGCGAGATGTTTACCGCCAAGGGTGGCACCTGGCAGCAGACCTCCATCGCAGGCCATACGGCCAATACCCTGGCCAAACTGCGTGCTGATGTGATCGCCGGCAACGCACCTCCCGCTGTGCAGCTCAAAGGCCCCGAGATCGCCGAATGGAACGAGACGGGCATGACAGCCAATCTCGACGACCTGGCGAAGGCGGAAAATTGGGAGAAGGTCGTCGCTCCCGAATTGCTGCCGGTGATGAAGCCGACCGGGAATTGGGTGGCCGCGCCGATGAACATCCACCGCATCAACTGGCTGTGGGCATCGCCGAAGGTCATGAAGGACGCGGGCGTCACCGAGATGCCGAAGACATGGGCGGAATTCAACGCCGCCTGCGACAAGATCGTGGCCAGCGGCAAGATCTGCATTTCGCACTCGACCGCCGACTGGACCGACTCGACCGTCTTCGAAGTGGTCGTGTACGGTCAGGACCTCGATCTCTACAAGAAAGCTTTCGTCGAGGGCGACGTCGATGCCATGCGCAGCGACGGCATGGTCAAGGCCTTCGAGCAGTTTCGCACCATGACCTCGAAGTACATGGACCCCGGCATGAACGGGCGTGACTGGGATACCATGTCGCATCTCGTCGGCCGCGGCGAGGCCGCCTTCCACATCATGGGCGACTGGACGATCGGCCTGCTGACGGCCGGCGGCTTCAAGGAGGGCACCGACTATGTCTGCGCCCAGGCGCCGACCGATTGGGGCAAGCCCGGTTTCATCTTGAATTCAGACTCGGTCGTGTTCTTCAAGCAGAAGGATCCGGACTATATCGAGGGAC
Source organism: Mesorhizobium sp. M0816 (assembly GCF_040320005.1). NCBI lineage: Bacteria > Pseudomonadati > Pseudomonadota > Alphaproteobacteria > Hyphomicrobiales > Phyllobacteriaceae > Mesorhizobium > Mesorhizobium sp. M0816. The sequence goes on along the minus strand of NZ_JAMYOT010000006.1, from coordinate 257,129 downwards.
AGAAGCTGCTTGCCAGCATCATCCTGTCGCCCGAATTCCAGACCATTTTCAATCAGACCAAAGGGTCCATTCCGGCCCGCCTCGACGTCGATCTTTCGAACGGCTTCAATCCCTGCCAGCAGCTCTCGCAAAAGGATCTGCAAGCCTCGATCGCCGCCGGCACGCTCGTGCGTTCGATGGCGCACAACATGACGGTTCCGCAAAAGGTCCGCGGCGCAATAATGGATAGCATCACGGAGTTTGTAGCAACGCCGGATATGAGTGCGCAGGACGCGGCCAATGCGATGGCGGATGCGGCCGAAGCGCAGAAGTGACGCTGCCGATGATGGCCGGGGGCGAAGCTCCCGGCCAGACCTCGCCGGAGCAGCCCGATGTCCACCCATGATCTGATTGTACCAGCCGCAGCTGCCGCGGCCCCTCCGTGGCGCGAGCGCCTGGGCACGATGGTGCCCATTCTGGTGCTGGCGCCGTCGATAGCGGCGAGTTTCATCTATGTTTTCGTCTTCACGCTCTGGACGCTCTACATCTCGCTGTCCAATTCGTCGCTGTTGCCGACCTATGGGTTCGTCGGCCTGGACAATTACGCTTCGCTCTGGGCAAACCGGCGCTGGAACATCGCCTATACCAATCTCTTCCTGTTCAGCGGCTTCTATATCGTTGGCTCGATGGCCGTTGGCCTGCTGCTCGCGATCGCGATCGACCAGCGCGTCCGCGGCGAGGCGGTTTGGCGCACCATCTTTCTCTACCCGTTGGCGGTGTCCTTCATCGTCACCGGTACGGTGTGGAGTTGGCTCTATAATCCTGTCGACGGTATCCAGGCCTTCGTTCGCGGGCTTGGCTGGACCGACTTCAGCTTCGCCCTGACGGCCAACCGCAACACTGCGATCTATGCGGTGATCATAACCGGTATCTGGCAGTCGTCCGGCTTCGCAATGGCACTTTTCCTGGCCGGTCTGCGGTCGGTCGATCCGGATCTCGTCAAAGCCGCGCAAATCGACGGCGCGTCGGTTTTCCGGACCTATCGGAGGGTCATCCTGCCAACCATCGCTCCGATATTCCTGGCGGTGGCGGTCATTCAGATACAATTCGCCATCAAGACCTTCGACCTGGTGGCGGCGTTGACGCGAGGCGGCCCAGGTGTGTCCACCACCTTCCCCGCCATCTATGTCTACGACCTGATGTTCCAGCGCGGCCAAATCGGCGAGGGTGCCGCCGCGGCGATGATGATGCTCGCGGCGGTCGCGGTGGTGCTGGTGCCGTACTCCTTGTGGATCGTCTGGCGCCGGCGGGCGGAGGGCCGCAATGGCTGAAATTGCCCCTAATGCCCGTTTTGATCCGGAAGAAGCCGCTGCCACGCGCCGGCATTTCTGGAGTCGCTTCCTTGTCTATGCCGTGCTGACGCTTTTCGCGGTCGTCTATCTCGTGCCATTGCTGGTGGTGATCTTCAACTCATTGCGCGAGCAGTCGGAGATTGCCCGCAACGGCCTCATCTCCGTACCGCGCAGCTTCCGGTTCGATGCGTGGGCGCAGGCCTGGGGATCCTACTGCGTCAGCGGTACCTGCGAGGGCATGAAGCGCAATTTCTTCAACTCGCTGGCGATGACGATCCCCGCCACCATCATCTCGACCATTCTCGGCGCCATGAACGGCTACATCCTCTCCAAATGGCGCTTCAGGGGTTCCGAACTGATCTTCAATCTGATGCTGCTCGGCGTATTCATGCCCGGCCAGATTTCGTTGATGCCGTGGGCGTTCCTGCTCGGCAAGCTCGGCCTGACCAATTCCACATACGGGCTGGTGTTGATCCACGTCGTCCAGGGCATCTCGTTCACCACCCTGTTCTGCCGCAATTTCTACGTCAGCATACCGGACGACCTGATCAAGGCGGCACGCATCGACGGCGCCGGCTTCTGGCGGATCTTCCGCAAGATCATCCTGCCCCTGTCGCCGCCGATTCTGATTGTCACCGTCATCTGGCAGTTCACCGGCATCTGGAACGAGTATTTGTTCGGCGTCGTCTTCACATCGGGCCAGCAGCAGCCGATTACGGCGGCGTTGGTCGCGCTCACGGCCGGCGGCACGACCGCGCGTGCTTACGATGTGATGAGCGCAGCCGTGCTGATCGGCGCGTTGCCTCCGCTGCTGATCTATCTGTTTGGTGGAAAATACTTCGTGCGCGGCCTCACCCAGGGCGCCATAAAATGAGGCGTCGCCGATGTCCGCGTTGATGATCCGCAACCTTCACAAGAGCTACGGCTCGCTCGAGATTCTTGCCGGCATCGATCTCGAGGCTAAGACCGGAGAATTCGTCGCCCTTGTCGGCCCGTCGGGTTGCGGCAAGTCAACCTTGCTCGCCATGATCGCCGGACTGGAAACCGTCACGTCGGGCGAGATATGGATCGGCGACCGGCTGGTGAACTCGGTGCAACCCAAGGACCGCGATATTGCGATGGTGTTCCAGTCATACGCCCTCTATCCCACCATGACGGTGCGCCAGAACATCACCTTCGGCATGGAGAGCCGCGGCGTGCCAAAAGCGGCGCAGGCGGAAGCTGTCCAGCGGGTTGCCGCACTCCTGCAGATCGAACAGCTGCTTAAACGCAAGCCCGGCCAGCTCTCGGGGGGCCAGCGGCAGCGCGTTGCGATGGGGCGTGCCCTCGTGCGCGACCCGAAGCTGTTTTTGTTCGACGAGCCCTTGTCCAACCTCGACGCCAAGCTGCGCGTCGACATGCGTACCGAAATCAAGAAGCTTCACCATCGCGTCGGCAAGACCACGGTGTATGTCACCCACGATCAGGTCGAGGCGATGACGCTTGCATCCCGCATTGCGGTGATGAACCAGGGCTCGGTACAGCAGTTCGACACGCCGAAGCGGATCTACGACCGGCCGACCAACATGTTCGTTGCCGGTTTCATGGGATCGCCGGCGATGAATTTCATTCCCGCCCGGCTTACGGGCTCGACCAGCATCTCGGTACGCGCCGCTGACGGCAGCGACGCCAGCCTCGCCCTTGCCGCGCCGATGCCCGCCGGTGCGCCACAGGACGTCGTGCTCGGTATCCGGCCGGAACACATCTACCGTTTCACGACCGATCTGAAGTCGCGCAAACCTGCTGTGGCGTCCATGCAGGCGCCGGTCGAATTGGTCGAGCCTACCGGGGCCGAGACGCTTGCCGTGCTCAGGCTGGGTGACCTGGAGATCACCGGCCGTTTCGAGCCGGATGACGCTCCCGTCATGGGCGAGACGATAACGCTCGGCATCGACATGTCGCGTGCCTGTCTGTTCGATCCAACAACCAAGGCGCTTCTGTAGTTTGATGTCCGTACAATTCGCGACTTATCCGAGCTTGACCGATCGGGTCGTGCTGATCTCCGGCGGCGCCTCCGGCATTGGCGCCGATATGGTCCGCGCCTTCGTGGCGAACGGCGCCCGGATAGCCTTTCTCGATGTGCAGGACGAACCAGCGGAGGCGTTGGTGCGCGAGCTCGCTGGTGCCGCCGGGCAGGCTCCGTTATATCTCCATTGCGATGTGACCGACGTCGATGCGCTAAAGGCGTCGGTAGCAGGCGTGCGCGCGCGGCTTGGTCCGGTCGCCGTCCTGGTGAATAACGCAGCCAATGATCAGCGCCATCCCATCGACGCGGTAACGGCCGACTATTGGGACCGCAGCTTCGACGTCAATCTGAGGCATCACTTCTTCGCCGCGCAGGCAGTGCATCCGCATATGAAGGAACTCGGCTTCGGCTCGATCATAAACTTCTCCTCCATTGCCTGGCGGTTCGGAGCGGACCAGATGGTGGCCTATGCCACCGCCAAGGGGGCCGTGGTGGCGCTGACGCGTGCGTTGGCGCGGTCGTTCGGACCGGATAACATCCGCGTCAATGCGATCGAACCCGGCGCCGTCATGACCGAGCGGCAGCGCGAGCTGTGGTTCAAGACGCAGGAGGCAGTCGACCAGACGGTGCAGCGGCAATTGATTCGCCGCGTCCTGCTGGGCGAGGAGATTGCACGCACCGTGCTCTTCCTGGCGGCCGACGACAGCCGCATGATCACCAAACAGTCCATAACCGTCGATGCCGGTCTGCGCTAGTGACGCCTCTCCGCTCTCCATTGGAACCGCCAAGCTGATGTTTCGTCTCGGCCTCAACCCTTACGGACTGACCTACTATCTCGGCCTGCAGGGCCGCGGCACGCCGCGGCACAATCCGGACGGCGTGGGGCTGGAAGGCTTCATCACGCTGGCGCAGGAACTGGGCGCACGCACGCTCGAGATCTACGAACCCTGGTTGACCGACTTGACTGACGCCGAAATCGTCGCCCTGCGCAGGCGTCTTGCCGCGCTGGACATCGTCCCGGTGGTGAGCGGCGGACTTCTAGTGGCAGGTCCGCTGGACAACGCCTTTCGGGCTGCGCGCCTGCTCGAGGCGACGACGATCCGTATCGCACTGACGCCTGTCCTGTGCGGCGACCGCAATGCGTGGGGTCCGAAATGGAGCGAGTTCAACGCAACGATTCGCGCTGCCTTGACGGAATGGGGGCCGCGTGCGGCGGCCGAGGGACGCGTGCTCGGCATCGAGAACCATCAGGACTTCGGCAGCGACGAACTGGTTGCGTTCTGCGAACTCGGCGGGCCGGGTGTCGGCATCACCTACGACACCGGCAACACCTTTCCTGTCGGCGAGGCGCCGCTTGCCTTCACGCGCCGGATCGCGCCCCATGTCCGCCACGTTCACCTCAAGGACTATCGCGTCCAGTTCACGGATGAGGGCTACCGCCTGGTCCGCTGCGCGATCGGCGACGGCGCCGTGCCTTTCGCCGAACTGGCAGCCATCCTTGGCGAGCACCACGACACGCTGACGGCGGTGCTTGAGCCCGGCGCGCTGGAGGCCCGTCACGTTCGCTGTCTCACCGACGACTGGTGGAACGGATATGCGCCGAAGACCGCCCGCGAATTCGCGGCCTGCCTGAGTGCTGCGCGCCTGAACCGCCTTGCGGACGACGCCGACTACCGCACGCCATGGGAGCGCGATGATGACGGTGCGCTCGTTTCGTACGAGCTCGACATGATCCGGCGCAGCGCCGCCAACATGATGAAATTCGATTTCATTGCAATGGAGAAATCAGCATGACTGCCCGAGAACTCAGCGGCCTGACCGCCTTCGTCACCGGCTCGGGACGCGGCCTCGGCCGCGTGATGGCCGACCGCTTGGCCGAACTTGGCGCAAACGTCGCGGTCCACGACCTCGATTGGGCCCGGCCATCTCAATATGGCGAATTCGCGGACCTCGGCGACTCTGCCAGGGGCTTGGAGAAGCATGGGACGCGCATCACCGCGGTCACCGGCAACATCGGCGACAAGCAAGCTGTCGCGGAAATGAAGAGGAAGATCGAGGCGGAGCTCGGCGACGTGCACGTCTTGGTAAACTGCGCCGGCGGCGACATCGGCGCCAAGGGCGTCAAGCCCAATCCCAACAACGCACTGGACATCGACTACGAAGACATCAAGGTTCTAACCGAGAACAACCTCATCGGCACGATGCTGGTCTGCCAGGCGTTCGTTCCGCCGATGGTCAAGCGTGGCTCAGGCTCGGTGATCAACATCGCCTCGGCGGCAGCGCATATCGGATGCTCGCCCGAGGTGGTCTACTCGACGCTCAAGGCGGCTGTCGTCCATTATACGCGCTGCCTCGCCAAGGAACTGATCGACGATGGCGTACGCGTCAATGCGGTGAGCCCCGGCGCCACCAAGACGGCACGGTTCCAGGCGAGCCGTGTGGTCGATCCGCAGCGCATGGATTCGAGCAAGAAATCGCTGAACCGGTATGCGGAGCCTGAAGAGATCGCCGAAGCGGTGGCCTTCCTCGCCGGTCCGCGCGCGCGCTTCATCAACGGGCAGGTAATCCGCGTCGATGGCGGTTTCACGATCTTTCCAGGTTAGGCCGCGATCGTCCATACCGGGTACCGGAAGCAACTTCGCCATCGCGCGCTGTAGATAGCTCCGCCCGAGTTCGGCCAGAACTATGCACTGCATTACAGTCGGAGCTTGACAAAAACTGCGGTATAGCGGGTATATTAATCGAATAATATGACGCCATCCATTGTGAGGAAGGCGGGTGGCAAACCAGGGAGGAGACCAAGATGAGCCGCTACAAGTCAGTCGGATTCCTGCACGGCATGGTTTTGGGCGTGGCCCTGACGACCGCGACTGCGGCCCATGCCGAGACCTTGACGCTCTATTGGAACGCCGGCCACGCCTATCAAGCTTATGCCGATGCAATAGCGAAGTTCGAGGCCGATCATACCGGATGGTCGGTGCAGTGGGAGAAATTCCAGTGGCCGGATATGCGCACCAAGCTGGTGGCGGATTTTGCGGCGAAGAACGCGCCCGATCTCGTCGCCGAACCCGGCGGCTGGGTGCAGGAATTTGGCCAGCGGAATCTGCTGCGGCCGCTGAACGACTTCATCCAACAAGACGGCAAGGCGATCGGCTATCCCGACGACTGGCAAGCCTATTCCGTCGAGCGCAACAAACTCGGCGACCAGTACTATGGCGTCCAGATCCACCTCACCTGCGCCACCCTCGTGTACAACGTCGATATGCTTAAGCAGGCGGGCTTCGACGCGCCGCCTGCGACCTGGGAGGAGTTCCTGAAGGTTGCCAAGGCGACGACGACCGGCGCCCGCTTCGGCTTCGCTCCCAACCCCAGCATCGGATATTATTCGTCGTGGCTACTGCAGAACGGCGTAAGCTATTACGATCCCAAGACAAACAAGGTCAATCTCGACAGTCCTGAGGCGATCGAAGCGATCCAGTTCCTCGCCGACCTGATCCACAAGGAAAAAGCAGCGACCAAGCCGGCGGCGGGTGCTGACTATGAGGGTCCGCAAAAGCTGTTCACGGCCAACCGGGTCGCAATGATCATAACCGGTCCGTGGGACGTGAAGCCGATCCGCTCGGGCAACCCGAAGCTCAACTGGGCGGTTGCGCCATCACTCAAGCACAAGGTGCAGGCGACGTTCGCGGGCGGCGTCAGTGTGATGATCCCTAAGGACGCCAAGCACCCGAAGGAGGCCTGGGACTTGTTGAAGCGGCTCGTCGCGCTCGACACGGAACTAGCGGCTACCAAGGAAGCGGGCATGACGATGCCGCGCAAATCCTGGGCCGAAAACGCCGAGGTTCAGGCCGATCCGGTCATCGGCAGCTTCAGCAAATGCCTGCCTTACGCGCAAGACGTCACCGCCGAGCTGCGCCTCACCGGCAAGCACGCGCGAATCGAGAAGCTTCTGCAGAGTGCGCTCGAGGATATCATCTACAATCAGAAACCAGCAGCCGAGATCATGCCGAAATTCGCGGCCGAGGCCAACGTCATCCTGGCCAACAACTAGGCCGATGTTTATCAGCGGCAGCACCGATACGGCCGATACGGACATTGGCGTCGGCGCGATGTCGACCCGGCGAGCTGGCCGCTTCAGCCGGCGCACCAGACAAACGCTTCTCGCTTACCTGCTGCTGTCGCCAGCAATCCTCTATTTCTCGGTCTATTTCTTCTATCCGATAGGACTGGAGTTTTGGGCGAGCCTGTACAGTGGCCAGCCGCTGATCGGCGAGAGCCGATTCGCCGGACTGGACAACTACGTTGCTGCCCTCGGCGACGCGCGCGTTCGGCAGTCGCTCTTCGTGACGCTGGCCTTCGCGATAGGCGTCACCGCGGCCAGCATCGCCATTGGCCTCGGACTGGCGGTCGTGCTCAACCGGCCGATCCCGGGGCGCACTCTGATCCGCGCAATCATCTTCTTTCCCTACATCACCTCCTTCGTGATCGTCGCGTTGATGTGGCAGGCAATTCTCGATCCCTACACTGGCATCTTGAACAGCTTCCTTGCCGAGCTTGGGCTGCCCACCCAGAATTGGCTCGGCGACACCTCGACCGCGCTGCCGACCCTCATCGCCATCACGGTCTGGAAGGATGTCGGCTATGCCATGCTGATCTACCTCTCCGCGTTGCAGTCGATCCCGTCCGACTTCTATGATGCCGCATCCATCGACGGCGCCACGCCGACGCAGCAATTCCGCTATCTGACCTGGCCGTTGTTGACGCCGACCACGCTGTTCATCGCGGTCGTCAGCACGATCAGCCAGCTGCAGGAGCTGGCGCCGGCCTACCTGATAACCAAGGGCGGACCGGCCGACGCGACGCGGTTCTTCAGCCTGCACGTGTTCGAGGCAGCCTTCTTCGAGCTCAACATCGGCTACGCCTCGGCGCTGTCTTTCCTGATGTTCCTGCTGATCCTGGCCATCACCTTCGTTCAGTTCCGCCTGCTCAACCGCGAAACCACCTATTGAGGTTGGCATGACATTCGCAAAAACGCTCCCGTCCTACCTACTGCTGCTCTTCTGCGTGGCGCTGTCGATCTTTCCGTTCCTCTACATGCTTTCGCTGTCGCTGCAGAGCGATGCCGACGTCTTCAGCGGCATTCCGATTCTGATCCCCGAGACGTGGCAATTCACGAATTACATCGACATCTGGCAGAAGGCGCCGTTCGCGCGTTTCACGCTCAACAGCTTCATCATCGCCGGCGGGATTACCTTCCTCCATCTGATCTTCGATCCGTTGATCGGCTACGTCTTCGCGAAGATGGAATTCGCCGGTAAGCGCGTCATGTTTGTCGCGGTGCTGTCGACGCTGATGATCCCATTCTTCATCCGCATGATCTCGCTCTATGTGCTCACCGCGCGGATGGGATGGCTCAACACCTATCAGGGCCTTATCCTTCCATTCGCCATGAGCGCCTACGGAATCTTCCTGATGCGGCAGTTCATCCGTCCGATTCCCGACGAGTTGCTTGACGCTGCACGGATGGACGGCTGCTCGGAACTCGGCCTTTACTGGCGCATCGTGCTGCCGCAGGTCCGTCCGGCACTGGCGACGCTGGCCCTCCTCACCTTCGTGTTCCAGTGGAACGAATTCCTCTGGCCGCTGGTCGCCGTCAACACCACCGAAATGCGGCCGATCACGACGGGACTGACGCTTTTCAACCAGGAATTCTTCACCCAGTGGAACCTGACGGCGACGGGCGGGATCATTCTCTTCATCCCGAGCCTGCTGCTGTTCCTCTTCACGCAGCGCTACTTCGTCCGCAGCGTGATGCTGGCAGGCATGAAATGACCATTCGGAGGCATTGCACCCTATGACGTCCCGCCGACCGAACGTGATCGTCTTCTTCACCGACCAGCAGCGTTGGGACACCGTTGGTGTCCATGGCAATCCGCTCGAGCTTACGCCAAATTTCGACCGCCTCGCCGGGACCGGCACGTTCTTGGCGAATTCGTTTACATGCCAGCCCGTTTGCGGCCCCGCCCGCTCCGTCTTTCAGACGGGGCGGTACCCGACTACGACCGGCTGCTACCGTAACGATATCCCACTGCCTAAGAGCGAGCGCACGCTCGCGCATCATTTCGTCGCGGCAGGTTATGACACCGCCTACATCGGCAAGTGGCACCTGGGGTCCGCCGAGCCGGTCACCCAGGAAGAACGCGGCGGCTATCGCTACTGGCTGGCCTCCAACATCCTGGAGTTCACTTCCGGCCCCTTCGACACCGTCGTCCACGACAATGACGGCAAGGCGGTGAAGCTGCCGGGATACCGCGTCGATGCCCTCACCGACGCTGCAATCCGCTATGTCGCCTCGAGCGAAGCCGAGCCCTTCTTTTTATTCCTGTCCTTCCTCGAGCCGCATCACCAGAACCAGACGGACAACTACCCTGCCCCGCTCGGATACGAGGAGAGGATCCGCAAGAAGCTCGCCATTCCCGGCGATCTCGCAGCACTTGGCGGCACGACAGCCGAACATTTCCCTGGCTATCTGGGCATGGTCGCACGCCTCGACGAGGCGTTTGGACGGCTGATCGAGGCGCTCTACAGCCTTGGCCGGCTTGACGACACGATCATCCTCTTCACCTCCGACCATGGCTGTCACTTCAAGACCCGCAACAACGAATACAAGCGTTCCTGTCATGAGGCGTCGATCCGCGTGCCGACGCTATTCCACGGCCCCGGCTTCCAGCGCATCGGCACATATGAAGGCCTGGTCAGCCTCGTCGATCTCGCGCCGACCCTGCTCGCCGCGGCCGGCCTGAAAGTGCCCAATTCGATGCAGGGCGTCTCGCTGCTCGACGCGCTGCAGGGCGAACGGCCGCCGCGCGACGAGATATTCATTCAAATCAGCGAGCACCATGTCGGCCGCGCCTTGCGCACCAGACGGTGGAAATATGAGGTCGAGGCACCGGGAAAAGACGGCTGGCGGGATTCCGGCAGCGATTTCTATGTCGAGGCGAGGCTCTACGACCTCGATGCCGATCCAAACGAACTAACCAATCTCATAGCTTCGCCCGATCACGCAGAGACGCGTGCATGGCTGCGAGGCCGCATCGTTGCCCTGATGGAGGAGGCCGGCGAGGCAAGGCCCGAGATCCTTGCCGCCGGGCATGGAAGCTGGAATGAAATCCGGCTGAGCGACAGCTGATCATGTCACGTCGCGCAGCGGATCCAACAATGCACGAGAGAAATTCCGATCGCAGAAAGGCGCCGACCATGGCCGATGTCGCCCGGCGCGCCAATGTATCGACCGCTGCCGTGTCGTACCTGCTCAGCGGCGACAGCACGCGCCTGAAGTTCGTCGGCAAGGAGGCGCGGCAGCGCATCCTTGAGGCCGTCGCTGAGCTCAACTACGTGCAAAACCGCACCGCGCGGCAGCTGCGCCGCCAGCAGGCCGAGCGAATCTGCCTTGTACTGCCTCGTCTCGGCGTGCCGTTCAGCGACCGGATCGCGCAGGATATCCAATCTGGAGCGGCGCTGAGGGGATTTTCGACGATTATCACCGCGGGAGACACCTTCGAGCGAACCGACCGGATCGTGAGGGAAATCGAGAGCGGGCTGGCAGACGGCATTATCGCCGACTGGCAGCATCTCTCCGAGCCCGAGGTGATGCTCTTGGCCGCGCGCCTGGCGGCCGCGGGCCGGCCAGCGGTGATCTTCCATCCGACCATCGAGCCGGCAGGCTTCTCGGTTGTGCGCCAGCATACCGGCAGGGCCGTCTTCGAGGCACTCGACTACCTCTACCGAGCCGGCCATCGCTGCATCGCCTATATGGTGCATGAGCAAGCGGTGGACGCGAGCCGTCTCGCCGCCTATCGCAGCTTCCTGCAAGCACGCGGCCTTCCGCTGCGAGACGACCTGGTGATCGGCGGTGCAGAGGCGCGCAAGGCTGCGTTTGCCAATGCTACGGCGCTGGCCGCCCGCAAGGATCGGCCGACCGCGCTTTTCGTCGAATCCGATCTTGCCGCCGTGACCGCCCTGCACGCATTCGAGGAGGCCGGCCTCTCCGTGCCCGGCGACATTGCAGTCATCGGCTGCGGCAATATCGACGAGGGCGAATTCAGTCATCCGGCATTGACGACAATCGGCCCCGAAACTGCCCACTACGACCATCTTGCCGATCATCTGATCTCATTGATCTCGGCAACACCGGGCGCAATACCTACCCTTTTCAGCGTTTCGTGGCAGCTGGTCCGTCGCGCGTCCGCATGAGCAGGATCGCCGCTATTTGACGCCCACGCTTTCAGGCCAGAGGACCTGGATTTCCTTTGGCAGCGCATCCCGCACCTTTGCCGACTGGCCAAGGTCGATATGCCGTGCAAGCACACGCAGCACTGAGCGTGCCGCATCCTCGGCATCGACAGGACGGGTCGATTTCAATTCATCGGCGATGTGTTGCAGGAACTTCTCGAGCGAGCGTGTCTTGTCGGGCATGTCGGCGGGCCGATAGCGATCATAGTAGGCGCCGCGCACGAGCAGCGGCAGTTCCGCTCCCAAGTTGGCCGCCAGTCCGATCTGCAGCCTGTCCCGAAGGGTTCGCAGAACGGCGCCCAATGTATGCCAGGCGACGTGTCGATCCGGACCAAGATCCGCCATGATCTCGTCAAGCCAGATGTTTGTTATTTGCAGCGTTTTGTCAAAAACGTCCAAGCCGGTTGCGCTCATCGTCGCCTCCTCGAAAGGTTCTGCGGGCGAAACGGCGACCGGAGATTATTGTTTCGTGGTCCTGTGAAAATCGTCCTGGCAAAGCGGCGGAAACCGGTTCGGTCGGAGAGCCTGTCGGCGTCAGGTCTGCTCGACACTCTGCATCTGCTGGATTTCGGCGATCTGTCGGAAGCGGCCGTTTTCCACCCCGTTGAGTGCGGTCACAGCGGCCAGATTGTCGCCCTTTTCATCCCACCGCACCGGCTCGCGATAGGCGATTCCCCTGAAACGGATATCGCGCACCGCCGCCAGAACGTCGCGCCGGCTCGGATACCCTTGGATACAGTGCTGGCGTCTTTGATCGCGGCAAGGAGAAGGCAGGCCGAATCGTAGGCATTCACGGCATAATTGCGCTTCGGCTTCGCCGTCCGACGATCTCGCCAGCTTCGGCGAGCGTCGCTTCCAAGCAATCCCTTCGCGCGTCAACGACGCCCGTTCAACCTTCCCACAGTTGTATTCGGCGCCCTGCGTTCCGATCATTAAAGTCGTCCTTGCTGATCCGAAAGGTGGTTGTCCTCCGCCTAACTGAGCTTGTGCTCATCGGTTCCGAACGCCGTCTCAGCAATGAGACCAGTCCTCACGTTGCCCGAGCCCGGGTATCTCTTGACTGACTGAGCGGCCCGCGCCGACAATGGCATTGGGAAGATGGCGGGATGGCGCCCACGGTGTTCGGCACCACTTGGCGATCAAGCTGCGAAAGGGCTGTCATGGATTGGAAGCTGGAACTAGTCCCGGTCCCCGTATCGGACGTCGATAGAGCAATTGCCTTTTATGTTGAGAAGGTCGGCTTTCATCTCGATCACGACCACACCGTAAGCGACGAGATACGTTTCGTGCAATTGACGCCGCCCGGTTCGGCCTGTTCGATTGCCATGGGCAAGGGCCTCGTCGACAGCCCCCCGGGATCCATAAGGGGCCTGCAACTGGTCGTGCCCGATGTCGATGAGGCACACCGGCACCTGGCCGCTCAAGGTATCGAGGTCAGCGATATCAAGGATTTTCCCTGGGGCAGATTTGTCTTCTTTGAGGATCCCGACGGCAACACCTGGTCTGTCCAGCAACTTCCACCTCGCAGCTGAGGTGGCGCGCTGCGGCACGGTCGTGCCCCGACACAGATAGCGCGGGATGCACGGTTCAATTCGAACGCGTCCCGGCCTAACGCCTCTTCTCGTCGAAGGCGGCATTCCAATTGTGATAAGGCGCGCGATAGGTGGGGATGCGGTCCTCGACATCGGCAAGCGCTTCGAACGGTTTGTGCGGTTCGGCCTGATACCAGAAGGCGACCGACGAAATGTCGTCCGAGCGGCGATTGGCGTGACCGTGCTCGATGGTCACCCGGATCCGTTTGTGGAAGATGACCGGGTCCTCTATGTGCCAGCGATAGAGCGTAACCGGCTCGGTCCAGTTCGGCCCGCCGGCGGCGATGATGCCGTGATAGGGCGCGCTGTAGTCCTGTGTCGGGCACCATGCCGTGTTGAAATAGTCCTCGGTGCCGGTGCCGTGCAGTGTTGGCGGCCAGGCATCGTTGGCGCCGGGGCTGGTCTCGCCGCGATCGCCGATCAGTTCGGCCTTCGGTCCGATGCGCGGATCGGGCTTGCGCACCGTATCCGGCACGGAAATGCCCGGCTCGCCGTCGACGAAGATCATGTCGTCGCCCTCGCCATACCAGTCCCATAGTGCGGAACGCCGCCGCGAATAGACCGAATAGAGCACGCCGACATAGTGGCCGTGACCTTCCGCCTCCAGAATGGTGTAGTTGCCGTTCCCGTCGGTATTTTCACCGCCAAACAGGAACTGCTCGTTGGCCAGCCCCGCCTGGTCGATGCCGTCAGGTCGCTGCTGCCTGTATTGGGCGTGGAAGCGGCCCAGGCCTTCCTCGAGTTCCTCATGCAGTTCGAAATCGACATAGTAATAGAAAAGCAGGTCGTCCTCGGCCTCATTGGTGACGGTGAAGCGCATGTGGCTGGCAAACGGCATCGGAAAGTAGCAGTTGAAGGCCTTGCCATCCTCTGGACTTGCCTGCACCGGCAGGCTGGCAAAATTGCGCGTGCGGGCATGGCCCATGCCGAAGAAATCGCCGATCGGCGTTTCGATGCTCGGATGTGCCTCACCATCCCAATAGGCGCGCAATACGATCTTGCGCAGGAACGCCTCGCTCTCGCAGGCGAGCGTCGCCCAGATATGCGTGACGATGCCGGCACCGTCATGCTCGGCAATCACCACCGTCTGGCCGGGTTCAATGTGCAGCCGGTCGTCATTGCCGCCGGTGCGGTCGTAGCTTGAGAACCGGCGGGTTTTGGCGTCGCGCAATTTGGCGAGCCCGCGAAGCGGCGACAGGCCGGCATTATCCATGTGTTTCTCCTCTTGCTTCAGCGGTTATTTCAGGCCGCTTGTCTTGATGGATTCCATGATCTGGCGCTGGAAGATCACGAAGAGGACCAGCATCGGCACGGCGACGATGGTCGAGGCGGCCATGACGTAATTCCAGGCGGCGGCGTACTGGCTCTTGAAGTTCGCAATGGCTACCTGCACCACCCAGAGGTTGAGGTCCGATGTGATCGTCAACGGCCACAGGAAAGCGTTCCAGTTGGCGAGGAAGAACAGGATCGCCAGTGCCGACAGGATCGGCCGGCTGAGCGGCAGGATGATGCTCCAATAGATGCGCCAGTAGCCGGCGCCATCCATGATCGCCGCTTCTTCCAACTCCCTGGGCAGCGACAGGTAATATTGCCTGAGCAGAAAGATGCCGAACGCGTTGAAGATCGCAGGAATGATCAGCCCGGCATAGCTGTCCAGCATATGCAGCGTCCGCGTCAAAATGAACAGCGGCACGATGATTACCGGCAGCGACACCAGGAAGGTCGAGAACATGGCGAGGAACAGAATGTCGCGGCCCGGAAAACGCAGCCGTGCGAGCGAATAGCCGGCCATCGAATGGAAGAACAGCGCAGCGACGGTTACTGTGGCCGACACAAAGAACGAATTGAAGAGATAGCGCAGGAACGGCACCTCGGTCAGCACATAGAGGAAATTGCCGAGCGTCGGGCGTTCCGGAATGAGGCTCGGCGTGAAGACGTCGCTCGCCGGCTTGAGCGAGATGACCAGCATCCAGACCAGCGGGAACACCGTCATCAGGCCGAGCGCCGCAGTCGCCAGCATCCAGGCAAGCCTCGCCGCTCGTATCTGCGAACGGCCGGAAGGAGTTCGGCCGTCAGTCATGCTCGAAGCGTCCGCCGCGCGTCAGCACGAAGAAGAAGACCGTGACCAGCATCAGCGCCAGCACCAGCAGCGATGCCATTGCCGATGCATAGCCGAACGCGCCGAACTGGAATGCCTGCTTGTAGATGTAGATGATCAGCACCGAGGTCGAATTGACCGGACCGCCTTTGGTCATCACATAGATCAGGTCGAAGACCTGGCCGCCGGCGACAGCCGCGACGAGCGAGACCAGGAGGACGAAGAAGCTGGTCGGCTTGAGCAAGGGCAAAGTAATGTACCAGAAGCTTGTCACCGGCCCGGCACCGTCGATCTTTGCGGCTTCGTAGTACTCTGCCGGGATGTCCTGGAGTCCGCCGAGGAAGATCAGCATGTAGAAACCCATCAGGAACCAGACGCTGACCAGCACCAGCGTGAACAGCGCCAGATTTGGATCGCCGAGCAGCGAAATTCCGCCGAGGCCGACGAGCGGCGCCAGCCGGCTGACGATGCCGACCTTTTCGACCAGCATGAGCTGCCACACGAGCGCCACCACGACCAGGCTGACCATCTGCGGCGCAAAGAACATCGAGCGCATGACCGCGTTGAAGCGGTTGGTCTTCTGCACCAGAAGCGCCAGTCCCAGTCCGGCGGCGTAGAGCGCCGGCACCAGCATGACGGCATAGGCTACCGTCACCTTCACGGACGACCAGAACAGCGGGTCGCCCCACATGCGCCTGTAATTGCCGAACCCGACGAACCTGTAGCCGCCGAAGCCGTTGACCTCGAAGAACCCGACGGCGAGCGACAGCAGCATCGGCACGCCGACGAACACCAGCAGGCCAAGCGCATCGGGCAGGACGAACAGCCATGCGGCGCAGCGCTCCCTTTGCTTGGCGGTGAGGCCGCGGGCGGAATTCGCGCCCGCGGCTGGCGGTTTCATCTGATCCATGCTGGAAAGGGCCTAAAGGATCGGCGCGCCGGAATAGGAAGCGAGGAACGCATCGAGTTGCTGACTGGCCGTCGTCGCCGCCTGCTGGGCATCAACCCCGCCAAGCTGTGCCGACTGGATGGCGTCAGAGATGATCTTGTAGGCCTCCGGCGGAACCCGCGGCTCGGCGCGCGTCCCCGGATGGATCTCCTTGGCGAAGGTGCCGAACTTGCCGGTGCTGAAGACATCGGCGCCGGCCTTCAGCGCGCTGTTGCGCGGCGGCATGTCGCTCTTGGCGACAGTGCACCAGTTGACGACCCGGTCGATCGATGCCGGATCCATTGAGGCCAGCGCCCAGGCGCAGAACTGGGCGGAAGCATCCGGGTTCTTGCCTCCGGCATTGGCGACAAAGGCCCAGCCACCGCCGACGGTGACGTATTTGCCATTGGCCGGTGTCGGCAATTTGAAGATGCCGTAGGGCACGTCCTTGGCGTTGTTGTCCATCGCCGAAATGCCCCAGATGCCGCAGTTCTGCATGGCGCACAGCCCTGCCCCGAGATTGGCGACTATGTCGAAGCCGCCGCCGACCACCTGACGCGGCGCCACGCCGGTATTGATGGCATCCTGCCAGAGTTTCAGCGCCTGGACGGTGGCCGGCGAATCGAAGGCGCTCTTGCCGTCCTTGCCCTGGAACTCGCCGCCGCCCTGCCACAGGAACGGATACCAGGTGAAGTTCTGGTAATAGCCGGGAGTCGTTTCGAACAGCACGCCGTAGCGACTGGGCGTCGTCAGCTTTTTGGCGACCGCCAACAGCTCGTCCCAGGTCTTCGGCACGTCGTTCTCGTTGAGCTTTGCATCCTCGAACGCTTTGACCGAATAGTAGAAGGCCATCGGCTCGACTTCCATTGGCACACCGTAGATCTTGCCGTCCACCATGCGGTTGGCGATGACGCTTTCCGGGAAATCGGCTTTGGCGGCATCCTCGATATGCGGCGTCAGGTCGGCAAGCACGCCGCCATTGTAATAACGCAGGAAATCGCCGGGGCTGATGAGGAAGATGTCAGGGCCCTCGCCCGACGCGAAGGCCGTTGCCAGCTTGGAACCGGAGATGTACTCGCTGTTGACGACATATTCGAGCTCGACCTTCTGGTCGTGGCCGTTGTTCCAGTCGGCCACCAGCTTTTCGAACCACTGGACCTGCGGCTTCACGTCTCCGCCAGGCGCATAGAACTGCCAGAATTTCAGCGGCGCTTCCTGAGCGCGCACGGCCATCCTGTTGATGAACGGGAAGCCTGTAAGGCCGGCGGCAGCGAAAGTGGCGCCGCCCTGGATCAGCCGACGGCGGTTCAGGCTGGCCAATGGCCGGTCGCGGGTCGTTTTGTCAGTCATCAATTCCTCCCTTGGATGTTGTTCGGTCGAACGTTGGCGAAGGGACCTCCGTTCCCTTTGCCGGCATCTGGCGTCACGCGCTGTCGAATGGGCTCAACGCGCATGGGATCACTTCGGTGCGCGGCGCGCCCTCGACTTTGCCACCCAGCCGTTCGAGCAGCATTTCCGTGGCGCGCTTGGCAAGCATTGTCGGACTGTTGCCGACATGGGTCAGCTTCGGCCTGACATATTCCAGTTGAGGCAGGTCATCGAAGACTGCGATGGCGATATCTTGAGGGATATTGATCCCATGGTCGTAGAATTCGGTCAGCGCACCGGAGGCCATCAGATAATTGGCGAAGAACATCGCCGACGGCAGGTTTCCGCCGTGCTTCTCGCTGAGCCAGGTGACCGCATCCCGCCCTGACGGGGCAAGATAGCTTCCCTCGAACCGCAGATCGACGGAGATTGGCACGCCATTGTCGGCGAGCCCTTTTTCGAAGCCGGCGGCACGCGCCATCGCCTCCTTGAAAAAGGATGGCCCGGTGACATGGGCGACGCGGCGATGGCCCCTCTTCGCCAGATACTCGCCCATCAGATAGCCGCCGCCGAAATCGTCCAGCTGGACGCTGTCGACAGCATGGTTCGGCAGATGGCCGATGAAGACGGCGGGCAGATCGAGGCTGAGCAGTTCGCTGTGCATGCCGTGCAGCGCGAAGTCGGCAACGATGACGCCGTCGACCCGCTTGCGCCCTATCTGGCGCAAATACTCGCGGCCGTGATCCTGTGAATGTCCGCCCGGCACGTCGGTGTTGAAGATCAGCATGTCGAGGCCGACCACTTCGAGCGTCGACTGCGCCGTTTTCACCAGCTCCGGATAGAACGGGTTGCGGATGTCCGGGATCAGCATCGCGATAATGTTGGTGCGGCCGGTGCGTAGGCTCTGCGCCTGCGGGTTCGGCGTGTAGCCGAGTTCGTCGATCGCCGCTTGTACGCGCTCACGTAGCGATTTCGATACCCGGTCCGCATGGTTGATGACATGCGACACGGTCGTGCGCGACACGCCCGCTCGCGTGGCAACTTTGGAAATCGTGCTCATGGTGACAAGTTATGGGCACATGAATGCATTTGCAAATCGATTTTACCAATGTCTCGCAAATTAGGGCCGTCAGGCGGATTACACAAATGCCAAAAGAAAAGGCCGGGTTGTTAAGCCCGGCCAAGTGTGAAGGTCTATAACCTCCAGAGGGGAACGCGCCGGACGCAATGGGAGGAGACATCCGACGCAATTCGCATATGGGTCTGTATTGGTGGCGTTTCAACGATGCGGCAGTAGACCAACGGCGTTGCTGCCATAGAGCCAGAAACGCAAAGCATTCGAAGAGGGCGGTGGATCGCAGCTGCCAGTTGGACACAAAGGTCGCCGAATGCAGGGCGGCTCCTGGCATAGGGACTTCAGTCTGTAGGCCTATCGACCAAGGACCCGCACGGCCAAACTTTGGTCCGAGGCTGCTATCGCAAAAGCCCGAAATGCGAGAGTTTCAGGAACTGAGTTCCGAGGAGCCCCGTTGCGATGCCGACTGTTACAGGAGGCCGCCATGGACCCGAGCATTCACCAGGCACGTTGGCTGCTTTTTCCGTTATTTGGCCTGTGCTTCGGGGTCGCGGCCATTGGATTTATTGTTGGCTGACGGTGGAAGTCGGCGCTACCGCGGAGAGACGCAACCACGGGAAGGCAAAAGACTTGCGCAGTAAATAGTCCCTTCCTGCGCTAGCGAGACCCACCAGTTACCATCGTGGGACTGGTGGGTCTTGACGTTCCGGACGCAAACCATTGTTTTAAGCATCACACGAATTCGAACAGGAGGCAGTACGACAGAGCCGTATGATTAAGGGGAGTTCCGACATGCGACTGGCAAGTTCATTGATGACGACCCGGAAACGAAGGACCGGATCTTCACGAGGACGTCATGTCGGCATTTCTGTAGTCGTCTTGACCTTCATTCTCGTCGTGAGCCCCTATCGCGTCGTGGTCGATGGATCATCGCAGCCGCTCGGCCCGCAGGCTGCCTGGGCCAAAGATGGCGGGAACGGCAATGGCGGGAACGGGAACGGGAATGGGAACGGCAATTCGGGCAATTCGGGTGGAAACTCCGGCAATTCGAACTCGAACGCTGGTGCCGGCAAGGGCAAAGCAAAGTCGCAGGACGACAATCTCCCTGATCCCGCCCCTGCGGTAAACCCCGATAGCAAGCCAAAACTCTTTGTCAACGCATCCACAGGAGACCGGGTCGAGGTGAGCGGCCCGAGCATTGGCGTGGTGCATTCGAACGGACTCAGTGAGCGCATCGACAGCGACCAATATGAAATGCGGGATGCCGAGGGCCGCATCATCATTCGGCGCCTGGCGACGCGTTCCGATCGGGACAGGTTGCTTGGAATGATCAACTGAGGGCCAGTTCACATGGCCGCGCAGTGCGGCAATTTCGGCTCAAGCATGATCGCGAACAGGCGGATGGCGGCGCTCAGTCGCGTCGCGCAAGGTCATGGCGGCTTCGGTCCTGTTGCTGACGTTGAGCTTGGCCAGGATTCGCGTCATGTGGTGCTTTATCGTCTTTTCATGCAGGTTCAGCCGAAGCCCGATCCGCTTGTTGCTCAGTCCCGCGGCAACCAGCGTCAGGATCTCCCTTTCGCGGCTGGTGAGGTCGGCAAGTCCGTCAGCTTTCGCCGGCTCTTTTGATTGAGCCGAGAGATCGGCCAACAGGCGCGCCGACAATTGTGGACAGACATATCGTTCGCCCGACGCTACCGTGCGCAGGATCGCAGCCAACGTCCTCGACCCGACCCCCTTCAGAACATAGCCCCTTGCCCCGCTCTGCAACGCGGTCATCACGTGCTGGTTTTCTTCCGAAACGGTCAGCATCACAATTTTCAGTGCCGGATGCCGCTCAAGGGCCGGTCCGATCACGCCAAGGCCACCTCCAGGAACCGAGATGTCCATCAGCAGAATGTCGGGCCGCTGGTCTTCGATTATCCGCAGGGCATCGTCTCTGCTGCTTCCTTCACCGACGATCTCGAACCCGCCGATCTGATCGAGCGTGCGCACAACGCCTTCCCTGAACAGCGGGTGGTCGTCGACGATGGCGAGCTTGATGGCTACTGTCATGTCTGCCCCATTTCAACGATGTTGAGGGCCATTCTTACGACTGTGCCACTCTGTGAGGAAGTCACGGTAAACTGGCCCCCGAGGCTTTCCACCCGCTCGCGCAGCCCAACGAGTCCCAGCCTCTCGGGACGCACGATTTGCGGGTCAAAGCCAGCGCCGGCGTCGGCCACTTCGATACAAACGCGCTCGCCGTCGAAATGTTTCTCGACCGACTGACCTTCACCTCCGGCATGACGGAATCCATTGTTCAGCGCCTCCTGGACGAAGCGGAAGATGCAAATCTTGGCCGCCGGCGACAACGGCGCATGGCCGCCGGTCATCGATAATCTCACTTTGACGCCGGTTCGTTCTTCGTGCGCCTGTACGGCTAGCTGGAGAATTTCACCCAGTTCGGCATGCTCGATATGCGGCAGGACAAGGCCCTTGCTGATGCTCCTGATCTCGCGCATGGCATCGTCCAGATGTGCTTTGATGGCCAGCAATTCCTGTGCGCGCTTCGATTGCGGCGTAGCGGGATCGGCAATGACGGGGCTGTCGATCCCCAGCGCCGCGAGAGCAACCAATTGCGCGGGGCCATCGTGCAAGTCCGCACCGATGCGCCTGAGATAGCGTTCGTTAAGTGCGGTGGCACGCTGCGAGGCACGCTGCACCCGCAGCCTCAACAGTCTGTTTTGCGCAAGCAGATCGGAAAGCTCGGCAATGCGCTGCTTCAACGAGCGGCTCTGCGAACTGATCATGCGGCTGCCACGGAACACGATTGCCGACAGCCCGAGAAAGAAGGCCGCTGTGACGGCGGCAACGTCCAGCCAGGTTCGAATGAGCGCCTGATGCAGGTTTCTTTCAAAATCAGTGGCGACCTCGTAGAATTCCGAAACGGCCACCACTTCCCCCGACCATGGCTGCAGCACCGGATTGTAGATCTCGAGGAGATGCAAGCCGCTGGCTCTTTCGGCCTCGCTGTCCGGATCGTCGAGCTTGTCGAACTCCGAGACCATTTGGCCTGCGAATGCCGCCCGGAGATTGTCGCTGGGTTCGAAGCGCTTGCCGATCAATGTCTTGTCGGTCGAATACAGGATGGTTCCGTCGCGACGCCAGAGCTTGAAGGATTCGAGCCTTGTGCCGAGTGCCCCTTGTCCCAGCGTTTCATCGAGCGCATGGGCGACGCTCTCGTCGAGCACTTCGCTCTTGCGCATATCCGGAAGCAGCGGCGCGATAACGCTGTCCACGTAAAGAGCCGTCGCGGAAGCCGAATTCTGCGTGACCACGGTTTCTATATGGTTCGTGACGGAAATCCCCACCACCACCATGGCTGACAGGGAAAATAGACCGCCCGCGAGCAGGAACTGCGTTGCCAGCGACAGCGCATTCCAACGGTCAACAAGGCTTGTCAGCCTGTGTGGCTTGGTGTTCCGAATGGCCCGCTCGGCAGCACGCCGCACCAGTGGCGCGATTCTGGAGAGCCGGCTAATCCGTTGTCGAACGTCGCTGAAAGACGCCATCCTAGGTGTGTAACCGATCAATCGCGATGGAACTAGGGCCTGATGAGAGGGCGAACAGCGTATCCGGCGCTTTTTTGGGCAAACCGTCTCATTGCGTCGTTCGGTAAAGCTCGGACGCGGCCTGCTTCAGTGCCGCCCGTCCATCCGGCCTCAGATACATCATGTGCCCGCCCTCCAGCACCTCGGTGCGAATGGGCTTTGCGCCGGCAAGCGAAGGAATTTGACCAAGCAGGTAGCGCGAGCCCATGTACGGCGTCACTAGGTCGCTGTAGCCGTTGACGATCAGCACGCCGAGGCTGGGGTTTAGCACGCGCGCCTGTTGAAGGTCGTCCATGACACCCGCATAGCCCTGACGCGTCGCGCTCGTCCCATAGTCCCAATTGCCGCTGACTTCACGGTTGAGAAGCCGATAGCTGATATCCGTGCGGAAGTTCAATTCATCACGCACATAGCCGACGAAAGCGGAGGTGAGCGCCGGCACGCTTCGGTCGAGCACCGGATCGGGACCCTCGACTCCCAGGCTCTCTGGCGCCACGTCCGCTGTCGCGATGTTGCCGTCATAGGCGCTGAGAACATTGCCCTTTGCCCGTGCAAACTCCTTGGCGAACAGCCCTATGGGAATGCGTGCAAAGTGCCGCTGGACGAGATCGAGTGGCAGACCGGTGATTGCGGCGACACGCTGGCTCGCCAGGCGCCCACCCTGCTCCAGCCCACCTGCCAGCGCGGCCAGATAATCGCCGAGCGCATAGCGTTCGACTTCCGCCAGCCGCTCCTGCAGGGCCGGGCCGGAAACGCCTTCGCTGTGTAGGCGCACTGCCGCCAGCGACGGCAGTTCCAGCGCCCAGT
This sequence comes from Mesorhizobium sp. M0816, assembly GCF_040320005.1. NCBI lineage: Bacteria > Pseudomonadati > Pseudomonadota > Alphaproteobacteria > Hyphomicrobiales > Phyllobacteriaceae > Mesorhizobium > Mesorhizobium sp. M0816. The sequence goes on along the minus strand of NZ_JAMYOT010000006.1, from coordinate 234,043 downwards.
GGAGCGGCTGGAACTCGTCCGGGCGCACCAGCGTGAATTCGAGCGCCGGCGAAATCAGCACGACGCCACTCGGGCTGATGCCGATGTCTTCCTGAAGCTTCCTGGCGAGCAATGCTGCTCGAAAGCCGCCATAGCTTTCGCCAGCCAGGAAGACAGGCGATACCGTACGGTTCGTCTGCGCCAGATAGAGCCGGATAAACGCGCCTATCGACGCGGCGTCCTGGCTGACGCCCCAGAAGCTGTGTGCTTCCGTGCCGGGCGCTTCACGGCTGTAACCGGTTCCAACAGGGTCCACAAAGACCAAGTCGGTCATGTCGAGCCAAGTGTCGGGGTTGTCGAACAGCCTCTGCGGCGGCGGCAAGAAACTTCCATCGGCCGCCGTCGCCAGGACCCGCGGACCGAGCGCGCCGAGATGAAGATAAGCGGAAGCTGCTCCCGGACCGCCATTGAACACGAAGGTGATCGGGCGCCGCGGATCCGGTCCCGTTTCTTTCCCGGAATGCAGTGCATAGGCGACGTAGAAAATCTCGGCGGTGATATCGCCTTTGCCGGACGGCAATGACAGCGTGCCGGCCTTGGCCTCGTAATCGAGCGTGCGTCCGGCAATGACGATCGAATGATCGGAAGTCTGCGGCGGTGGCAGGAGCGAGAGAACCCCGCCTGTGGGCGGCGGCCGCTGGGCCGTCTCCGCGTGACCCACCCCAGTTCCGGCAACCAACAGCAGAAGAGCGAGGGCGATTTCTTGCAGCTTGATAGGCATGACGTCTCCGGAGCAATTGGCTGAAACTAGCACACCGTCGGCCGAACCAAAGTCACAGCACCGTGCGCCAGTACGTCTGACAAGAAGGGATCGGTTTGGGAAATCCGATGCCCAGGCGGAAGATAGGGCGCGAGGGTCACGGCGGCAGCCTCAACCTCTTCCAGCAGATGCGTGCGGCGGAATGGCGGACCAAACGACTTCGTGAATTTTCTGCCGGTTGACTCGATTGGCCCACTTCCTAGGTTGGCATTCGGGGCTCCCGTGCAATCCGAAGTTGGTATGACATCTTTCCACACCCGAAAGCTTGCCCTTCTCCTTCTATCGGCAAGCGCCGCCATCCTGTCTTCCTGCGTCATGCCCGATGACACGTCGAGCACTGCGAAGGAAGACGCCACGGCGGCGGCAGCCCGCAGGGAGATGGTCGGCCTTAGCGAGGCGGACGTTCGAATGTGCGCCGGCTTTCCGACCGCCACTGCCGATGTCGGCAAATCCGGCCAGATCTGGACCTATCAGCGCGTCGTTCAACGCGGCAATCTCAACATTGTCGTTCCGACCGTGGCCATTGGCCCCGTCCCGGCGCTGGGAGGTTCCGTCAACGTCGCCCCCGGCGGCTATTGCAACACGCAAATTCGAATGGTTGACGGTCATGTTGCCGAGGTTGCCTACGCCGGCGACAACAACCTGCCGAATAACCGCGATGCGCTCTGTGTCAGCACGGTAGACGCCTGTGTCGCCTACGCCCGTCAGTATCATCCAGGCAGGACAATGGGCAGATAGCGGGATGAGTGGCATTGCCGCTGATCTGAACGCCTGAGATTTCTGGTTTGCCGGCTAGTGACTATCCTCGATCCCGATCGAGCATCACCGATTTGACCTGACATTCCCCGCTCTCAACCGCCGACCCCATCGCGAATAGTGGAGAAATAGCGGTCGGTTCCGACCTGCCCGCCCTTGAGGGCAATTTCCAGCCCATCGATCGCCTTAATGCTTGAATGCGCCACACAAAGTGGCGAGCCCGGCGATGCCGGCAGCGGCATTCGCACAGTCAGCGCGTCGACGCCCATCTGGCCAAGTGCATGGCTCGACGTGTCGCCGCCGGCAATGACCACGCGCAGTAGCTTCTCTTGAAGCGTCAGTTCGCGGAGAACCTCGCCAAGGCCGCGGCCGAGCTTATGGCGGGCGCCTTCCCGGAGATCGATTTCTGCACCGCGGTCGGCCGCAGGTCCGAGCGCGGTGTAGAGGATGACGCTGCGCCCGGCCCGTAGGCTGGAGCGGCCGGTCGCCACCGCGCGCGCAATCGCATCGTTCGAAGCCTCAGAAACCAGTTCGACGGGGTCGAGCTCGATCCCGTCGAAGCCGTCGGCCAGAGCATGACGGATCTGTCGTTCCGTCGTCGGCGAGCAGCTCCCCGAGACCACGGCGATCCTGTCGGCAGCCCCCGGCGGCGAAAAGGCGGATTTGGTATGCACGATCCGGTTCGATGCCCATTCGACCAGCAAGGCATATTCGATGCCTGAAGAGCCGACGACGAAATAACCGCCCGGCTTGCGAGCGCGCCAAATCTCCTTGCCGGCAAGTGCCTGGGTTTCCAGGCTATCGACATCGACAAGCACGATACCTGAGCCATTCTCCACAAGCCGGTCGAATGCTTTCGACCGCGACGCAGACTGCAGCGTCGCCAGGTCGACCAGGCCCGAGGCGAGGCTGGTCTGGCGCGACAGATGGATCAGTAGGTCGGATTCGTCCATCGGCGTGGTCGGATGGCGGCTCATCACGGGATGGCGGTCGATGCGGAAATATTTTTCGCGATAGGCCGCGAACAGATGACCGAAGGCGGTGTAGCGCTTCAGCTGCGGCGCGCCGACCACCAGCGGCACGCCGTCTTGCCGGAAAACCGAGCGGCCGATTTCGATCGCCCGGCCGATGCTGCCGATTGCCGGGCTGGAATCGAAGGTCGAGCAGACCTTGTAGTGGCAGATCTCGGCGTTGACGGTCTTCAGCCAGGCGAAGGCATCTCGCAGATGCGTGTCCATCCACTGCGGCGTCTCGCTGCGGCTGGTGCCGGCCAGCCCAAGGGCGCGGCAATGCGCAAATTGCGAAAGCAGCGCCTCGTCCGGCTGGCGCATGAACAGGACGGTCGGCACGCCGCCGAGCTCGAGCGCCTCCATAACGTCGGTCGAGCCGGTCAGGTCGTCGCCATAGTAACTCAGAAGCAGGTTTTGCATGGCGTCAGGCCGCCTCGCCGCCGCCGAACTTCTCGATCGACCGCGCCAGCTCGACATGGCTCAAGGCATAATCCGCCAACGGAATGTCCTGGACCGCCGCCTGCCAGGCCTGCTGCACGGCGCGCACGCCGGCGCCCGGCCCGTCCGGGTGGCTGACGATGCCACCGCCGCAGAGATAGAGAAGATCGACCGTCCGGCCGGTTCGCTGGAAGGTTTCAGGCGCCTGCCCGCCCCACTGGCCGGAGCCGGCGACCGGCAATGCGCAATCGGCCGGCGAAAAGATCGGCGTGGTCACCGCCTTGAAGGATTCGACGAAGGACCAGTCGGGTTCCCAGTATTTCGAGGCGATGCCGTTGATCTGGAACTGGTCGACGCCGAGCAACCGCCAGAACTGCTGCCAGACCTTGAAATCCATGCCGAGGCCGGGATGGCGGGTGAGAATGTCCCAGCCATTGCGGTGGGCATGGAGCACCAGGCTAGAGCGCTTTCGGAGGTAAGCCATGCCACCAAAGCCGATCGAATTGATGTTGACCACCGCGCAATTGCCACCGGCCTTTGCCACCAGATCGTGGTTTCGCATCATCTCGTCGGGATCGGCATGTGAAATGCCGAAGGCATACATGACCTTCTTACCGGTCTTCTGCTCGTGGTCGAGGATCAGCGGCATGATTGCCCTCACTCGCTCCGACAGCGGTGAATAGGCCGGGCTCATCAGCTTCTCGTCGTCCTTGATGAAGTCGACGCCGGCGGCAATCAGCTCTTGCACCATTGCGGCCGTCTCGAACGGGCGGAGTCCCAGCGCCGGCTTGACGATGGTCCCGATGATCGGACGATCCGCGACACCGGTCAGCCTGCGGCTGCCCGTGACGCCGAATTGCGGGCCCGGATGCGCGCCCCGGTACTCTTCGGGTAGCCTCATGTCGACGACCCGGATACCGGACAGGCCCTTGATCGAAAAGGTGCCGCCGATGGTGATGGTCATCAACGCCGACAAGTCGGTACCGATGGCGTCTAGCGGAAACGCGATGTCGACGTCGGCGCGCTTGACCGGGCCGTTGCGCGCTTCGGGACCGGTTTCGGGAAGAGACGGCCGATCCGCATCCGGCAGATTCCGTATCGCCAGGACTCGCGCCGCGACCCTGGCCTTGAGCTCTTCGGTCTCGCCGGCCAGCGCGACGAAGGTTCCGGTCGACTGGTCGCTTGCGATCTTGGCCGCCAGCGCCTCGATATTGCCCGGCGTTTCGATGCGATAGGTGAGAACAATCATATTCGCGCGGCCTGCCGGGGTGGTTCGAAAAAGGTTCCTTGGCCCTTGAAATCTGGTATAATGAGTACATAAGCTTTGCAAGCCCTATCCGGCTTGGCGGTAAGGGCGAGCCGGCAGCAGGCGTTCCGGAATTCACGGCGGAAATGCTAGATAGGGGCCGGTCAAAGGAGTGATTCGCGACGATGAACCGTTCGGAGCCGATCGTCCGGCGCAAGCTTTCCGACGAAGTATTCCTGAGACTGAAGCGCCTGATCACCAGCGGCGAATTGCTGCCGGGTGACGACATGCCGTCGGAGCGCGAATTGATGGAGCGCTTCGAGGTCGGCAGGCCGGCGATCCGCGAGGCAATGCAGGCGTTGAGCAATATGGGCCTCGTCGCGATCTCGCATGGCGAGCGGGCGAAAGTGCTGCAGCTGACCGCCAAGTCGATCATCAAACAGGTCGACGGCGCAGCCAAGATCATCCTGTCGTCATCGAAGGACACGCTCGAGCACCTCAAGAACGCGCGCATCTTCTTCGAGCGCGGCATGGTCAAGGAAGCTGCAGAAAAGGCCACAGCCGAGGACGTGCAGCGGCTGCGGGAAACGGTCGCCGAGCAGCGCAGCCATCGTGGCGACTCGGAAGCCTTTATATCCGCCGACATGAAATTCCACACCCAGATCGCGGCAATATCCGGCAACCCGATCTATGTCGCAGTCAGCGAGGCAATGCTTGGCTGGCTAAAGGAATACCACACCGAAATGCTGATCTGGACCGGCAAGGAAAAGTTCACGCTGACCGAGCACGAAGAGATCATCGGACGCATCGAGGCCAAGGATGCGGATGGCGCCGAGAAGGCGATGATCAAGCACCTCGAACGCTCGCGTGCGCTTTACGTGATGAATTCCGGCAGCTGAAAATCAAGAGCAAGGTCCCGAAGCGGTCGGACCTTGTTCTCGGCCTACTGGCTGACCACAGATCAGCCTGAGCCCGGACCGACGCAGTTTTATGTTGCCGTCTGAATCCGGTGTATGTGCCGCGTTGTTTTCATTCAGCGATTTCAGCATTTGCATCTTCCCAGCCATGGATTTCCGCCGCCCGCTTTCGTCAGCAGGCCCGCATAGGCCCGTCTTGGAGGCGCCTGCTTCTTCTTGAATTGGCAATTCTTGCAAAGACTATGCTAGATTTGCCGCTCGGCGAGAACGACACCGGGAGAACCGCAATGGCTGACAGGAGCCTCCACGTCGTGATCTGGCTGCCGTCGAATTTCTATTCGGCCGTCGTCTCGACGCTCGTGGAAATGTTTCAGCTTGTGAATGACGTCTGCCGGTCACAGGTTCTCTCCTGTGAATTCGTTTCAAGGGGCGCGCCGTCGACATCAAGCACAGGAATTTTCTTCCCGACGAAGGCTCAACCATCCCGGAAAATGGATGTCCTGATTCTCATTGCGATGCCGGGTGTCGAGATTCCGGAGCTTCTGCGCTCGCTCGACGAGGAGAGTGAACATTCAAAACCGCTGATCGCGCTCGCGCAACAGCAGGACGCAATCATCGCAGCACATTGCGGCGCGTGTTATCTGCTCGCCAATTCGGGATTATTGGACGGTAAACGCGCAACGATATCCTGGTGGCTGAAAGCCGAGGCAAGCCGCCGGTTTCCGCAAGTGCGATGGGACGCTTCCCGCCTGCTCATTCGCCAGGACCGCCTTTACACATGCGGAGGCGGGTTTTCCGGACTCGAACTCGCCAGGGCTTTGCTGATCGATCTGGGCTTCTCGAAGGAGGAGCGGATCATTCGAAAACTTCTGGTTCTTCCTCCGCCGCGCAAATTCCAGAGTCCCTACGAATTTTCTCTCGACGAAATTTCGAACGAGGCCAGCCCATTCGAGAACAAGCTGCGCGAGCTCTCGAACGACAAGATGTCGGAAATCGATCTGAAATTTCTGGCAACCGAATTGGGCATGTCTTCGCGAACCCTGTCTCGCAGATTTTTCGACGAACTCCAGACAACGCCGGGAAAATGGATCCAGGAAAGGCGGCTGGAGTTGGCAAAATCCATGCTTGAGGAAACGAAACTGAGCGTTTCAGAAATTTGCTATCGGGTGGGATATCAGGACGTCGCCTCGTTCAGCCGTCTTTTTTCCAGGACAACTGGAATGGCACCAGGCGAGTTTCGAAAGCAGATCCGGTGACAAGTCGGCAACGGAAGTGCTGCCGCTACGGGCAACCGCTGCCGAAGTGCGGCTATCCAAGAGCCTCGGCAAATGACTTCAGCCGATCCGGACGATTGCGTAGGGTGTCATCACAAGATGGTCTCGGCCCGACGTGTCTTGCGGAATCTTGCGCGACATTCGCCCATCCCAGATCTTCAGAGGACCCCGATCGGAGCCGAGCCCGGAAACATCGACCGGAAAATCGTCCGGGGTAAGGTTCGCCAGCCAGACGATGATCTTGCCTGTCTGGGAGCGGCCGGCCAGTGCCAATACCCGCGTCTCATCGGTCGTTGTCGCCGCCACATGCGCATGGCCGGCCAGATCGCAAAGTCCTTTCACCGCGTGGAAAATCGGCCGGGGTGCACCTTCTTCGACAGGTTCGCCCGACGAGGCCAGTACGCCGAATGGTCCGGTGAAGCTGCAGAGCGTCAGCATTTCGAGCCCGGCCGGCGCAACGCGCGCGGCATAGCCGATCGTCCATGCGGCCCCGAACAGCCCGGCATGGCGAGGGTCGCGGTCAGCCATTGCAATGCGCTGATTGTCGGGATTGGCCTTGGTCGCGCCGCCATAAGGGTTCTGGCGCATGGCAATGGTCGAGGGCCCGATCCGATAAGGTATTGTTCCGAAGATCGTTCGTACTGACGCCGTGATGAAAGGCAGTGCCTCCAGCGATTGCATGACGCTGAGATCGTCGGCGGCGTGCACGATCGGGCAGGTGCAATGCGTGACGAAATCGAGCGGGTCAGCCGGCACACGCTTGCGATTGAGTTCGGTGAAATAACTGAACATACCGCCGCCGAGGCGGGTGTCGGGAAAGGCGCGCCGCGCCGCGGCATAGACGTCTTCGAGCGGTGGGCATTGCGGCCATGCACTGCCCGGCGGCGTCGACTGCCGGTCGACCGAGGGCGAAACGGCAATGGCCGAGAGCTTGAGCCCGGCCTTGCGCACCCTGTCGGCGACGTCTGAAAGCTCGACGTCGAGATCGCCGTCGCCGGCAATGACACATTCGAGCGTTGTCCGGACCGGATAGGCGGCGGCGAGCTGGGCGTAAGCCCGCAAGGCGTCGAGCCCATGGCCACGCGTCGGGTCGTAATGGAACATCAATTGCTGCGGACCAAGCTCGGACAGCACCGATAGCTTGTCCAGCGCCGCCTCGACCTCATCCGGGTAGATGATCACGCCGATATCCGGCAGCGCCGGTCCGGCTTTGCCGAGCGTGACGCGAATTGGTTCGACGGTTGCCGCAGCCGCCGGCACTTTCCCGCGACCCTCTATCCGCAAGCTGATGGTCTGGCGGAAGGTCTTGCCGGCGGGCAGCACATAGGGCCATGGCAGCGCCAGCGGCCGAACATAGGTCTTGTAGGAGGCATCCGACCAGTTGCGCTGGTCCTCCATCTCGAAAGTGTCGCCTTCCATCCGGCATTCGGCGGTGACGTCGGGCCGGACTTCATGAGTGATGGCGCGCAAATCCTTGAAAGGTTGCCAGGGATCGATCAGCTCTGGAAGCCGCGTCGCGACCACGCTGCCATCGGTATGCTCGACCGTGACCGGGCTGCCGGCTAGGCCGGCAATCGGATGCAGGATGCAGAAGCCGCAGCGATTGGTTTCGAAATCGTTGTCGGGAAGAGCGCTCACGTCGAAGATCAGCTGGCCGTCAGCCGAGCCCTTGATGGTCGCACGGAAGTCGAGCCGGCTTCCCTCTGGTCCGAAACAACCTGCCGAATAGCTGACGAAGAAAGCGTCATCGCCCTGGTCGATGATTAAATCGGTGAGCGCTGGCTCGTAGGTGCCCCAGTCGCGATCCCTGACGATGAAGGCGACGGCGCGCAGAACCTCGGTGCCGCCATGCCGGATGGTGCACAGATTGCCGTTGACGAAGTCCGCCGTCAGCGCGCCGGCGCGCAGCCTGACCGGTTCGGCTTCAACTGCACGTGTACCGTAGAGGAGGAAGGCGTCGGCTGTCATTTCAGCAAGGCGTCGAGCTGCACCGGCTCCCGGCCTGCGGCGCCGGCATAGGCTGCCTCGACCAGCGCTAATGTCTTGAGGTTGTCCGCGCCCGAGGTCGCGGGCTCGGTTCCCTTGGTCAGGCAATCGACCCAGTGCTTTTGAATGGCGACGACGCTTTCCTGGATGTTGTGCCACGGCCGCGATGCCCAGGCCAGCAGCGGTGGCGAGACATCGCTGACGACTGTCCCGCTTCTTCCGGTGACGGTGAGCCGGTAGCCCTGCGCCAGCCGGATCGTGCCGTCGCTGCCGTCGATCTCGATCAGCGTCTCGGGGAACGGCTCTGTCGCGAGCTTGCTCGCGTAGCTGCAGTCGACCATGGAAGTGGCGCCGCTCGTGTGGTCCATCAGCATCGTCGCAACATCTTCGCCGGCAATGCCGGGATTGATGCGCGCCGTTCGCGCAGTGACCGTCGAGACGTCGCCCAGCAGAAAGCGGGCGATGTCGAGGATATGGATGCCGAGATCCTCGATAATGAAGCGCTTTCCGGTCGCCAGATAGGGCTGGCCGGAAAACACGTCATAGGCAGAGCGGAACGAGATCCGTCCGAAAAAGGGGGTGCCGATTTCGCCGCTGTCGAGCATGGTACGCACCGCCTGGATCGGCGACTGCCAGCGAAAATTCTCATGCACCATCAGCGGCACGCCGGCGTCAGCACAGGCCTTTACCATCGCCTTGGCGTCGGCAAGCGTCGGCGCAAACGGTTTTTGGCAGATTGCCGGAACGCCGTGCTGCGCCGCCATCTCCACGAGCATTCTGTGGCTTGGTGCGGTGGTGGCGATGTCGACGAAATCCAGCCTTTCGCCGGCAAACAGCGCCGCCGCGTCGGTATAGCGCCGCGCGACCCCGAACTGGTCGCCGACGATCCGCAGCCGGTCCGGATCACGGTCGCAGATGGCGGCGATCGAGGCGCCCTCTATGTCGCGCCAGGCATGCAACTGGTTGACGGCAAAGAAGCCGCAGCCGATCAGCGCTCCACGCAGTTCCGCCATGTCAGCCGGCCTTTGCCATCTGCATCAGCGTGACACGGCTCTGCAGCCGGCGCTGTGCCTGGTCGACGACGACGGCGACGATGATGACGAAGCCCTTGATCACCATCTGCCAGAACGAGCTCACTCCCATCATCACCAGCCCGTCCGAAAGGATGCCGATTACGAAGGCGCCGACAATGGTACCGCCGATGGTACCGCGTCCGCCCGACATCGAGGTGCCGCCGAGCACTGCCGCGGCAATGGCGTTGAGCTCGAAGCTCTCTCCGGTCGCCGGATGCGAGGCCATCAGTTCGGACGAGATGATCAGCCCGACGATCGCCGCGCAGAAGCCGGAGAACATGTAGACGAACATCTTCACCATGTTGACGCGGACGCCTGAAATCCGCGCCGCCCGCTCATTGCCGCCGACGGCGAAGATGTGGCGGCCGAGCGGGGTGTATTTGGCGAGATAGGCCGCCCCTAGCGCAACGACGAGCAGAATCCAGAGCGCGACCGGCAGGCCGAGCAGCCGGCCGGCGCCGAGGTAGCCGAACCCTGTGGTGCCGAGCTCGGGCTTGCCGACGAGATTGGGGAAAGTACGGCCGTCCGACGACAGCAGCGCCAGGCCGCGCGCGACATAGAGCACGCCGAGCGTGGCAATGAAAGGCGCAACGTTAAGCCTGGTGATCAGCAAGCCGTTGACGGCGCCGATCAATATGCCGACGGCAAGCGTGATCAGCGCGATCTCGAAGACGTTGAAATAGATGGTGTAGCCGACCTGCAGGTCGATGCCGTTGAGCACGAGGTAGCCGGCCACCATGCCGCACAGGCCGACGATCGAGCCGACCGACAGGTCGATGCCGCCGGTGATGATGACGAAGGTCATGCCCATTGCGAGGAATGCGTTCAGCGCCACGTGCTTCGACATCAGGATAAGATTGGCGGCCGATAGGAAATTGGGGGCGGCTATCGAGAAGAATAACAGCACGGCGATTAGCGCGATGAACGTCCTCGCCTTCATCAGCGTCAGCAGGACCGAGCCGCCCGACATGGAGTTGACCGCCGCCTTGGCTGGGATGTCAGTCATGCGCCTTGCTCTCCGTGCGGGACCGGTCCGTGGCCGAAGGCCGAGGCAGCGACGAGTGCGGCCTCCGTCGCCTCTGCGCGATCGAACATGCCGGTCAATTTTCCATTGCTCATCACTGCGATACGGTCGGACAACGCCATCACTTCGTCGAGATCGGAGGTGGCAAACAGTATCCCCAGGCCGTCGCGCGACAGCTTGCGCATGGTGCGGAACACGTCGGCCTTGGCGCCGACGTCGATGCCGCGGCTGGGCTCGTCCATCAACAGCACCTTCGGGCCGGTGAGCAGCGCCTTGCCGATCACCACCTTCTGCTGGTTGCCGCCTGACAGCGACGAGACTTCCTGCGCCGGATCGGCGACCTTGATCGCCAGTTCGCGCACCGTCCGGGCCACCGCCTGTCTTTCGGCGGCACCGCGAATGTGGAACAGGCGCACGAACCGCGACAGGCTGGCCAGCGTCAGATTGCTGGCGACGGAGAGGATCGACACCAGCCCTTCGCGCTGGCGGTCTTCGGGGATCAGCGCCAGGCCGCGCCGGATGCGCCGCGTCGTGTCGCGCTCGTGCACTTTTTTGCCGGCAATGAATATCGTGCCCGTCGAATGGCCGTGGCGGCCCATGATGCAGTCGAACAGCTCGCTGCGTCCTGCGCCCATCAGGCCATAGATGCCGAGAATTTCGCCGGCGCGCAGCGATAGCGAGACGTGATCGACCGCAAGCCCGCCGGTGACGCGCGGCAGGCAGATGTCCTCGGCGCGGAATATTTCCTCGCCCGGCACATGGCCGTCGGCCTTGGCGAAGTCCTTGGCGTCCGAGCCGATCATCTGCCGCACGATCCACTGGGTGTCGACGTCTTTCATCTCCGCCTGGCCGGTGATGCGGCCGTCGCGCAGCACCGTGATGGTGTCGCCGATGCGGATCAGTTCCTCGAGCCGGTGCGAGATGTAGACGATTGCCACGCCGCGTGCCTTGAGGTCGGCAATCACCTTGAACAGGATCTCGACTTCCGCCGCGCTCAGCGCCGAGGTCGGTTCATCCATGATCAGGATGCGCGCATCGAGCGAAACCGCCTTGGCGATCTCGACCAGCTGCTGCTGGCCGATGCGCAGATCCTCGACCAGCATGTCGGGCCGGATGCCGGTTTCCAGGCGTTCAAGGAACTCCGCCGCGCGGCGCTCCTGCTCCTTGCGGTCGATCTTGCGGAAGCGGTTGGTGATCTCGCGGGTGGCGAAAATATTTTCGGCGACAGTCAGATTGCCGAACAGATTCAGCTCCTGGAAAACCATGCCGATGCCGCGGCTCACGGCATCACCGGAAGACGAGAATGAAACCTCCTCGCCGTCCAGCAAGATGCGCCCGAGCGTCGGTTGCTCGACGCCGGCGATGATCTTCATCAGCGTCGATTTGCCGGCTCCGTTTTCGCCGACCAGCACGTTGACCGCGCCTTTGCGCACCTCGAAATTCGCCCGTTTGACCGCGACGGTGCCGGAATAGACTTTCGAGACGTCCTCCAGCTTCAGGATGACATCTTGATAGCCGCTCATGGCTTCGGCCCGATCTTTGCCTCCGCCGGCGTCACCAGCGGCAGGTCCTGGCCACTGCCCGGCGTATAGGCGCCAAGTACCTCGACGCTGCGGCCCTCGAGTGCCTCGCGCGGCAGCTTGGAAAGCACGGTCTTGTCGGCATAGGCGTTGAAAGCCTTGCCGAACTGGGCGAAGTCGATCTGGTTGGTGAAATCGTTGAACTGGATGAAGTCGAGGCTGTCGCGCAGCGCGGTTCCGCGCATGGCGGGTCCGATCTGCACCCGCGCGTCCGCCTTGCCGTCGCCGTCGGCATCGACGTCCATCGTCGCCGCGCGTGACTGTGTATTGGCTGCAACGACCTTGCCCTCGAGCCGAACCGCGAAGGTCCATGGCGAATTCGCCTGCTTCTTCGGGTTGCCGTATTTGGCGCCGGCAGCGGCGGGATCGGTCTTGGCCAAGGTGTGAACCTCGGCAAACGGCCCGGCCTTCTGCTGCAGATAGGGTATGACTTTCGCCGCCCAGATGTCCTCGACCATCTTGTCGGGATTGAATGCGGAGCCAGTGCCGCCGTTTTCCGCCGACGGCGTCGGCAGGATCTTGCAGCCGGTCAGGCTGACTATAGCTGCAAGGAACGACGCGACAAGGATCGGCCGGGTCAGCGTGTTGAACATGTCGGCTCGTTCGGCATGGCAGTCAGGAGCACCCAAAGAAATGGAAGCAAGGGCGAAATGGAAGCAAGGGACGAACCGGAGGCTCGTCCCTTGCTGCTTGATGTTACGCCGGCTCAGTTGGTGAGCGCGAACGTCTCCAGCTTGGCGGCATTGTCGCCATTGACCAGGACGCAGTCCATCAGCTGCTTTTCCTCGGCCGGAGACTTCTTGTTCTTGATGAAGTCGTTGGCCTGCTCGACCGCCATCTGCGCCTGCGCGAAGGCCGGCTGCAGGACTGTCGCCTTGATGCCGCCGGAGGTGATCGAGTCGCGCACGTCGTTCGACCCGTCGAAGCCGACGACGATGACGTCCTTGCGGCCGGCAGCGGCAAGTGCCGCATAAGCGCCCATCGCCATCGTGTCGTTGCCGGAGATCACGCCCTTGATATCGGGATTGGCCTGGAGGATCGATTCCATCTTTGAATAGGCCTCGGTCTGGCTCCAATTGGCCGACTGCTGCGCCACCATCTTCAGGTCCGGATAGTCGTCGATGACGTCGTGGTAACCCTTGGAGCGGATGCCGGCATTGGTGTCGGATTCCTTGCCGACGAGCTCGACGAAATTACCCTTCTCGCCCATCAGCTTGACGAATTCCTGTGCGCCGAGCTGGGCGCCCTGATAATTGTTGGAGACGATCTGCGCGACGGCAACGCCGGTGGCATTGATCTCGCGATCGATCAGGAAGGAAGGAACGCCCGCGTCCTTGGCCTTCTGCACCGCGGCGACAGTCGCGTCGGCGCCGGCATTGTCGAGGATGATCGCCTTGGCGCCGCGGCCAATCGCCGTGTCGATCAATTCGGACTGCTTGTTGGCGTCGTCGTCATGGACGAGCACCAACGCCTCGTAACCGAGTTCCTTGGCCTTGGCCTCCGCGCCGACAGCTTCCGCCTTGAAGAACGGATTGTCATGCGAGGGCGTGATGATGGCGATCAAATCCGCCGCATAGGCGGGTGCGGCGGTGCCAAGCGCCAGCATGCCGGCAAAAGCCGCAAGCGTCATTCTGCGTGTCAGTTTCATGTATTCCTCCCGTTGAAAATCCGTGCCTTATCCCAAGGCTATATGCATTCGATTTCGTTAGCCGGCCGTAGGCGGCGGGTCGCGTCAGATTCACAAGCCCTTGGCCGGCTTCACCTCGACGGATCGCTCCCCCTATCCTCCACTCATCCAGCGCCTGATCCTGCTGCGAAGCTTGACGGTCCGATCCATCGAACAGCTAAGCCAACTGGTATAATGAGTCAATGACAATTTCAGGTGACATGTTCCGGAGAACGCGTCGCTGCCCTCAAGTGATGCGCTGAATGCTCGCGGCAATCTCCTCCGGCTCGAACACCCGCTTCCAGTCGTCGCGCATCAGCACCGGCTTGCCGAACTCTATCGCCTTGTTGCAGGCGTCGGAGAACACGCCTTTGGTCTCGCCGAAGATGACGGCGCCAAGCACGTTCATATGGCCAAGCAGGAAGTCGAGCGCCGCCTGCTTGTCGACCCCGCGCGCCACCACCTCGTCAACGGCCTCCTTCATGACGACGAGCAGCGAAGCGCATACCGTTTCCGAAAGGCCGGGCTCGAGCAGCGCCATCTGATCGACCGTGACGCGATGCGAGCGCATGACCGGCGCCCAGATGATTTTTGCGATCGCCTCACCCTTGGCGAAATCCTCCTCCGGTCCCTGCATCAAGGCGCTGACCATATGCTGCTTGGCCTTGACGCCGCCGAAATAGTCCTTCTTGGCCGCCATGTCGGTCTCGTCGTTGAAGATCGGCGGATGGCAGGGGTGGGTGACGAAATAGGTCAGGTCCGGCCGCTTCGGCAGGTGGCCGGCGAAAGGTGCTGCGGCGTCGAGCACGACGACCATGGTGCCTGACGCAAGCTTGCTCTCGATACTCGCCGCGACCTTGCCGATATGCGTGTCCGGAACCGCCAGGATCACCACATCGGCGCCATCAAGCGCCTCATCGGCGCTGACGGCATCGATGCCGAGGCCCGACTTAAGCCGCTCGCGGCCGGCGTCGCTGACCTCGACATGGCGTATCGTATAGGGAGATCCGCGAAAATTGGTCGACAGACGGTAACCCATTTTGCCGCCCGCACCAAACAGCGCAATCGTTGTCATGTGTCCGTTACTCCTGAATTCCAACGACGGCCCTGCCGATCGTCATCCCATTGACTAGTGTGCACATTGCCGCCGGTTGGCGGATTAGAGAACGCAGGGGAGCCGCCGCTCAAATGACGATGCCATGGACGATGTCTCGGGCGCCCGGATGTCCAGCACAGCGCAGCTACGCGGAGCATGCTACCTTAGGTACACATTATACCAGCATACCAAATTGGCAAGCGGCCATGGCACGGCTCTGACCGCTTGCTCGGCCGTCGTTTACCTCCTGTTCAACGGCAAGGAGCGATAATCGCGCTGAACCGCCGATCGGCGGGATGATTCGCAGCCGACAAAGGCCCATGCTCGAAACGTCACTCTACAACCCGGTCAAGGCCTTCCTCGAAGGCCTGGGATTTATAGTCAAGGGCGAGATCGGCGGCTGCGATCTGCTGGCGCTGAGTGCCGACTCTCCACCGATCGTCGTCATCTGCGAGCTGAAGCTGAAGTTCAATCTCGAGCTCATCCTCCAGGGCATCGACCGTATGGCGGCGAGCGACGAGGTCTGGCTAGCGGCATGCATGTCGGCCCGTGGCAAGGGCCGTGAGAGCGATGTGAGATACCGCAATCTCTGCCGTCGGCTCGGCTTTGGCCTGCTTGGCGTGCGACCGAACGGCGAGGTTCAGGTGCTGCTCAGCCCGACGGCATTGGCTCCGCGTCGCGATCCCCGGCGCCGCTCGAAGCTAATTGACGAACACCGGCGTCGGCAGGGCGATCCTGTCGCCGGCGGCGGCTCGCGTGCGCCGATCATGACCGCCTATCGCCAGCAGGCGCTGGCATGCGCCGCAGCCCTCGCCGACGGCCCAAAGCGGCCGCGTGACTTGAAGCCCAACCTGCCGAACGCGCCTAAGATCCTGCTGCACAATGTGTATCGCTGGTTCGCGCGCACCGATCGCGGGATCTACGAACTGACCGCTCAGGGCCGTGAGGCGTTGCAGCGCTGGCCGCAGCCCGATCGCAGCCACACCGCTGCCTGAGACAGGCAACGCCGGATTTCGCGCCCTGCTTTCCGCGACAATCACGGCTTTCGGCAAGACATCACCTCGGTCACGGAACCATATTTCGACACGATAGTTTTGTCGTCACCGAATTGATCGTCCGCTGAGCAAACGGAAGGAACGGCCATGCGCCTATCGACGACAATTGCCACACTTTCGGCACTGGCCCTTGCCTCGCCGGTCTATGCGCAATCCGTGGGACCAGAGCTTGCTCCTGTCCCGCCGACGGCCCCGCAAACCCTGCCGGAGCAAGCCACGCCCGAAGGGACCACTCCCGACCAGACTACACCTGACCAAGCCTTCTCCGCCCAGAATTTCACTGCAGTGACAATCGTGGCGATGGAGGATCTGCCTCCTGACATCAAGGCACAGGCGGAGGCCGTCGTCACCCAGACCAGCGCCGAGGATTTGCGCATCCTGCAAAGTTCGATCGACGCATCGCCGCAGGCGGCATCGGCGCTGGCGGCGAACGGGCTTAATTCCACGCAGGTCGTCGCAGCCAATATCGACGGCGACGGCACGCTGACGCTGATCATCCAGACGACGACGTGAGCGGCTGAAAGCGGACAAGCCGGCTCCGGCACGGAAACGAAGGCCGCCCGATCGCGGAGGACTGTCATGGCCGAGGCTGCAGTTCGCAACTTCACCATCAATTTCGGGCCACAACATCCCTCCGCTCACGGTGTCCTGCGGCTGGTGCTCGAACTCGACGGCGAGATCGTGGAACGCGCCGATCCCCACATCGGCCTGCTGCATCGCGGCACCGAAAAGCTCATCGAGTACAAGAACTACCTGCAGGCCTTGCCCTATTTCGACCGGCTCGACTACGTCGCGCCGATGAACCAGGAGCATGCATTCTGTCTCGCCGCCGAGAAGCTCCTCGAAATATCGGTTCCGAAACGCGGACAGCTCATCCGCGTGCTTTTCTGCGAAGTAGGCCGGCTGTTATCGCACCTCCTCAACGTCACCACGCAAGCCATGGACATCGGCGCGCTGACGCCGCCGCTCTGGGGTTTCGCCGAGCGCGAGAAGCTGATGGTCTTTTATGAGCGCGCGTCCGGCGCCCGCATGCACGCGAATTATTTCAGGGTCGGCGGCGTGCATCAGGATCTGCCGCCGGAACTCCTCGACGACATCTGGAAGTTCTGCGATCCGTTCCTCAAGGTCTGCGACAATCTCGAAGAGCTGTTGACCGAGAACCGCATTTTCAAGCAGCGCAATGTCGATGTCGGCGTGATCGGCCTCGACGATGCCTGGGCCTGGGGCTTTTCCGGCGTGATGGTGCGCGGATCGGGCGCGTCCTGGGACCTGCGCAAGGCGCAGCCATACGAATGCTATTCGGAGATGGATTTCGATATCCCGGTCGGCAAGCATGGCGACTGCTACGACCGCTATCTCGTCCGCATGGAGGAAATGCGCCAGTCGGTCCGGATCATGCGGCAATGTCTGGAAAAGTTGCGCTCACCCGAAGGCCAGGGACCGGTCGCGATCCCGAACCGCAAGATCACGCCGCCGCCGCGTGCCACGATGAAGCGCTCGATGGAAGCGACGATCCACCACTTCAAACTTTATACCGAAGGCATTCGCGTGCCGAGCGGCGAAGTCTATGCCGCCGTCGAGGCGCCGAAGGGTGAATTCGGCGTCTACCTCGTGTCGGACGGGGGCAACGTTCCCTACCGATGCAAGATCCGCGCACCTTCCTTCGCCCACCTGCAAGCGATGGATTTCCTGTCCCGAGGCCATATGATCGCCGATGTTGCCGCGATCATCGGCTCGCTCGACATCGTGTTCGGAGAAATCGATCGCTAGTTTAGCCAGGTCGCAGGATCTTCCCCGATCGCAGGATCATTCGTCGTTAGTAGCCGCGCAGGCAGGCCTGGACGGCGCTCGACCGCCGGTCAGACGAAGGCCCTCACCTGCGGCGGGCCAGCTCAAATTCTCACATCAAAGACGGACGCATGGCCGCGACAAGGCGCAGCCAAGCGTCGAGGAGTTTCACAATCTGCGCGGCCCGACGGGGCACGAGCCCTTCCAAGTTCGGAAGCGCTCTCCACGGCGCGGAAAGAACGCGTGTTCCGCCGTTCCTCGTACCGCCTCAATGCACGATCAAGCCCTTCATCCAGGCAACAAATCTGTTGCCGCGAACTATCCCGCGCACCCTGGCAGCGGCCCATCTCGCTTGCATCGTAGCGCCGACATGGCAATGGCAGACGATTTGGTGCAACTGCCGGTCGCTCAGTTCGAAGAAGCGCTTTGCCTCACCATAGGTATCATCGCTGAGACCCATGGCACGCAGAACCGGATCCTCGAAGGCGACAGTGAGCGGCGTCCCAGCGCCACGCGATCTGTCACGCGCTTCCCTGTTCATATATTCGGTGCCTGGAAGCGCCCCAAGGCATCGCGTCGGGTTTTGTTCGAGAAGTTCCGCCCAACGTTCAATCCGCTGGGTTCGAGTCATCGCCGGATACGCCGCGAAGGACTCAACTTCCGCGACGGCCTGCAGTTGGTCGAGTGTTTGATGTTTCATGGTCGGCTCCTGTCGACAGGTGAATTCGCCCACGCCTACATGAGCAATTATCGCGCCATGGAGCGCTGACAAGGCCGGACCGTCGCAACATGAGGCGTACGGATCACCTGCCCGGTGAAGCGGCGCTCGAATTCCGACGCGCCCCCGCCTGTGTTCGATGTCGACCCGTTAACCGAACCCGTTTCCGGACAGGAACTTTTGCGGAAGCTTGCCGTTTGGCTTTGCGTCCGCTTCGGCGGCTGCAATATCAGTCTTGAAAGCAATTCCGTTGGACACGAAGCCTCAACGCGTCGAACAAGACGTCGAGCCTGTAAATGAAACCCGGGAGCAACCGGCCCCGGTTCGAGAATCTCGTGAGCGATCGGCAGAGCCCCGGCAGGAAAAACCCGACGGGAATGCCTCGCAACGAAAGGCCGGTCTGCTCGGCTTTCCCAGGCGCCATCCCTATGCGGCCGCAGCCATCGCGCTTGCGCTGTTGCTCGTCGCGGCAGGTATCGCGATCTGGTGGCTGAACGCTCGCCAGTACGAATCGACCGACGACGCCTTCATAGATGCGCGCACAGTGACGATCGGTGCGCAAATAGCCGGCCGCATTACCGAGCTGGCGGTTACCGACAATCAGCATGTACAGGCGGGCGATGTCCTCCTGCGTATCGACGACAGCGACTATCAGGCAAACCTGAAGCAGGCCGACGCCGGCGTCGCCGCGGCCGAGGCCGAAATCGTCAATGTCGCCGCCCAGATCGAGGCTCAAAACGCAAAGGTAAACGCTGCCCAGAGGCAGGTTGCACAGGCCAAGGCAGCGCTGGATTTCGCCAAGGCCGAGGATCAACGCAATCGCGAACTCCTGGCCAGGGGCACAGCAACGCAGCAGCAGGCGCAGCAGGCGGCATCGATGTTGCGTCAGGACCAGGCCGCGCTGGACAGCGCCGAGGCCAATGTCGCCTCCGCAAAAAGCCAGGTTTCGGTCTTGCAGGCACAGGCCAGGAGCGCCGAGGCGCAGCTCGAGCAGGCAAAGGCCAGCCAGGAGCAAGCCCGCACGACGCTGTCGCGCACGACTATCACAGCACCCGCAGCCGGGCGCGCAACGAGCATTTCCGCCGCTAAGGGCACCTACGCCCAACCCGGCCAGGTATTGATGATGTTCGTTCCCGACGAGGTCTGGGTGAAGGCCAATTTCAAGGAGACGCAGCTCGATCTGATGCGGCAGGGACAGCCGGTCGACATCGACATCGACGCCTACCCGGACAAGTCCTTCCATGGCCGCGTCGACAGCATTCAGGCCGGCAGCGGCACCGCCTTCAGCCTCCTGCCGGCCGAAAATGCCACCGGCAATTACGTCAAGGTGGTGCAGCGCGTGCCGGTCAAGATCGTCTTCGACAAGCCGCCGGATGTGCTTCTCGGGCCAGGCCTGTCGGTGGTGCCGACGGTCAAGGTGCGATGAACGGCGAAACCGCCAGAAATCAGGGCGAAAGCCGATCCGCCGCCGGGACACACAATCCGTGGCTCATCGCCGTCGTCGTCTCCATCGCCACTTTCATGCTGGTGCTGGACACCTCGATCGCCAATGTCGCCCTGCGCGACATCGCCGGCAGCCTGGCGGCCGGAATGGATGAAAGCACCTGGGTGATTACCACCTATCTCGTTGCCAACTCGGTGATCATTCCGGTCAGCGGCTGGCTGGCAAGCGTCATCGGCCGAAAGCGCTACTACATGCTCTGCGTCGCGACCTTCACCGTCGCGTCGCTGCTGTGCGGACTGGCGCCCAACCTGGAACTGCTCATCCTGTTCAGGGTCCTTCAGGGCCTCGGCGGCGGCGGCATGGCGCCAAGCGAGCAATCGATCCTTGCCGACACCTTTCCGCCTGAAAAGCGCTCGCAGGCCTTCGCGCTTTACGGCATTGCCGTCATCGTCGCACCGACGGTCGGGCCGACGATCGGCGGCTGGCTGACGGACCATTTCTCCTGGCACTGGATCTTCTTCATCAACGTGCCGTTCGGCATCCTGTCGCTGGCCTTGGTGCAATGGCTGTTGGTCGAACCGGACGTACTCGAACGCGAACGCAAGGAACGGCTGGAAGGCGGCCTGAAGATCGACGGGGTCGGGTTCGTCCTGGTGGCGATTGCCTTGGGGTGCCTGGAGATCTTTCTCGACCGGGGCCAGCGCTACGATTGGTTCGCCTCGGATTTCATCACCACTTTCGCAGTGATTTCCGCGATCGCGTTCCTGCTGCTTATTCCATGGGAACTCAGTCGCGGCGATCCGGTCGTCGACATGCGCCTGTTGTTCACGCGCCAGTTCGGCACAGCCTTCCTGGTCATGATGGCGGTCGGTGCTATCCTGTTCAGCACCACCCAGATCGTGCCGCAGCTGCAGCAGACGACATTTGCCTATACCGCGACGCTCTCGGGCCTTTCGATGATGCCGGGCGGCATCGCCATGCTGATCTTGATGCCGGTGTCCGGATTTGTAGGCACCATCGTGCAGCCCAAATACCTGATCATGATGGGCATGTCGGTGGTCGCAGTGGCCCTCTGGCATATGACCTCGCTCACCCCGGACGCCAGCTTCCGCTTCTTTGCCTTTGCACGTGTTTTCCTGATGGTCGGGCTGCCGTTCCTGTTCATTCCCATCTCGACCGCGGCCTATGTCGGCCTGCCCCCGCAGAAGACCAACCAGGCATCGGCGCTGATCAACGTTGCGCGCAATATCGGCGGCAGCATTGGCGTCTCGCTGTCCAACACCGTCATTGCGCAAAGCTCCCAGATCCATCAAGCGAATCTGGTCGGCCACACCGTGCAGTCGTCGCCCGCCTATCAGCAGGCGCTTCGGCAGGCGACCGAGCATTTCGTCGCCCAGGGTTCGCCGATGGTCGAGGCGAAGCAGCAGGCGATCGGCTGGCTCGGCCAGTTGATCGCCCGCCAAGCCACGCTGCTCGCCTATGTCGATGTCTTCCGCTACTGCGCGGTGGCAACCGCCCTGCTCGTTCCGCTTGCTCTACTGCTGCGATCAAGCAAGTCGGGCAGCAGACAGGCGAATCCGGAGATGGGCTGACCAGAAGGCGGGAACCAGCTGACCCATTGCGTTGTTCTGCGCCAAGAGGAGATGATCACGATGGCCACTATTCCCACACCCGAGCCAACCCCGACCCCGGTGCCGCCGCCTCCCATCCCCGATCCCAAGCCCGTGCGTGAGCCGGACCCCGACAGGCTCCCCGACGAGGACCCCATTCCCAATCCGGATGAAAACGATATTCCGCCGAAGCGGGCGTTCAACATCTAGCCTATTAGATTTCGAGCACAGCGTAGGGGCGGCCGGTCGGCTTGGCGACATGCATGGCAACGTTATAGACCGACGCCCCGCCCGGTGTGCGGCCCTCGTAGGCGCCGCGATGCGCATGGCCATGCACCACCGCGCTGACCTGGAACCGGTCTATTGTCTCGGCCAGGCGTGACGAACCGAGAAACGGGAAGATCTCCAGCGGCTCGCCTTCGACCGTCTCGACGACAGGCGCGTAGTGCAGAACGACAAGCGTGCGTTTGGCGCGGACCTGCCGCATTGCGTTTTCAAGCCGCATCGCTTCGTTCACGCTTTCCGCCACCATCGACTTGATGGCGGGTTCGCCGAAGGAGCCGAGCATGCGCGATCCAAAACCGCCAACGAAACCCTTGACCCCGACGAACCCGACCTCGTGAATCTCCGTCGCCTCGCCGTCGAGCAGGTGAACGCCCGCCTGGCGCAGAATGTCGGTGACCTGCTCGACGGCGCCTGACTCATAGTCGTGGTTGCCAAGTACGGCGACGACCGGGATCGTGCAGGCACGCAGTTCCTCGGCAAGGATTTCGGCCTCCCGAGGCTTGCCGAGATTGGTAAGGTCGCCGGTCAGCACGAGAACCTGGGCTGCACGCGACATCTCGCCGAAAAGATCGCGGTACGAGGCCTGGTCCTCCTTGCCGACATGCAGATCGCCAATGGCGGCGACTTTGAGTGCGCTGCCGTTTTCCGCCTTCGGCGAAGCAGTTTCGAGCTCGTCAGCCATTGCTATGTTCTCCTTCACCGCCGACGTCGGCAAAACCCCAGTCGTTGACGTCGATCTCATAGTCAGTTCGTGAAAGCATGCGCCCACGGCAGATTTTCATCCGGGAAGGTGGCAATTCGCGTTGCTTGGCCAGCCGGTCAAGCAGCTCGTCGAGCAGCCAGGCGGGCACGCGGCCCCGCTCCGTCGGATAGATCCATCGGAAGTTCAAGAGATGCATCAGCAGAACTTCCCAATGAACTTCCATGTAGGAAAGCAGCCTTTGCCAGTCGATCTGGTCGTGGGCCTTGAGGATGGTATGCGAGATGTCGGCACCATCGTGGCGACCGCGGTCCTGGATGAAACTTTTGGACCAGATAAGCTCGGTGGGCCCGATGATCCGCACCTGGCTGCCCAGCAATTCGCCCTGACGGGCGTGCTCCAGCCACTGGTCGTCGACAGGCATTGTGCCGTTCATCGAGGCGAAAATGACGTCGAAAAAATGGGTGCCCTTGAACACTTTGCCCAGCCACCGGTCGTCCTCGACCACGACGGCGTAGCCGATCTGCTTAAAATGGGCGAGGATGCGCGGGCAGTCGCCGGCCTTGCAGAAAATGTCGAGGTCCTTGGTCTGGCGGATGATCCCGGTATAGGCGCTTACGGCATAGGTGCCGGCGACAAGAAAGGGGATGCCGGTCGCGACAAGTTCGCGGATCGCTTCGATATAAAAGACCTCCGCTTCGGCATTGCGAAGCGTCGGGGCAGCTTTTGGATCGACCGACGGAACGGATGCCGGGATAGCACTTTTCGGTGGAGGATCGATGATCATAGCAATGGCTCCTGGCCCGGCAGACCAGCAGCCGCCTGTATCTAATAGCCAAGCACGCCCGATGGTTCCCGCCGCGGCGTGCCACTACCGCTCTCGCCTGCTGCATCAGGCGGACACGCCGCCGTGGCAGGCCTTCGAAGCGGTCATGGTTGTCGGCTGCTGCGCGGCCCTAAAAGGATATGTGAGCGGTCATTTTGACGTCAA
Source organism: Mesorhizobium sp. M0816 (assembly GCF_040320005.1). Lineage (NCBI taxonomy): Bacteria > Pseudomonadati > Pseudomonadota > Alphaproteobacteria > Hyphomicrobiales > Phyllobacteriaceae > Mesorhizobium > Mesorhizobium sp. M0816. Next base: position 210,587 of record NZ_JAMYOT010000006.1, on the reverse strand, counting down.
GATCGCAGCGCGGTCAGCCTCAAGCATGTCGAGGCGGAGTGGGCCCGCTATCGTCCTCGGGTTCGGAAAGGATTGGCTTCAACATGGTTCCCGAGCTGTCGGAGGCGCTGCGCACTCGGCGCAACAGCCACTTGAGCGCCCGTGGCCAGACCGACTCTGTTTGCCGGAAAGCTGCAGGCGGCGTGGCGAAAAGGCCATTCTCCATTTTGTAGTCCCTCACTGTCTCAGTCCAATCAGCGTTCTTCAACGAGCAAAGCTTGTGTTGGTTCCGCGTCGCCATCGGCGGGAGCACGGGCTGGACAGGCGAAGTCATCGTTGGTGGGTTCGAGCGGGCTGGCCCTCTGCAGCGAAATCAGTGGCCTCGGCGATCAAGTCGCGGAATTCAGCCCACTAGCCGGCGGGATTCAGCTCGTATCCTAATGCGTCGGCTCTGGACACGACCCGCGAAGGCTGAAATTGTGATCGGCATTTTCCAGTTGCAAATTTGGTTGGGCTCGGCGGGGATGGCGCTGGTTTCTGAAGACATTGCCAGCCATCCGGCACTGCGTCGCCATGTCCAGGCTCAGTCGCGGACGCTTCTCCAGACGTATGAAGCGAACCCGCGGCTGGCTTCCGTATTCGCCACGCAACAGCGTTGGCTGATGGCCCATATCGGCCTTGGCTTGTATTTCAATCGAGAGCCGGACGATCATCGCAAGGGACTTACGTCCGCACGGTTCATGGACGACATCTGCCGGCATTCGGTGGCCAGCCGCAACACCGCCGATGCCTTCCTGAAGGAGATGCTGCATTACGGTTTCATCCGGCATCTGCCGATTAAATATGGGCGCATCCGCCCGTTTCAGCCGACCGCGGGCACTCTGGAGACGGTTGCCGGCTGGGTCATGGCTCATCTGAAAACGCTGGACAGCCTGGATGGTGGATGTCGACTGGCTGCATTCGTCGCACAACCGGACGTACTCGCCAAACTGCAGCCACTGGTGGCCGACGGACTGCTTTCGTCGCATGCCGTGCGGCAGCCAAAACAGACTTTTTCCTTGTTCACCTGGCTCGACAATGGCGGCATCGTCATGGATTGGCTGATGTCCGGCGTCGACCCCGATCATGCCGACCTGGACCGAATCCCGACCGGTGTCGTCTCAATCGGGGATTTCGCGAACTGGCTCAAGCTTTCCCGCACTCACCTGTCACGCAAATTGCGCGATGCCGAGGAACTCGGCAGCATCGGCTGGTTGGGCCAGCGCGGTCACTCGGTCATGTGGGTGTCGAGCGAGTTCTATCAGGAATACATGACCGCCCAGGCGGTCAAGCTCGCCATCATCGATGCAGCCTTCGACAACTGTGTTGTAACTTCGCAAGCCAGCTGAACGGCGAGCCGACCGCCGTCGTGGCAGCCTTGGCGCCGCCGCGACGAAGGTCTGGCATTTCAATCGATGTCGAACGACACGCCCTGCGCAAGCGGCAGCGCCTTGGAATAATTCACCGTGTTGGTAGCGCGCCGCATATAGGCCTTCCAGGCATCGGAGCCGCTTTCGCGGCCGCCGCCGGTTTCCTTCTCGCCACCGAAGGCACCGCCGATCTCGGCCCCTGACGTGCCTATATTGACGTTGGCGATGCCGCAGTCCGATCCATCGACGCTAAGAAAGCGCTCGGATTCCTGCAGGTCGCGGGTAAAGATCGAGGATGACAGCCCCGCTCCCACCGCATTGTGTTCTTCTAGCGCGATGTCGAAGTCCGAATATTTCATCACATAGAGGATGGGCGCGAAGGTTTCCTCCGTCACCGGCGAAACCTGCCGCGGCATTTCGACCAGCGCCGGACGCACATAGTAGGCCTCGGGGTGACCGTTCTCGACCCGCATTCCGCCGGTTATCTTACCGCCATGCGAAGCCGCCTCCTCCAGCGCCTTCTGCATATTCTCGTAGGCAGCCTTGTCGATCAGCGGGCCAACCAGAGCGCTTGTCTCCAGCGGATTGCCGACCGAGACGCTCTCATAAGCCTTCTTCAGGCGCGGAACGAGCTGGTCATAGACGCTCTCATGCACGAACAGGCGCCTGAGCGTCGTGCAGCGCTGGCCGGCCGTGCCCATGGCGCCGAAGGCTATAGCGCGGAGCGCCATGTCCAGATCGGCCGTCGGGCAGACGATGCCGGCATTGTTGCCGCCGAGCTCCAGCACCGCACGGGCAAAGCGCTTCGCCAGCCGTGGGCCGACATCCCTGCCCATGCGTGTCGAGCCGGTGGCCGAGACCAGCGGCACCCTGGGATGATCGACCAGGATCTCGCCGACGGCGCGATCACCGATCAGCACCGGCGCCAGGCCCTGCGGCGCGTCCGTGCCAAAACGCTTTACCGCGCGTGCAAAAATCGCTTCGCAGGCGAGCGCCGTCAGCGGCGTCTTCTCGGACGGTTTCCACACCACCGCGTCGCCGCAGACCAGCGCAAGTGCCGCGTTCCACGACCATACCGCCACCGGAAAGTTGAAGGCCGAAATGACGCCGACGACGCCGAGCGGATGCCAGGTTTCCATCATGCGATGGCCGGGACGCTCGGTGGCGATGGTCAGGCCGTACAATTGCCGGGAAAGACCGACGGCGAAATCGCAGATGTCGATCATCTCCTGCACTTCGCCAAGACCCTCTGACGGGATCTTGCCGACCTCGATCGATACCAACCGGCCAAGCTCGGTCTTGTGAATGCGCAATTCCTCGCCGAGCAGCCGCACCAGCTCGCCACGCTTGGGAGCTGGCACCTGCCGCCACGCCAGGAAAGCCTTGTGGGCCTTGTCGATGGTCGTTGCCGCATCGGCCGGCGAGATGGTCTTCAGCGCGGCGATCTGCTCGCCGGTCACCGGGCTGCGCACGATGAGGTCGCCGCCCGTAAGCGCGCCCTCGGCAACGCCCAGTTTCGCCAGAAGCCCGGCCGTTTCCTTCGCAATCGTCATTTCGTTTCGTCCCTTTCAGATCCCGTCGCTCATATGGCGTCGGTCCAAGCTTTTCGCCATACCGGTTCCCTGCCGGTCGGCATACCAGGCGCTGTCATGGCGTGGCATTACGCGTTTCAGGGAGAAATCGCCACCCCGGCATGGTCCAAGCCGGCGTCCGACTGTTGAACCAGCCAGATAGAGCGAACTAGCGTGCCGTCTTGGCGGCTTCCGGCACGGCGCTTTCTTTCATCAGCCGGTCAATATGCATGCGGATATGCGCTGCCTCGGCGGCCGTATTGGCAAGCGCGATGGCGCGGTCGAAAGCGACGCGCGCCTCCTCGCCGCGGCCAAGCTGCATCAGCAGTCCGCCCTTGAGGCCGAAGAAATGGAAATAGCCGGAAAGCCTTCCCTCCAGCGGCTCGATCATGGCGAGTGCGGCTTCCGGTCCACGCACCTTGGAGACCGCGACGGCGCGGTTGAGCGTCACCACCGGCGACGGCTGCATCTGCTCGAGCAGGCCGTAGAGCAGGTCGATCTCGTTCCAGTCCGTGTCCTCGGGCTTTTCCGCCCGCGCATGCAGTGCGGCGATCGCCGCTTGCACCTGGTAGGGACCGGGCTTGCGATGGCGCAACGCCTTATCGACCAGCGCCAGGCCTTCATCGATCATCTTGCAGCTCCACAGGCTGCGGTCCTGGTCTTCGAGCAGCACGATCTCGCCGTTCTCGTCGAAGCGAGCCGGCGAGCGTGCATGCTGCAGCAGCACCAGCGCCGTCAGCCCCATGATCTCCGGCTCGGTCTGGAACAGCCTGAGCAGCAACCGGGCCAGCCGGATCGCCTCTTCGCAAAGCGGCGCACGCGCCGAAGCCTCGCCGCTGTTGCTGGAATAGCCTTCGTTGAAGATCAAGTAGACCATGGCGGCGACGGCGGCGAGCCGTTCGGAGCGCTCGACCGCTCCCGGCGTCTCGAACGGCACCCCGGCGTCGGCGATACGCGCCTTGGCGCGCGTGATACGCTGCTCCATGGCGCTTTCACCGACGAGGAAGGCGCGGGCGATCTGCTTGACCGTCAGGCCGGAGACGATGCGTAACGCCACCGCGATCTGCTGTGTGGCCGGCAGGTCGGGATGGCAGCAGATGAACAGCAGCCGCAAAATATCGTCGCGATAATGCGCGCCGTCCAGCCGCTCGGCGACGTCGCTCTCGGCATCCTCCAGATCGGAGATCTGGTCCTCCTCCGGCAGCGGCGCCTGCTTGGCGCGCTTGCGCACCGCATCGATGCCGCTGTTGCGGCCGACGAAGATCAGCCAGGCTGCCGGATCGCGCGGAGGACCGTTTTTCGGCCAGTTGTTCAGTGCCCTCAGGCAGGCGTCCTGGAATGCTTCCTCCGCCGCGTCGAGGTCGCGGAAGTAGCGCAGCAATGCCCCCATCACCTGCGGGCGAGCGGTGCTGATTGCTGTGCTGATCCAGGCGAGTTCGGTCATGCGGAAACCTTGGCGGGATTGAAGAGCGAGACCGGCCGGATTTCATAGGAGCCGCCGCTCGGGTTGACCTCGGAAAGCTCGCGCGCGAAGTCGACGGCCTCATCGAGGTCGGCGCATTCGAGCGTGTAGAAGCCGAGGAACTGTTCCTTGGTTTCGGCAAACGGGCCGTCGATGACCACCGCTTCGCCCTTGATCTTCCTCAGCGTCGTCGCCGCCGTCGTCGGCAAGAGCCGCGCCACCGGGCCAAGCCGTCCCGCCTGGGCATATTTTTCCTGCACGCCGAGGAGTTTTTCCATGACCGCATCATCCTGCTCCTTGCTCCAGGAGCAGACGACGTCTTCAGAGGCATAGCAGAGGATCGCGTAGAGCATGGGTCGTCCTTTTCTCTGTCAAAGGACGAAACACTAGGACCGATCCCGACACCGCGTCGACAAAAAAATACGCTCCGTCCGGTGTCCCAGCCCCTAACTGAAATGTGGAATGCTTTCTGCTGCAAAAGTCGGTCGCATAACTTCGAATTTTTGCGACTGACTTTGCGGCAGGAACTTCCCTGAAAATTCAACGCCATCGATTTTGTCGCAAAACTTAGGAGTTTCGCGACACCGGTATCGATGCAATCGAGAAGTTGATGAACGTCGGATTCTCTCCAAAGAGCGGACGGTTCTCGCGTCGTCATCCCAGGCTGCCTATGATGCGGCATGGAAGCAAAAGTGTTCATTCGTGACGATGGCGAAACAGACGCAACGGGGGTTACGGATTCGATTCCATGGTGGAGCTTTACGAAGACGGCGCTCTCGGTTGCTCTGTTGCGCCTGTCGGAACGCGGCAAGATCAACCTCGACGAAGCTGTCGAGGGGAAATCTTTCACACCTGCCCAACTCCTACAGCACGAGGCGGGGTTACCAGACTACGGTTCCCTTCCGGCCTACCACGCCGATGTTGAAGCGGGTCGTTCGCCGTGGTCTGTTGATGACCTGTTGAATGCAGTCGAAGCAGATCGGCTGCGATACGAACCCGGTCAAGGGTGGGCCTATTCGAACATCGGCTACCAGGAGGTCGCCCGATTGATCGAGGAGGCAACGAATGTCCCTCTTTCCGAGGCTCTTTCCAACCTCGTATTCATCCCTGCCGAACTCGCCACGGCCCGGCTCGCCCTCACTCCGGCTGATTTAGCAGACGTGCAGATGGGCGACGCGATCGGCTACCATCCGGCCTGGGTCTATCACGGATTGGTTGTCGGCACGGCGATGGATGCGGCCCGACTTCTTCGCCATCTACTCGCCGGCAATTTGGTCGACGGGAACGCGCTGTCCAGAATGCTCGAACACAGGCCGCTCCCGCAATTCCGCTCTGAACTCCATCCCGATCCAGCATACGGATTGGGGCTGATGCTGCGGGCAACGAACCCGCTCGCCCATCCAATCGGTCACAGCGGAAGCGGTCCCGGAAGTCGAATTGCCGTCTATGGGCAGCAGGGGAGAACATGCGTCGTTTGGGCAACCGCCGCTTCAAGCACCATTCCCGAGGCGGAAGTTTTCCGTGCCTTGGAAAACGGCGGCTTTTGACACCCCCACCCGAAGCCGATCGGCCGTTTTCCAACCTTCCGCGATCTTGCCGTATCGCGAAATTCCCGATTGAAGCGACAAAATAACCGGCAAATGCCGATTAGGCAGATTGCAGAACGCGCATTTCAACATGCAGTCCGGCCGCGACCACCATGTTGACGAGGGTGTCGAGGGCGAACAGGTTGATCTTACCGCGCAGGAGATCGGACACGCGGGGCTGCGTCACGCCGAGATGGCGCGCGGCTTCGACCTGCGTCCAGCCCTTTGCCCGGATATGCTGTTCCAGCGCCATCATCAGTGTGGAGCGGAGCTTCATGTTCTCTGCTTCGGCGGGGGTGTCTTCGATGGCGTCCCACACGCTTGCAAAAGTCTCGTTGCTCATTGGCCTAACTCCTTCATCAGATCGCCGTAGCGTTTCGCCGCCAGGTCCAGATCCATTTTGCTGGTCTTCTGCGTTTTCTTCTGAAAGCAATGCAGCACGTAGACCGCATCGGCGACTTTGGCGATGTAGATCAGCCGGAAGGCGCCGGCTTCGTCCCGAATCCTGATCTCCTGCACACCCTTCCCGATTGTCGCCATTGGCTTCCAGTCGGTTGGAGGTTGCTCATTCTGTACCTTGTCGAGCTGGTAGCCCGCTTCGCGCCGTGCCGAGTTCGGGAAAGCGCGCAGATCATTGAGGGCGCTGCCCCGGAACTTGAGCATTTTCATGCGGCGACTATACAAAAATTTGTATAGTCGCCGCAAGCCTCTTTTCTTCGGGCTGCATCAAGGGCTACTTGTCACCTTGCCGCACCCAGATCTGGATGCAAATAGTGCAAAAGTCAGGATTTTCGCGACACGAAGACAGCGGCTTTCGACCTCGAAGCGGCCATGACGGTCGGCGCAATCCGTGGTCAGGCAGGAACGTAAGTCAACCTGATGACCTCCCCGCCGACCCGATCGCTGGCCACAAGGCGGAGCGGCGGCCGAGGACCGGTGAAGAAGGGCTTGCCGTGACCAAGCACCACTGGGTGAAGGTAAAGACGGTATTCGTCGATCAGACCTAGGTCAGTCAGGCTTTGCGCCAACTCCGGTCCGGAAGCGGAAATCTCCCCTGTAAGCTGGGTCTTTAGCCCGCGTATTGCCACCTCGACGTCATCCATGACAAGCGTTGCGTTAGGGCCGACCGACTTCAACGAGCGGGACACGACCCATTTCGGCTGGCTTCGCCACGCCATCGCGAAGTCGCGTTGCTCGGGGGTCCACTCAGGATGGTTGTCATCCCAATAGCGCATGACTTCATACATGCGTCGACCGTAAATGCTGCCTGTCAGGTCGCGGACGTGGTCGATCCAATGACGAAAGAGAGCAGGATCAGGTCCAAATTCCTGATGGTCGACATAACCGTCGAGGGAGAGGTTCATTCCAAAAACGAGCTTCGCCATGCCGTAAGTTTCCGTGCCGGTCAGGGTATGATGGCCACCCTACTGCGTCATTCCTTTGTCGCGAAAATCCCGATTAAAGCGACAGTTTTGCGATTGAATTTTGCGACGCCGCAAAATGGGACATTTTGCTACAATCGGGTGCGCAGAATGCCGCACGAGGATATTTTCGGCAAGAAGATCGCCCAGCACACCAATGCTGCAAACGGATTCGGCACCTCTATCTGCTTGGTTTCCACATTTCGGTTGAGAGGTGGGTCCCGGCGTCAGCCCTCTCTTGCCTTCAGCCATCTCAAGACCAGGGCCTCCTCGTCGTCGAGCCCGGCGATCGAGCGCTTGCCTTTGTTGGCATCCGCCATTTCGTCCAGCAGCCGTCCTTCGGACCAGGCGCGGAACACTTCCGGATGGATGTAGCATTGGCGACAAACCGCGCGTGTGTTGCCGAGCCGATCGGCAACCTTGTCGATGACACTGTTCATCACCCTCTTTTGCTGCGCCTGGCTTTCCGGACGTTCGGTTTGCGCAAACAGCGACGCCGCATGGATGGTGCCGCCCCAGGTTCTGAAGTGCTTGGAGCTGAACTCCGCTCCGGCGTTCTCCCTGATATAGCGGTTGACGTCGTCTGAGCGCACCGGATGCCTGTTTCGGTCCTCGTCGAGATACTGGAACAGTTTTTGGCCCGGCAGGTCCTGCGCTCCACGCACGACCTTGGCAATCCGGCGATCGACAAGCTTCAATCTCCATTCCTTGCCGGATTTACCGATGAAGGCAAAGCGCAGGCTCGAGCCCTTGATGTCGACATGGCGGTCACGCAGCGTGGTCAGCCCAAAACTCTTGTTGTCGCGGGCATAGGCGGCATTGCCGACACGGATCATCGTGTTGTCGAGCAGCCAGACGATAGCCGCAACGACGCGTTCCAGCGGCAGGCCGTGACGGCGCAAATCGACGTCGATCTGCCGCCGCAGTTCGGGCAGGCTTTCGGCGAAGGCGATCAGGCTCGAATATTTGACGCCGTCACGCTCCTCCGCCCAGTGCGGGTGATAGCGGTATTGTTTGCGTCCGCGCTGGTCCCGACCGGTCGCCTGGATATGACCATCGGGGTCTGGCGAGATCCACACATCCGTCCAGGCCGGTGGAATGGCGAGCGCCTTGATGCGTGCCAGCGCCTCCCCGTCGACAATCCGCCCGTCGGGTCCTTTGTACGAGAACCCTTTGCCCGAACGCAGCCGGCGAATACCGGGTTCAGTGTCGGTGACATAGTTGAGCGAGGCCCGAACGGCCGAGGCTTGCGCGCCGTTCTCCAGCGCTCCGTTCTGCGGCACCCCGTTTTTTGGTGCAGCTTTCCTCACAGCCGATTGGCCAGACGACGACCCGGATTTGTCCAGCATGTCCTCTCCACGGAATTTCCGTAGATAAGCCGCTTGCCGGCTGCGGGTTCCAACGCCTTTTGATCTCTTGGTTCCAGAACAGCCTATCGACGTCGCCGTGCAACGAAGACGTGCGTCGTCACGCCTTTTCGAGCACGACCGGAATGACGTCGACCGCCTGCTCGCCGACCTGTCCACCAGTGGTTTTCAGCACGCCGACGATCGGCGCCACATCGGAGTAATCGCGGCCGTAGCCGACCGTGATATGGTCGTTGCTTGCCCGCATGCCATTGGTCGGATCGAATTCCTGCCAGCCGGCATCGCGCCCGCACCACACCTTGACCCAGGCGTGCATGGCGTCGGCGCCTTCGAGCCGCGGCTTCCCGCGCGGCGGGATGGTGCGCAGGAACCCGCTGACATAGCCCGCGGGAATACCGAGGCCGCGCAGGCCGGCGATCATGATGTGGGAAAAATCCTGGCAGACGCCGCGCTTCAGGCCAAAGGCGTCGCTGGCCCGCGTCTGCACGGTGGTCGCCTCGCCGTCATAGGTGAAATCGCGGTGAATGCGGTTGCACAGAGCCATGGCCGTGCCGACTGTCGAACTGCCGGCACTGCCTTTCGCATAGGCAGTGATTGCCGCGTCGATGCCGGCATGATCGCTGGCGGCCAGAAAGTGATGCGGCGAAGCCGGCGCCAGCGAGTGCACTGCGCCGAGTTCTTCCCTCAGCCGGCGTATGTCCGGCGATACGTCGAGCCCGGGTTCGGGCCGCGACACTGAAACACGCGCGCTCATCCTGATGTCGAGCGCATCATGCGCGTCACGAAAGGCGATCGAGGTGACACTGTTGCCGAAAAAGTCGGAAAAGTCGGAACGTTCGCTGGGCGCCGGCACAAAAGACAGTGAAGCGGCGATGACGCGCTGCACGCCAGGGATGGTCGGCGGCAGCACGCGCACCTGATGGCGGCCGCCGCCGGCCGCCGCATCATAGTCGTAACGCAGGTGAAGCCTGATGTCGTAGAGCATGCTGTCTCTACCCGAAATAGGCTTTGGCGAGGCTGTTGTAGAGCCCGCCGATTTCATTGGCGAGATCGCCGAGGGCCTTGGCCGTCATGTCCGAGGGCTCCTTGATGGCGATCGACGTGTTGAGCTGCAGGATTTCCTTGGCCGCCGGCGACATATGGCCTTCAGCGCCGACAGCGGGCAGCAGCGCGATTTCGGCTTTCAGCCGTTCGAGCTGGAAAAGGATTGAGCGCGGGTTGAGCGGATCGAGCGCCAGAAGGTCGACCACCGTGCGCCGCCCCGCCTGCACCGGATATTGCCGACGGTGCGTCATGACGCTGTCGCCGATCTCCAGCATCATGTCGAGCGCGCCTTCCGGCGCCTGGGCTCCGGTCAGCCGGGCGAGCGTGCGGGCGATCTGGATGCCGCGTTCGAGCCTGCGGCCGATTTCCAGGAAACGCCAGCCGGCAAAGCGGTACATGTTCTCGTGCAGCAGGCCGGAAAACCCGGCCAGCTTGCGCAGGATGACCGTCATTGCCCTTGTCGCGTCGTCGCCCGGCGCCACTGTCGCGGCAAATTGATGGATGGTCTTCGACAGATCCTTCAATGCCAGCCAGCCATCGGGCGAGAAGCGGTCACGGATCTGCCCGGCGCTGTAAACGGCGCTGTCCAGCGTGCCGATGAGCCCCAATGGGATTGCCGTCTCGACGTCGATGCCGAACGGCGCGAGATAGTCGCTGATATCGGCGAGCAGCGGCATCTCGGGATCGGATGTCTCGGCCAGCCGCACATGGTAGGCGCGCAGGATGCGCACCGTGTCTTCCGACCGCTCGATATAGCGGCCGAGCCATGTCAGGTTCTCAGCCGCGCGGCTGGGCAGGCTGCCGGGCAAGGTTCGGGTGAAGCTGTCGTGCTCCTGCGGCAGCAGCGTCTCGCGCTCGACCGGCCTGTCGCTGACCACCCAGACATCCGCCGCCTGGCCGCCGCGCTGCATGGCGATGGCGGTCGGGTCGAGCGAGAAGCCGACACGGGCAAAGCCGCCCGGCATCACCGTCCAGCCTTCCGGCGTCCGCGCCAGATAGACGCGCAGGCTTGCCGGCCGCGGCTCCAGCCAGCCGCCGACATAGACAGGCGTGGTCGACAGCGTCACCGCTTCCTGGCCGACGAAGTCGCCGCCGTCCCGTTCGATCCTGGCGACGAGTTCGGCCCGTTCCTCGACCGACAGCGCTGACCCGAGCTTGGTCGAGCCGTCGTCCTCGAAGGCAAGCCGCGTCGACAGCGCCGGGCCGATCACCATGCTATCGATATTGGCGAGCACATGCTCACGCTCCGTCTCCTGCCCGCACCACCATGTCGCGACCGTCGGCAGCAGCAGTTCCTCATTGCGCAGGGCGCGCGAAATCTTCGGCAGGAAGGCGAGCAGCGCGCGCGTCTCCATCAGGCCGGAACCCAGTGCATTGACGGCCGAAACCGCCCCTTGCCGGACCGCTTCGACCAGCCCCGGCGTGCCGATCTGCGAGTCCGGCCGCAATTCAAGCGGATCGGCAAAGGCGGCGTCGAGCCGCCGCCACAAGACGCTCACCGGCATCAGCCCCGAAACCGTGCGCACCATCAGCCTGCCGCCCGAGACGGTCAGGTCCTCGCCCTCGAGCAGCATGATGCCGAGATAGCGGGCGATATAGGCATGTTCGTAATAGGTTTCGTTCAGCGGTCCCGGCGTCAGGATGGCGACACGGCCGCCGGCTTGCTTGGCCATGCCGATCAGCGCGTCGCGGAAGCGACGGAAGAAGCCGGCCAGGCGGTGCACATGCATCTCGCCGTAGATGTCGGACAGCGCCCTCGTAGTGGCGACGCGGTTCTCCAGCGCGAAGCCGGCGCCCGACGGCGCCTGTGTGCGGTCGCCAAGCACCCACCAGCGGCCGTCCGGGCCACGACCGAGCTCGAAGGCGCAGAAATGCAGGAAATGGCCACTGGCCGGCCTGGTGCCGACGACCGGCCGCAAATATTCGGGGCTGGCCGCGATCAATCCGGCCGGCAGAATGCCTTTCTCGACCAGCCGGTTCGGACCGTAAATGTCGGCGATGGTCTCCTCGAACAGATCGGCGCGCTGGACCAGGCCGGCGCTGATACCAGCCCATTCCTGCTCCTCGATCAGCAGCGGCACATGCGCCAGCGGCCATTCCCGCTCGTTGGCGCCGGCCTTGTCGTAGACGCGGTAATAGACGCCGGCGTCGCGCAGGTACTGGTCGGCGCGGGCGAAGCGCTGGGCAAGCTTTTCCGGACCCAGGTCCTCCAGCGCCTCGATGAAGTGCCGCCACGCCGGCCGCGGATTGCCCGACGCATCGACCATCTCGTCGACGACGCCGTCGATCGGCTGATAGTGCTCCAGCAGACTGTGGGTCTGCGGCTTGCTGCGCAGCCTTTTGTGATTCCCCTTCGCCATGGCTGATCAGAGTCTTTGCGGCCGCCGAAGGTCAAGGGTCATCGGGAAATCTTCAGAGGCTTCTTCGTTGCGCAGCACATAGCTGGACGGCGTATGGCCACGTGGCTCGAAGCGGGCGAGCCGCCGCGCCTCCGCTTCGTTGCCATTGACCGGGAAGGTGTCATAGCTGCGCCCGCCGGGATGTGCCACATGGTAGACGCAGCCGCCGACCGCGCGGCCCGACCAGCGGTCATAGATGTCGAAGACCAGCGGGGTGTTGACCGGTAGCGCCGGATGCAGGCCCGACGCCGGCTGCCAGGCCTTGAAGCGCACGCCGGCCACTGCGATCTCGCGGTTGTCGGTCACCTTCATCGGCACGACGCGGCCGTTGCAGACGACGGCGTGACGCTCCGGGTTGAGCCCATCGGTCTTCACCTGCAGCCTTTCGACGGAGGAATCGACAAAGCGTACGGTGCCGCCGATCGCGCCTTGCTCGCCCATCACGTGCCACGGCTCGAGCGCCTGCCTGAGCTCCAGCTTGACGCCGGCATGCTGGACCTCGCCGCAGAACGGGAAGCGGAATTCGAGCTGGGCGTCGAACCATTCCGGACGGAACGCAAAGCCGTTCAGCTTGAGGTCGTCCAGCACGTCGAGAAAATCCCCCCAGACATAATGCGGCAGCATGAAACGGTCGTGCAGCGAGGTGCCCCAGCGCACGAAGCGGGCGTCGAGCGGGTTCTTCCAGGCCCGGGCGATGATGGCGCGCACCAGCAATTGCTGCGCCAGGCTCATGCGCGCGTTGGGCGGCATCTCGAAGCCGCGGAATTCGACCAGCCCGAGCCGGCCGGTCGGCCCGTCCGGCGAAAACAATTTGTCGATGCAGATTTCCGAGCGATGCGTATTGCCCGTCACGTCGGTCAGAAGGTTGCGGAACAGCCGGTCGACCAGCCACGGCAGGGGTGCCGCGCCCTTGTCCGGATGTGGCACCTGCGCCATCGCGATTTCGAGTTCGTAGAGCGAATCGTGGCGCGCCTCGTCGAAGCGCGGCGCCTGGCTGGTCGGGCCGATGAACAGGCCGGAGAAAAGGTAGGACAGCGATGGATGCCGCTGCCATTGCAGCACCAGGCTCTTCAACAGGTCGGGGCGGCGCAGGAACGGACTGTCATTGGGCGTGGCGCCGCCGACGACGACGTGGTTGCCGCCGCCGGTGCCGGTGTGGCGGCCGTCGATCATGAACTTGTCGGCGCCAAGCCGCGTCTGCCGCGCCTCTTCGTAGATCGCCGTGGTCGTCGCCACGCAATCCTGCCAATTCGCGGCGGGGTGGATATTGACCTCGATGACGCCGGGATCGGGTGCGACACGGATGACATTGAGGCGCGGATCGTGCGGCGGGCCGTAGCCCTCTATATGCACCGGCAGGCCGATCGCCCTTGCCGCGTTCTCAGCCGCCGCCACCAGTTCGAGATAGTCCTCCAGCGCCTCGACCGGCGGCATGAACACACAAAGCCGTCCGTCGCGCGGCTCGACCGAAAGGGCCGTGCGCACGGCGCCGCCGATCTCGGTAATCTCCTGTTCGACGCGGTCTTGCTGGCCGGTAACGGCCGTGAAGGAGACCGCCTGCTGGCGTCGCGCCATCTCGTCGGCGCCCTCCAGTTCGGCCGCAGCGGGCGACGAAGCAGAACCGGGCAAGATCGCCTCACGCGCCGGCAGTGGACCGCGCGGCAGCGATGGATCGACCGGGACTATGTAGGGGAACTGCGCCGGCGGCACATAGGGCAGCGTGCCGAGCGGCAGGCGGTAGCCGACCGGCGAATCGCCGGGCACCAGGAACAGCCTGCCGCGCCGCGTCTTCCATTTCTCCGAGCGCCAGCGCGGTCCGGAAGCCTGGCTGTTCCAGCGCTGGACGGGCAGCACATAGCCCGACGGCTTGGTCAGCCCGCGTTCGAACACCCGCGCCATGCGGCTGCGCTCCTCCGGATCCTCCAGCTTCGAATTGGAAGGATCGACGTTGTCAGGCAGCTTGCCTTCCTTGAGCAGCCACTCGGCCGGATCCTCATAGGCTTCGCTGACCATCGTCTTGTCGATGCCGAGTTCGTCGGCGATCGCCGTCAGCAGGCCTTCGGCCTGCTTCGGTCCGACATCCGCCTCGCTCTTTTCATGCGCGATCAGCGACGGGTCGCTCCACACCGGCTCGCCGTCGGTGCGCCAGTAGAGCGAGAAGGTCCAGCGCGGCAGGCTTTCGCCGGGGTACCATTTGCCTTGCCCGTAATGCAGGAAGCCGCCCGGCGCGAAGCGTTCGCGCAGCCGGCGGATCAGCGCGTCGGCCTTTTCGCGTTTGGTCGGCCCGACGGCGGCGGTGTTCCACTCTGCAGCCTCGAAATCGTCGATCGAGACGAAGGTCGGCTCGCCGCCCATGGTCAGCCGCACGTCGCCGGCCTGGAGCGCAGCATCGACCTGGACCCCCAGCGCGTCCAGCGCCTGCCAGCTCTCGTCGGAGAACGGCTTGGTGATGCGCGGATGCTCGGCGATGCGGTCTACCCGCATGTCGAAGCCGAATTCGACATTGGCGAAGCTCGCCATGCCGGAGATCGGCGCGGCATTGCGGAAATGCGGCGTTGCCGCGAGCGGCACATGGCTTTCGCCGGTGAGCAGGCCGGAGGTCGGGTCGAAGCCGATCCAGCCGGCGCCCGGCAGATACACCTCGCACCAGGCATGGAGGTCGGTGAAATCGGTCGCCGTGCCGGGCGGCCCGTCGAGCGCAACGAGGTCGGGTTTGAGCTGGATCAGGTAGCCGGAGACGAAACGCGCGGCGATGCCGAGGTTCCTCAGTATCTGCACCAGGAGCCAGCTGGAATCGCGGCACGACCCCTTGCCGGCGGCCAGCGTTTCCTCGGGCGAGAAGACGCCGGTTTCCATGCGCACGATATAGGCGATCTCGCGCTGCAGCCGCGCATTGAGGTCGACGACAAAATTGACGGTGTTGGTCGGGTGGCGCGCGAGGGTTTTCAGGAATGCCTCCAACAGCGGCCCCGCCGGTTCCGGCGTTCGGTAGATGGTCAGATCGTCCCGGATCTCTTCGGGGTATTCGAACGGAAACGTCTCGGCCGACG
The DNA here is from genome assembly GCF_040320005.1 of Mesorhizobium sp. M0816. Lineage (NCBI taxonomy): Bacteria > Pseudomonadati > Pseudomonadota > Alphaproteobacteria > Hyphomicrobiales > Phyllobacteriaceae > Mesorhizobium > Mesorhizobium sp. M0816. Next base: position 195,299 of record NZ_JAMYOT010000006.1, on the reverse strand, counting down.
GTTCGACGAAGAAATCGAACGGATTGTAGACCGTCATGTCGGCAACGAGATCGACCTCGATCTTCAACTCCGTCACCGGCTCGGGAAAGACGAAACGGGCAAGGAAATTGCCGTAGGGGTCCTGCTGCAAATTGACGAAGTGGTTTGCCGGCCCGACCTTCAGCGAATGGCTGAGCACTTTGGTGCGGGAATGCGGCGCAGGCTGCAACCTTATGACTTGCGGGCCCAAGACGACCGGCCGGTCGTATTTGTAGTGGGTCAGGTGATAGACGGCTGCCAGAATTGCCATGGTGCCCCTGAAGTCGGCGTTTCAAAAGGAGTTCGCTGAACCCTGACACGAATGCTGACCATTCTCCAAGCAGAGATGTTGCGCTGCACCTAAATTAAGCAGCTTTCACAGCTTCACGAAACGGAGCGCCGACCTGGGATTCCGTGGCGTGGCGGCAAGACGTTGCAACGGTGCAGAGCCGAAGGCCGGCGGGTCAGCACCGGGCGCTTCCCGCCGACATTGATGTCAGCAGCACGCGCGATGCTTGGTCGAAAAGAGCTGAAAAGAAAAACCCGCCTCGGTGAGCGGGTCGTCGGTGCGAATTAGCACCATAGCGAAATTAGTAGCATAGCTGCCGGCACAAAGCAAGAACAAAATGTGGCGCCGTTGGCGAAAATTGCCGATCTCCCGCCTTGCGAGGGGAGATGCCAAGCAGTGGCGCTGGAAGCGGAGGACACCTGCCAATGCTAAAAGAACGCCTGCAACCCGGTCTGCGCCCGCCCGAGGATCAGCGCATGCACGTCATGCGTGCCCTCATAGGTGTTGACGGTTTCCAGGTTCTGGGCGTGGCGCATGACGTGGTAGCCTATCTGGATGCCATTGCCGCCATGCATGTCGCGGGCCTGGCGGGCGATGTCGAGCGCCTTGCCGCAATTGTTGCGCTTGACGAGCGAGATCATCTCCGGCGCCATCTTGCCTTCATCCATCAGCCGCCCGACGCGCAGGCTGCCCTGCAGGCCGAGCGCGATCTCGGTCTGCATGTCGGCGAGCTTCTTCTGGAAAAGCTGCGTGCCGGCCAGCGGCTTGCCGAACTGCTTACGGTCGAGGCCATACTGGCGGGCGCGGTGCCAGCAATCCTCAGCCGCGCCCATGGCGCCCCAGGAAATTCCGTAGCGCGCCCGGTTGAGGCAGCCGAACGGTCCCTTGAGACCCGAGACGTTGGGCAGCAGCGCGTCCTCGCCGACCTCGACGCCCTCCATCACCACTTCGCCGGTGATCGAGGCTCGCAGCGACAGCTTGCCGCCGATCTTCGGCGCCGACAGCCCGTTCATGCCCTTTTCCAGGACAAAGCCGCGAATCTCGTTGTCATGCGCGGCCGATTTTGCCCAGACGACGAACACGTCGGCGATCGGCGCGTTGGAAATCCACATCTTCGAGCCGGAGATCCTGTAGCCGCTCGCGGTCTTCTCGGCCCGCGTCTTCATGCCGCCCGGGTCGGAACCGGCGTCAGGTTCGGTCAGGCCAAAGCAGCCGATCCATTCGCCCGACGCCAGCTTCGGCAGGTATTTCTTGCGCTGTTCTTCCGAGCCATAGGCGTGGATCGGATACATTACCAGCGACGACTGCACGCTCATCATCGAGCGATAGCCCGAGTCGATCCGCTCCACTTCCCGCGCGACCAGCCCGTAGGTGACGTAGTTGGCGCCGAGCCCGCCATATTCTTCCGGGATGGTGATGCCGAGCAGACCGGCCTCGCCCATTTCGCGAAAGATCCCGGCGTCGGTCTTCTCCTCGAGATAGGCTTCCTCGATCTTCGGAGCGAGCTTGTCGGCGGCAAACGCCGCGGCGCCATCGCGCACCATGCGCTCGTCCTCCGAAAGCTGGTCCTCGATCAGGAAAGGATCATCCCAGACGAATGCGTTCTTGTCGGCGGCCATGGCTCTCGGTCTCCCAAACTCATGCATGTCGCCCAAAGCTTGCCCGCGGGCCTGACCCGAGGGTGTTCGGCAGCTTGGAGATAACGACATGCATCGAAACAGAAATCTTGAAACGCGCGGCTTATCGGCTCCCGTCCTGAAAAAATCAAACGAAATAGCTTCGCCGATCCATGAGCATTGGTGATGGATGATCAATGTCGAGCGCCGCCGTCTGACCTGGCGGCGCAGCCCGGCTCGCGAAATTACTTCCGCTTCAACGCATCGGCCAAAGCGGCGCCGAACGCGCCCTGCTGCACCGGCCGCTCCGGCTGGCGTTGGGGCGCGGGCGCGCGCGGCACCGGCCTGCTGCCATTGTCGCGCGGCTTCGGTGCGCCAGCGTCGCCATCCTTGCGCATCGACAGACCGATGCGCTTGCGCTTGATATCGACGTCGACGACACGCACCTTGACCACGTCGCCGGCCTTGACCACCTCATGCGCGTCCTTGACGAAACGGTCGGCTAGTTGCGAGACGTGCACCAGTCCGTCCTGGTGCACGCCGATATCGACGAAGGCGCCGAAGGCGGCGACATTGGTGACAGTGCCTTCAAGCTGCATGCCGGGCTTCAGATCTTTGATGTCGTCGATGCCATCGGCAAAAGTCGCGGTCTTGAAGCCGGGGCGCGGGTCGCGGCCGGGCTTTTCCAGCTCCGCCAGGATGTCGCGCACCGTCGGCAGGCCGAAGCGCTCATCGACGAAGACGCGCGGATCGAGCGCCTTGAGTGCGGCGCTGTCGCCCATCAGCGAGCGGACGTCGCGCCCGCAGGCCGCAACAATCTTCTTGGCCACGCCATAGGCTTCCGGATGCACCGCTGACGCATCGAGCGGTTCGCTGCCGTTTGGAATGCGCAGGAAGCCGGCGCATTGCTCGAACGCGCGGGGTCCAAGGCGGGAGACCTTCAACAGTTCGCGACGGCTGGCGAACGGGCCGGAGGCATCGCGATGCGCAACGATCGCCTCGGCCAGCGATGCGCCGAGACCCGAAACCCGCCCCAGAAGCGGCGCTGAGGCCGTGTTGAGATCGACGCCGACGGCGTTGACCGCATCCTCGACCACCGCTTCCAGCGAGCGGCCGAGGCGGTACTGATCGACGTCGTGCTGGTACTGGCCGACGCCGATCGACTTCGGCTCGATCTTGACCAGTTCGGCGAGCGGATCCTGCAGGCGCCGCGCGATCGACACTGCCCCGCGCAGCGACACGTCAAGGCCGGGAAATTCCGCCGCCGCCGTTGCCGAGGCGGAATAGACCGAGGCGCCGGCTTCACTGACGATCACCTTGAGCGGCTTCGGCCCGGACCCGGCAGGCATGTCAGCCAGCATGTCGGCCACCAGCCTTTCGGTCTCGCGGCTGCCGGTGCCGTTGCCGATCGAAATCAGCTCGACCTTGTGCAGCCGGATGAGCTTGGCCAGTTCGGCCTGCGTGCCGCGGACATCGTTCTTCGGCGGGAACGGATAGACCGTTGTCGTCGCCAGCAGCTTGCCGGTGCCGTCCACCACCGCCACCTTGACGCCGGTGCGAATGCCCGGATCGAGCCCCATCGTCGGCCGCGAGCCGGCAGGCGCGGCAAGCAGCAAATCCTTGAGATTGCGGGCGAAGACATGGATGGCTTCTTCTTCGGCCCGCTCGCGCAGATCGCGCATCAGATCGAGCGTCAGGTGCAGCGACAGCTTTATGCGCCAGGTCCAGCCGGCGACCTCCATCAGCCAGCGGTCTCCCGGCAACTGGCGGCCGATGGCGTAGGCGTCGGCGATCATCCGCTCAACCGGTTTCACCGGAGAGGCGTCATCGGCATCGACTTCGACGTCGAGCGACAGAACCTCCTCGTTGCGGCCGCGCAGCATGGCCAGCGCGCGATGGCTCGGCACGTTGGCCCAGCGCCCGACATGGTCGAAATAGTCGGAGAATTTCGCGCCCGCCTCCTGCTTGCCGTCGACGACGCGCGACCGCAGGAAGGCGCGTTCCTTCATGTAGGTCCGCAATCTGCCGACCAGATCGGCATTCTCGGCGAACTGTTCGGACAGGATGTCGCGCGCACCCTCGAGCGCCGCCTTGGTATCGACCACGTCTTCGCTGATGTAGGCCAGCGCCAGCTCGGCGGGTACAGCCGTACGGTCGGCGAGAATAGCTTCCGCCAGAGGCCCGAGCCCGCGCTCGCGTGCGATCTCGGCCTTGGTCCGGCGCTTCGGCTTGTAAGGCAGATAGATGTCTTCGAGTTCGGCCTTGGTGCCGGCCGCAGCGATCTTTGCCTCGAGCTCGTCGGTCAGCTTGCCCTGCTCGCGGATCGAACCAAGGATGGTGTCGCGGCGCGCGTCGAGTTCGCGCAGGTAGGCCAGCCGCTCGGCAAGGTCGCGCAGCTGCGTGTCGTCGAGGCCGCCGGTGACCTCCTTGCGGTAGCGCGCCACGAACGGCACGGTCGCGCCGTCGTCGAGCAAGCCGATCGCCGCCGCAGCCTGTTCGGGCCGCGCGCCGATTTCGGCGGCTATGATGGTTGCGATGCGCTTGATGTCGGCTGCCATGTCGTACCTGTCGCTAGTCGAAACGAGCAGCGACCATAGGCGCAGAGCACTGCCGCGCCAACTGCGCCATTTTCAACCCGGCGAGAGGTCCACAGGAAAGGTCGGGCTGTCTGGATGGATCAGACCATCCGGCTCAGCGCCTCGAAGAAAGATATCATATCCAAATCGAGCGGATCGTCGACCGGTACCGGCTGCGACGACATCTTTGCGATTACCATTTCGGCCTTCGGATTGACGTAAAGCCACTGGCCGTGGATGCCGATGCCGCAGACGGCGCCGCTTGCCGCGCCCGTCTGGTACCATTTGTTGCGGTAGCGGCCACGCGGAAACAGGAACGCCATCGTGCCGCGCCGCCAGGCCTCGGCGTCACCGCCGGTTTCGGTCGTGTCGCGCACCCAGGCTTCCGGCACGACGCGGCGGCCATTGGCCGTGCCGCCTTGCCGCATCATCTCGCCGACGCGTGCGAGGTCGCGCGGTGTCACCGAAATGCCGCCGGCGGTGCGCGCCGTTCCTTCCATGTCGACTGTCACCGAGGCATCGCCGACGGCGCCGAGCGGCGCCCATAATTTTTCGCGCATCAGATCGGCGAAGCGCCGGCCCGACGCGCGTTCGAGCAGGATGCCGAGCAGGTCGGAATTGGGCGAGCGGTAGCGGAAAGTCCGGCCATGCGGCTCGGCCAGGCCCTGCAGCGTCATGAGGAAAGTGGCCAGGCTCTCGATGCCCCCGCCTGGATTCCACAGCATGGCGCGGCGGTAGCGGGCGAAGGCGCTTTCCGGATCGAGATAGGCCTCTTCGAAATCGAGGCTGACACTCATGTCGAGCACGTGCCGCACACGCGCATCGCCATAGGCCGAGCCGGCGGCTTCGGGCAGATAGAGGCTTACCGGTGCCTGCGGATCGAAAATCCCCTCGCCTTCCAATGTGCCGGCAACAATGGCGGTCAGCGACTTGCTGATCGAAAAGACGATGTGGCGCGCCCCAAACTCCATATGCGGCGCGAACCAGTCGCCGACGAATTTGCCGCGTTTCATGATCGTCAGCGCGTCGGTATCGGAGCGCGCGAGAAACGCCGCGACCGTCTCCGCGCCGCCTGCAAGAGCGACCTTTTCGCCAAGTAGCCCGCCGAAATCCTGCGCCGGCGCCTCGCTGCTGCCCGGCTGTGCCGCCACGGCAGCGCTCGGCACCAGCTCGCCGACATTCTGGAACGACCACCGGCTGAACGGGCTTTCCCGCCAGTTGCCGAGCAGAACCTCATTGCGGCGAAAGCCGTATCTGGTCTCGAACGCGGTCTTGCCGGTCATGGTGGTCCTGCGGATTTTCTTTGAGGTTCAGGCGAGCGCAGCGGCAATGGCATGCACGGCTTTCAAGGTCGCCACCGAATAGCCGATGTTGGTGAAATCCGGATAGCTCGAAAGCTTCACCACGACCATTTTCGTATCCCAGTCGATATGGATCAGCTGCCCGAACACGCCCCGGCACATCAACGCGCGCGAGCGCGGGTCCTCGATCCAGAACTGGTTGCGGTAGCTGCCTTCCGGCAGGCTGGGACTGAAATCCGGTCCATGCCTGCCATTGCGCGTCGCCTCGATCCAGTCGGCCGGCACGATGCCGCCTCCATTGTCGAGGATCAGCTGGCCGAAGCGGCCATAATCGCGCAGCGTGGCGTTGAAGCCGCCGTCGGCGACCGCATAACCGGCGCTGTCGACAGTGAAGCAGGCGCTTTCATCGGCGCCGAGCTTTTGCCAGAGCTCTTCCGAAATCAGCTGCGCCAGCCTTTTGCCGCTCACCCGCTCCATGATGAAGGCAAGCACGTCGGTCTCGATCGAGCGGTATTCGAAGGCAGCGCCGTGCGGCCGGCTCTTTTCCTTGAGCCCCAGGATCAGTTCGAACATATGCGATGGCCAGCGGAAGGCCGGATCGCTGCCCGGCGGCACCGGCTTCCAGCCGGTGGCGACATCGACCTGGCCGATGTCGGAATAGGGGTCGGTGTATTCCTCGGAAAAGCGCACCCCGCTCGTCATGTCGAGCACATGCTGCACGCTGGCGCCTGCCCAGCCGGTCGCTTCCAGCTCCGGCAGATAGGCCGTCACCGGCAAGTCCGGATCGATCACCCCGTGCCCGACCAATATGCCGAACACCGAGCCCGTGACCGACTTCGCCATTGACTGCGACAAATGCAGCGTGCGCTCGGTCATGCCGTTGAAGTAGCGCTCATAGGCGACCTTGCTGTCCTTGAGCACGAGAAACCCGTCGGTATAGGTCTCGTCGAGCAGCCCGGCGAGCGTCGTCGGCTGCCCCATGCTGTCGCTCACCGGCAGCGCGTCGAGATCGACCTCGGCGCGCTCGAAGCGATGCCGATGGCCATTGCCGCGCCAGACTTCGACGGTCGGCAGAAATTCGCGGATGTGCTGAAACGCCCAGCGGTTCCATGGCGGCCGGTCCCAGTCGAGCTTCGGCGGCACCATCCGCGGCGGCGAACCCTGCATGATCGGCGGCGCCGGTTCGCTGTTGCGATAAGATTTCATCCAATCCCCTTGTCGCAAAGAAGGGAGGCCGAAGCCTCCCTTCGATCGATCCCACGTCGAGCCTATTTGCGCAGATTGGTCCAGATCTTGTTGTAGATCTCGACCACTTCCGGTGGGCAAGGTGGCACAAATTCCGCAGTCGGCGCACCGGCCGGCGGATTGATTTCCGGCGCGCTGGCGAAGTCCGGCGGCAGGAATTTGTGGCTCCCGGTAATGCCGTTGTCGTAACCGGCGAATTCCGAAATCAGCGCGGCGTTTTCCGGGGCCATGACGAAATCCTGAAACAGCTTCGCATTTTCAAGGTTCTTCGCGCCTTTCAGCACGGCCACATTGTCCATCCAGCCTTCGATGCCTTCCTTGGGATAGGCGTATTTGATCGCCGGAATTTTCTGGCGCGCACGATAGGTTGCGCCGTTCCACGCCTCCGTGACGATCACATCGCCCGAGGTGATCTTGGTGATGGTGTCGTAGCTGAAGGTCTTCCATGACGGCTTGGCGGCCATGAGAATGTCGTTGACCTTCTTCAGATTGGCCTTGTCGGCGCCGCAACGCGGCACACCGGCATAGCGCTCGGCCGCGTGCATCACGGTGTTGACATCGTCGAGCATGTTGATCTGGCCTTTCAACTCGTCCGGCGGGTCGAACAGGATTGCCAGCGTGTCGATGTCGCCCTTGTATTTGTCGGTGTTGACTTCGAACGCGGTGGTGCCGAACTGCCACGGCACGGTGTAGTGACGGCCTTTGTCCCAGTAGATGTCGACGAAGCGCGGGTCGAGGTTCTTGCCGTTCGGCATCGCATTGGGCTCGGTCTTTTCGAGCAGGCCCTCATCGATCATGATCTTCACGGTGTAGTCGGATGGGACGACGATGTCGTAGCCGGAATTGCCGGCGCGCACCTTCGACAGCATGGTCTCGTTGGAATCGTAGTCGTCCAGCGTCACCTTGACGTTGTATTGTTTTTCGAATTTCTCGATCAGCTTGGGGTTGGTGTAATCACCCCAATTGTAGATGTGCAGCTCACCATCGGCGAGTGCAGGTACTGCCCATAAAAGTGCTGCCGTCGAAACGGCAGCCATCAGTTTCCTAGACATCACAGTCTCCTTTGCCTTCCCATTGACTCACTTGGCGCGGCGGCGCGCGATCAGGAACGATATCGAGACGAACAGGATCGACACCAGCAGCAGGATGGTGGAGATGGCATTGATCTCCGGCGTCATCGGCCGCCTGATCTGGTTCCAGATGTAGAGGGGCAGCGTCGTCTGCCCGGGGCCGGCGACCAGCTGCGTGATGGTGAAATCGTCGAAGGAGACGATGAAGGCGAGCGCCCCACCCGACAGGATGCCGGGAACCAGCAATGGCAGCGTTATGCGCCGGAAAGCATGCCAGGGCGTGGCATAGAGATCGGCCGCGGCAGCTTCGAGCGTCAGATCCATGTCCTCGAGACGCGCCCGGATCGGCATATAGGCGAAAGGAATGCAAAAGACGGTGTGGGCGAGGATCAGATTGCCGATGCCGAAATTGAGCCCGAGAGTGCCCGCGATCAGCGCAAAGAACGAGAGCGTCGCCACCGCCGTGATGATCTCCGGAACCATCAGCGGCAGGTTGATGACCATGAAGGCGGCCGACAGCCCGCGCCACGGCTTGACCCGGGTCATGCCGATCGCCGCCAGCGTCGCGGCGATCGTCGAAATGATCGTGGCGGTGACAGAGATGATCAGCGTGTTCTTGGCGGCGTTGTGGAATTCCTGGTTGAGCAGCGCACTGCCATACCAACCGAGCCCGATGCCTTCCCAACGCGTGACCAGAGACCCGGTGTTCAGCGAGAAGATCATCAGGATCAGGATCGGCGCGTAGAGCACGCAGAGGCAGATGATGGCGATCGAGCGGAAGCCCGGTTGGTCCTTGATATCGGCGCTGCGGGGGTCAGCCATGCCTCATCTTCCCCGACGTGTTACGGACATAGAAGTAGAGCGCCACCAGCACCGCTGCCATCAGGATCAGCGCCTGCGCGCAGCCGAGCGGCCAGTTGCGCCCGGAGCCGAATTGCTGGGCGATGAGATCGCCGATCATCAGGTGGATACCGCCGCCGAGGATCAGCGGCGTCACATAGGCGCCGAGGGCCGGAATGAACACAAGCAGGCAGCCGGCGATGATGCCGGGCAGCGACAGCGGGATGATCACCCGCCATAGCACCTGCCGACGTGTCGCGTAGAGGTCGTAGGCGGCCTCGACCAGCCGGAAATCCAGCTTCTCCAGGCTGGAATAGAGCGGCAGCACCATGAACGGCAGGAACGAATAGAGCAGGCCGAGCTGGATGGCGAAGTTGGTGTAGAGCATGGTGATCGGTTTCTCGATCACCCCCAGAGCCATCAGTGCGTTGTTGATGAGGCCCTCGTCGCGGATGATGAACATGATGGCAAGAGTGCGCACCAGCAGGTTCGACCAGAACGGGATGGTGATCAGCAGCACCCACCAGTTGCGCTGCGCTGGCGGTCGCGTGGCCATGAAATAGGCTGTCGGAAAGCCGAGCAGCAGGCAGATGACCGTCGTCACCACGGCGAAGACGAACGAGCGCAGATAGATGATCAGGAAATCCGGCGTGAACTGCAGCGTGTCGTCGAAGATGTCGCGCTGGAACAGGAAGTTCAGATAGGCGTCGGTCGAGAATTGCCACTGCACGCCGCCATAGGGTGCTGCGGCAAGAAATGAATAGATGACGATGATGAGAAGCGGCAGCACGCCGAAAATGCCGATGATTATCAAAGCTGGCAACGAAAGCAGGCGGTGGCGCCTGGCGCTGGCCTTCTCCGCCTCTGCTTCGAACAATGCAGCTTGGGAAAACGCGCTCGCCATCAATCCCTCAGCACTTGCGCGGCGTCGTTGCCGATCGAGACGCCGACCTTGTCGCCCCGCTCGAAACCGCAGCCTGCGCTGCGCGTGTTCTGCTGGCGCACGGTGAAGGCTTCGCCGCTGTCCAGTTGGACATGAATATGCGTGTCGGTACCGAAATAGACGATGTTTTCGATGGTTCCGGAAAGGTCGCCCTTGCCGCTGGTCAGCTTGGCGTGTTCCGGCCTGACCACCACGGTAGCATTATCCTTCGGCTGGAAGCCTTCAGCCACGGTCGCGTCGATCGTTGCGCCGGATTTGAGGGTCGCGCGAGCCTTGCCGTTGCCGATGTCGGTGATGGCTGCGGTCAGGAAATTGGTTTCGCCGATGAAGTCGGCGACGAAGCGCTCGGCCGGCTTGTCATAGATGTCCCAGGGCGTGCCGACCTGCAGGATCTTGCCGGCCGACATCACCGCGATGCGGTCCGACATGGTCAGCGCTTCCTCCTGGTCGTGGGTGACGAAGATGAAGGTGATGCCGGTCTGGTGCTGCAGCCGTTTCAGTTCGATCTGCATCTCCTTGCGCAGCTTGTAGTCGAGCGCCGACAACGGCTCGTCGAGCAACAGCACTTTTGGCTGCGGCGCCAGCGCGCGGGCCAGTGCCACGCGCTGCTGGCCGCCGGAGATCTGGCTGGTGCGGCGGCCGCTGAGCGCCTCCATTTTGACCAGCTTCAGCATCTCGGCAACGCGCGCCTTGATTTCGGCTTTCGGCTTGCCCAGCATCTCCAGCCCGAAGCCGATATTCTCGGCGACCGTCATGTGCGGGAACAGCGCATAGGACTGGAAGACGGTGTTGACCGGCCGCTTGAACGGCGGCAGCGGCGCGATGTCGTGGCCGTGCAGCAGGATTTCGCCTTCGCTGGGGAAGTCGAAGCCGGCGATCAGCCGCAGCAGCGTCGTCTTTCCGCAGCCCGACGGCCCCAGCAGCGTGAAGAACTCGTTCTCGCGGATCGACACCGAAACCGTGTCGAGAGCGGCGACTTGTGCGTCCCCGGTACCGAACACCTTGCGGACGCCGCGGACTTCGATTGCACTCTTACCCGGCTGATCCGGCACGCACTTCCCCATTTTCATGTCCGCTCTTGTTGGCGGATCCAGTTCCCATTCGATTGTCAGCATATGCCGGTCGGCTTGGCAACCATGCATCTGAATCTCGGTTCAGAACGCAAGCTCCGTGCCATCGTCAGCCCCATCATCAACCTGATGACTGATCTTGCCGCCGCAGATGGTAGTCACCGGATGCACCTTGTGTAACAAACCCGGTTCAGTTGTCTCGATATCGGCCGACAGCACCACCAGATCGGCCAGATAGCCGGTTTTCAGCCGGCCCTTGCGGTGCTCCATGAATTCGGCATAAGCGCCTTCGACTGTATAGCCCGCAAGCGCTTCCAACAGCGAGAAGCTCTGGTCGGGAACGCCGTCTGCCCAAGGTTTGCGCAGCATCGCCGCCTGAATGCCCAGGATCGGCTCGATCCGCGACACCGGCCAGTCGGAAGCGAAGACGACATGCGCACCCGCCTGCTTCAGCGTCCGCCAGGCATAGCTGAGCGGCCATCTTTCTCGGCCGATGCGCGAGAGCGTCGGCTCCAGCGGGAAGTCCATGGCGCCGGGCGGGTGCGGCGGCTGCATCGAGGCGATGACGCCGAGTTCGGCAAAGCGCGGCACGTCGGCGGCAGTGGTCACCTCGATGTGCTCGACCCGGTGACGGCTGTCGCGCCTGCCGTTCTTCCGCCGCGCCGCCTCGTAACCGTCCAGAACCGCGCGCACAGCGCCGTCGCCTATCGAATGCACGGCGATCTGCAGGCCGCGCCGGTCGGCCTCCAGCGCCACCTCGGCGAAATGCTCTGGCGTGAACAGCGGCTCACCGCGCCAGCCCGGCCGGTCGGCATAGTCGTCGACCATGACCGCGGTCCAGCCTTCCAGCACGCCGTCGTAAAACATCTTGACCATGCCGGACGACAGCCATTCCGATCGGTAGGCGGAAGCCATCCTCGACGCTTTTTCCAGCCTGTCGAGCGTCATGAAGTTCTTGAAATGAAAAGGTATCTTGGTGCGGCAGAGCAGCCGGCCTTCCTGCTCCAACCCGGCAAGCAGTTCGAGCTGGTAGAGATTGCCGTCCATGTTCTGGATTGAGGTGATGCCGTGGCGGGCGCACCATTCCAGCCCGCGATGCATCAGGGCACGGTCGGCCGCGATTTCAGCGGCGGAAGGGTACGGCTCGGGCTCGCCGCCTGTCGCAAGGCCGAGCCGCACGCGGTTCTGCCCGGAAAGCTCGAGGATCGGCCCAAAGGCCTCGCCCTCACGCAATTCGCCGGCCGCGAGGCCGTCGGCGCCCATGACGATCTCGTTGCCGGGGCCGAGTTGCTTGCCGTGCAGGATGCCAGCCAGCTCAAGCGCCTTGGTGTTGGCCCACATCGTGTGGTGATCGGAAGCCGACATGGCGAACGGCCGGTCGGCGATAATGCGGTCGAGATGATGGCGGGTGACCGGCTCTTCCTTGGAAAGGATAGTGTAGTCGACGCCGGCCCCAAGCAGCAATTTGGCGTTCGGCCGTGCCGCAGCGTAGGCGCGGATCGCGTCGCTCAGTGCATCGAAGCCATGCACGCCCTGAAGGTGCAGATTGTCGAGCTCCGCCGCGCCGCCGAAAAGGTGCATATGCGCTTCGATGAAGCCCGGCACCACCGAACCGCCTTGCGCATCGATGATCTTCGTGGCCGGCCCTTTCAGCGCCTCGATCGTCCGGCGATCGCCAACCGCCAGGATGTTGCCGTCCTTTATCGCCACCGCCTCGGCCGTCGGATTGCCTTCGTCCATGGTCAGCACACGGGCATTGGTGACGATCAGGTCGGCATTTGAACTCATGATTACCCGCGGTTCGGTTGCGTTGCCGGCAGGCTAGACGACCGGCTGCCGGGCCAGCAAGCCATAGCTGGTTGGCCCAGCGCCTTGTGAAGGGCCATGCAGGACGGCTAGGGTCGCCGCGTCTCACCACGGAACAATTTCATGAAGACTGTTTTTTCGCCTTTCCATGCCGGCCATTCCGGCAATGTCGAATTGATCGCCGGCGCCATCGTGCCGGCTTTTGAAAAGCCTTCGCGCGCCGAGTTCATCAGGGCGCGGGTGGAGAGCGAAAAACTCGGTCCGATCCTGCCGCCGGAAAGCCACGACCTTGCCGCCGCCAGGAAGGTGCATGCCAGCGACTACATCGATTTCCTGCCGACCGTGTGGCCGCTCTGGGAAGCGTCGGGCCGCAGCGGTTCGGCCATTCCCTTCACCTGGCCGACGCGCGGACTGCGCGGCGACGTGCGCCCGAAAGGCATCGATGCGCTGCTCGGCTTCTACTCCTTCGACGGTGGCGCGACGTTCGTCAAAGGCACATGGGATGCGATCAAGTCGTCCTATGACGTCGCGCTGACCGCCGCCGCGCTGGTCAAGGCCGGTGAGCCTTCCGCCTTCGCCCTCTGCCGCCCGCCAGGGCACCATGCAGGGGCGGCCTTCATGGGCGGCTATTGCTTCATCAACAACGCCGCCGTCGCCGCGCAATGGTTCCGCGACCGTGGCGCCGGGCGCGTTTCGATCCTCGACGTCGATTATCACCACGGCAACGGCACCCAGGAGATATTCTATCGCCGCGGTGACGTTCAGGTGCTGAACCTGCATGGCGATCCGATGACCGAATATCCCTTCTTCCTCGGCCATGCCGACGAACGCGGCGAGGGCGACGGCGAAGGCTTCAACGACAATTACCCGATGCCCTTCGGCACCGGCTGGGACGTGTGGAACGCCTCACTCGAGGACGCTTGCACGAGGCTTTCGGCTTATGCTCCTGACGTCGTCGTGGTTTCACTCGGCGTCGACACTTTCGAGAAGGACCCGATCAGCCAGTTCAAGCTGAAGACCCCCGACTATCCCAGGATCGGCCGCCGCATCGCCAGGCTCGGCCTGCCGACGCTGTTCGTCATGGAAGGCGGCTACGCCGTCGAGGAGATCGGCATCAACGCCGTCGGCGTGCTGACCGGCTTCGAGGACCGCTAGAAGCAATTCCAGGAAATAGGGCGGTTCGTCGTTTCCGTGAAACGATGAACCGCTAGAACCGCCGGCGCCTGCAAATCATGTGGCCGCGCTCGGCGCCGCAACCGGCGGAGCCGGCCTGCGCGAGCGGCCGAGGTAATAGACCGCCGCCGCTGCGATGACGCCCGCTGCCAGGATGCCCGCCGCCAGCACCGGCCGGTACCAGAACCAGGCGATGGCCATCGTCGTCGCCCCGACCAGGATCGCCAGGAAGAACGCGATGATGCCGGTACCCATCCGCGCCATGCTGCCGAGCAAAGGAATGACGTCGAGGATGACGCCGATCGGCCCGAGCAGCAGGGCAAAGCCGATGGCCAGGAGCAGCACGCCGGCGGCGCGCAGCAGCCAGGTGATCAGCGTGTTCGCGCTGACCGCTTCGGCGAACATCTTTTCCGCCGGAACATTGCCGGTGTCGACCATCAGCAACTGGTCGCCGGCGATTGTCTGGTATGGCTCGAAGCCGCCCCCCGTCTGGCGCGCGACGACGCTGACCACGCCGAGCGGCGCCAGTTCGTAGCCGATGCGGTAGTCGCCCAGCGCCGGCGACGTGGTGTTGAAACCGAGATAGATTTTTCCGTCGACGATGTTGACCCGCTTGGTGCCGGTATAGGCGGCGTCTATGGCGGCCGACTGATCGGCAGACAGTGAGAACGTCTTGTCGCCGCCGATCAGGTCCAGCACGGGCCGGTCGAGCGTGAAAGCACCGAGCTTGCCGTCCGGAATCTGGAATTGCTTGCTGTGGATCTCCATCGGCGGATTCTCGTGGCCGTCCGGCTTCTTGAACTCCGACGAATTGATCTGGCTGTCGTCCCACACCTTCGAATAGCTGTAGGTCGTCACCGTCTCCTCGCCGCCGCCCAGCTTCTTCGTCGTCTCGGATTTCTCCTCTTCTTTCCACTGGTACATCTCGGCGCCGCGCGACAGCCGCAACCCCTGCGCCGAAATACCGAAGTCCGGATCGGCAAGGCCGCTGCTCGCCGTCACCGCCCCGGTGACATGGACGAGCTTGCCGTCATTGGCGGCATCGACGCTGTCGGCGCCGACCGAGACCACCGCGCCCGATCCCTCGGCCAGCGAGCGCGCCGTCTGCACGGCCCGGCCCTCGTTCCAGAACAGGCCGATCACCATCAGCACGATCAGGAGCAGCCCGAAGACGACCCCGGCGAGCGCGCGTTTGATCCGCCCGAACCACGAGACGGACGTCACTTCCTGAAATGAATCGCTCATTATTTCCCCCATCCCCCGAAACCAGTCTCGCGAAATCCGCGCTCTGCCGCGCAGTGGCAAGCAACCAGCGTCACCCCAAACCGGGGCGGACGCCCATCCGTCTCGGCACCGGGAGCTTATCGCAATCGGCGAGCCGCCGATACGGCACAGTTGCGATCCGACCCGGTTTCGCGGCCGTAAAGCCCATCGCTCACCGCCAATTCATTGAATTCGTTTCCGTCAAATCGCGTTGATGTCAGATTCGTCTGCAGTTGGATTGTAGCCAAATCAGCCGTTCCTTGGGGGGCGCGGCAATCACCAAAGCTTGATGGTCCGCAACTATTCCGGAATCAGATCGGCTAGTGGGCAATGCTCCACCAGCAGGCTCTTGCAGAGTGCGTAGTCTTCGTACGCGAAAACACCTTGGTGCGCCCGTAACCCCGTTGCGTGACGTGGTGCGGCAGACGGCGAACGACAATGCGGGCAAGGCGAGGCATGCGATCAATCCGAACACAGAGCCTGTCGGTTGGGCAGCAAAAAGTGCACCATCATCGTAGTTCGATTCGGACGGATCTCAGTATAAAAAGGAGAGATATAGGAAAAATAAATAGGACAATAAATCCATATATGCTGCCGGCTATCAAAAATACGTTCTCATATGGGTAAAATGTAGTTATTAGACAAGCGATAATATACAATACTACGTTCTTTTCATACAATTTGTCACCAAGTATGTTCAACATAAGATATGTGTACAAAATAGCACATGTAAATATTTGTATTAAAGCCAGGCCGCTCATGCTCGCAAGCGGTCTAAAAAATACGTGAGGTATAGCCACTATGAGAATGGCAATCGACATCACCTTGAGAGCTCGCGCTTTCATTTCAGTCCCTCGGTAATTTCCTTCTGGCAATTTTCCTACGTACGGACCGCAGTTTGATCAAGTCCGAGCTGTGGAGCCTGAAGGGCCGAATTACCTTCATGCCAGCATCTGAATCGGCGCACGCAGTGGCGTGCGCTGACCGGCTCCGCGATCGCTATCCTGTTGTTGGACCATGATCTTTTTCCAGAATGCGTTCGCCCTTTGCAATGTGATGTTCTATTTTGAATGCATGGCTTGAGGAGCCTATCCATCGGAAGAACAAAAAGCGTTTTGAGCCCGGGAAAGCATTTATGAACGACGACACACCGGAAAGCGAAAGCGTCTCGGCGCTGGCGCCGTTCCGGCACGGCATCTTCCGGGCGGTGTGGTCCGCCAGCCTCGTCTCCAATTTCGGTGGCCTCATCCAGGGCGTTGGCGCCGCCTGGATGATGACGACGATCGCCACCTCGTCCTACCAGGTGGCATTGGTCCAGGCCTCGACCACCTTGCCGATCATGCTGTTTGCGCTGCTGGCCGGCGCTATCGCCGACAGCTTCAACCGGCGCAAAATCATGCTGATCGCGCAGATCTTCATGCTCGTCGTCTCGGCTCTTCTGACCGTCTTCACCTATCTCGACCTGATGACGCCGTGGACGCTGCTCGCCTTCACCTTCCTGATCGACAGCGGCACCGCGCTCAACAGCCCGTCCTGGCAGGCTTCGGTCGGCGACATGGTGCCTCGCACCAAAGTGCCGGCGGCGATCGCGCTCAACTCGATGGGCTTCAACCTGACGCGCAGCGTCGGCCCGGCGATCGGCGGCATCATCGTTGCCGCTGCCGGTGCCGCCGCTGCCTTTGCCGTCAACACGCTGAGCTATGTCGGCCTCATCGTCGTGCTGGCCCGCTGGAAGCCGGAACTGCCGGCATCGACCTTGCCGCGCGAGACGCTGGGCGCCGCAATGGGCGCCGGCCTGCGCTACGTCGCCATGTCGCCTAACATCGGCAAGGTGCTGGTCAGGAGCTCCGCTTTCGGCTTCAGCGCCGGCGCGGTCCTGGCATTGCTGCCGCTGGTCGCGCGTGACGTCGTCAAGGGTGATGCCTTGAGCTACGGCATCATGCTCGGCGCCTTCGGCATCGGCGCCGTCGGCGGCGCGCTGACCAGCGTCAGGCTGCGGCAGCTGCTGTCCAGCGAAACCATGGTGCGCATGGCATTCGCCGGCTTCGCCGTCTGCGCCTTCAACGCCGCCGTCAGCAATCATGCCTGGCAGACGTCGCTCGGCCTGCTGCTTGGCGGCGCCTGCTGGGTGACGGCGCTTTCGCATTTCAACGTCACCGTGCAGATGTCGACGCCGCGCTGGGTGGTCGGCCGCGTGCTTTCGGTCTACCAGACCGCGACCTTCGGCGGCATCGCGCTCGGCAGCTGGGTCTGGGGTGTCGTTGCCGACGCGCATGGCGCCGAAGTCGCCCTGATGGCGGCCAGCGTCGCCATGCTGGCGGGAGGCGCCATCGGCCTGCTGCTGCCGCTGCCGCAGCAGGCGGTGCTCAACCTCGATCCGCTCAACCGTTTTCAGGAGCCGCATCTGGCGCTTGATCTCAAGCCGCGCAGCGGTCCCATCGCCATCATGATCGAATATGTCATCCGCAACGAGGACGTACCGGAATTCCTCGCCACCATGGCCGAGCGCGGCCGCATCCGCCGCCGTGACGGCGCCCGCAACTGGGCCTTGGCGCGCGATCTCGAAAATCCGTCGATATGGATCGAGCACTACCACACGCCGACCTGGATCGAATATATCCGCCACAATCGGCGCGCCACCTACGCCGACGCGGTCATCGGCGAGCGCATAAGGGCGCTGCACAGCGGCAACGAGCCACCTCGCGTCCGTCGCATGATCGAGCGCCCGACGACAGCAGGCACCGCGCTGGTGATGCCGAAGGGACCGATCGAGCATTAGTGGCTGGCGGTGCGTCCAGTTGGACGAGCAAATGAAATTGCGGCGCCTGGCCCAATCCGCGAATGCACGAACAGGATGGCCATTGTGGAGAGACGGTTATATCAGTTGGTGTGACTATGACCACTAAGGGGAGACGATGCGTTACATACGTCCGCTTTCAATTGAAGACGCCGCCGGCCTGTTGGCCGGTTCAGCCGGCACGGCCGCCATCCTCGCCGGAGGCAGCGACCTCTTGGTGAGAATGAAAGGCGGCTTTATCGAACCCGACCTGATCGTCGACATCAAGGCGATCGACGGGCTTGGCGAGATCAGGGAAACAGCCGAGGGCTTCAGCATCGGCGCGGCGGTCCCCTGCGCATTGCTGGGCGAGAACACGGCCCTGCAGAAGGCATGGCCCGGCGTCGTCGAAGCGGCCAAGCTGATCGGCTCGAAGCAGGTGCAGGGACGCTGCACCATCGTCGGCAATCTGTGCAACGCCTCGCCGGCCGCCGACAGCGTGCCGGCGCTGGTGGCCGCTGGCGCCAAGGCGGTGGTCGTCGGCCCGGGAACCAGGCGCACGATTGCCGTGGAAGCGGTGCCGACGGGGCCGGGCAAGACATCGCTGGCCAAGGGCGAGATCATCGAGGCAATCCTGCTCGACAGCCGTCTGCCGCGTTCGGGCGATGCCTATCTGCGTTTCATTCCGCGCACAGAGATGGACATCGCGGTGGTAAGCGCCGGCGTGAACTTGACGCTCGATGAGCAAGGTCGCGTCAAATCCGCCCGTCTGGCGTTGGGCGCCGTGGCGCCGACGGTGATTCTGGTCGAGGAGGCCGCCGAGGTTCTCATCGGCTCCAAGCTGGATGAAGCCACGCTGGAGAGGCTCGCCAAGGTCTGCTCGGGCGCCTGCCGCCCGATCGACGACAAGCGCGGCACTATCGAATTCAGACGGAAAGTCGCGGGTGTGCTGGCCAAGCGGGCCGCCACGACCGCCTATGCACGCGCAGGAGGCAAATGATGGCTGGTGTGGCAGTATCAACGACAATCAACGGCGACAATGTCGAGTTCCTTTGCCAGCCGGACGAGACGCTGCTTGACGTGCTGCGCGATCGCCTGGGGCTGACGGGCGCCAAGGAAGGCTGCGGCACCGGTGACTGCGGCGCCTGCAGCATCATCCTCGACAATCGGCTGGTGTGCTCGTGCCTGGTGCTCGGCGCGGAGGCCGAGGGTCGGCACGTCGAGACCATTGAGGGCATGGCGCATGGCGACAGGCTGCATCCCCTGCAGCAGAAGTTCCTGGAACACGCCGCACTTCAATGCGGCGTCTGCACTCCGGGCTTCCTCATGGCGGCCAAGGACCTTTTGGCCAAGAACCCCGATCCGACCGAGGAGGAGATCCGCTTCGGCCTTGCCGGGAACCTCTGCCGCTGCACCGGCTATGACAAGATCGTGCGTGCCGTTCAGGACGCCGCCAGCGTGATGAAGGGAGCATGACGATGAATTTCGATCCGCGTTACTCCGGACGCAATTTCACCTCTGTCGGCACGCGTCCCATCCGTCCCGACGGCGTCGACAAGGTGACGGGCCGCGCACGCTATGGCGCCGACTTCAACATGGCCGGGCAACTGGTCGGGCGCGTTCTCAGAAGCCCTCATGCGCATGCCACGATCAGGAAGATCGACACGTCGAAGGCGGAGAAGCTCGCCGGCGTCAAGGCCGTGATCACCGCGGCCGACCTGCCCGACCTCACCGACGGCGATGCCGCCATGTACGACATCCTCGACAACTGCATGGCGCGCAAGAAAGCGCTCTATGACGGCCATGCCGTGGCCGCGGTGGCTGCGGTCGATGCCCGCACGGCGAGGCAGGCACTGAAGCTGATCGAGGTCGACTACGAGGTGCTGCCGCATGTCACCGACGTCGACGAGGCGATGAAGCACTCCGCACCTCTGGTCAACGACGCCATCTTCACCGAGGGCCTCGAGCAAAAGCCCGTCAAGCCTTCCAATGTCACCAAGCGCACCCAGTACGGCCATGGCGACATCCATGTAGGTTTCGGCCAGGCCGACTTCGTTGTCGAACGCTCCTTCAAGACCGAGCAGACGCACCAGGGTTATATCGAGCCGCATGCCTGTGTGGCCAATGTCAGCTCCGACGGCACCGCCGACCTCTGGGTCTGTACGCAAGGCCATTTTGTCTACCGCCAACACTGCGCCCAGCTGCTTGGCATGGAAGCCTCGAAGCTGCGCGTCACCTCCTCGGAGATCGGCGGCGGTTTCGGCGGCAAGACCCATGTCTGGGCCGAGCCGGTGGCACTGGCGCTGTCACGCAAGGCCGGGCGGCCGGTCAAGCTGGTGATGACGCGCGACGAGGTGTTCCGCGCCTCCGGCCCGACCAGCGCCACCTCGATCGATGTTCGGATCGGCGCCCGCAAGGACGGCACGATCACGGCGGCCGAGGCGACGCTGCGCTATTCCTGCGGCCCCTATGCCGGCATGTGGGCCGAGATCGGCGCCATGACGGCCTTTGCCTGCTACAAGCTCGAGAACGTCAGGACGGTCGGCTACGAAGTGCTTGTCAACCGGCCCAAGACCGCGGCCTATCGCGCGCCGTCGGCTCCGATGGCGGCGTTTGCGGTGGAAAGTGCGGTCGACGAGCTGGCCAAGGAGATCGGCATGGACCCCGTCGAGTTCCGGATCAGGAACGCGGCGCAGGAAGGCACCAGATCGTCCTATGGACCGGTATACGGCCCGATCGGCATCGGGCCGACGCTGGAGGCGGTGAAGAATCATCCGCACATGAAGGCGCCGCTCGGCAAGAACCAGGGCCGCGGAATGGCCTGCGGCTTCTGGTTCAATTTCGGTGGCCAGACCTGCACCGACCTCAACATCGGCATGGACGGCTCGGTCTCCCTTGCCGTCGGAACCGTGGACGTGGGTGGTTCGCGCGCGTCGCTGTCTCTGGTGGCGGCGGAGGAGCTCGGTATCCCCTATGAGCAAATCAAGGCGGTGGTCGCCGATACCTCCAGCCTCGGCTACAACGATATGACGGACGGCAGCCGCGGCACCTTCTCGTCTTCGATGGCGACGATCTCCGCCGCTCGCAACGCTATCAAGGTGTTGCGGGAACGCGCCGCACAGATGTGGGACATTCCCGTCGACGACGTGGTCTGGGAAAAAGGTCACGCGATTGCCAAGGGCGAGAAATACGGCAACCTTGCAGCATTGTCGCTGAAGGAGATCGCAGCCGCGTCAGGGAAGACGGGGGGACCGATCGCAGGCCACAGTGAGCTCGTCGCCGACGGCGCCGGCGTCTCCTTCGCCACCCATATCTGCGATATCGAGGTGGATCCCGAGACAGGCTCGACCAGGGTGCTGCGCTACACCGTCGTTCAGGACGCCGGCAAGGCGGTGCATCCGACCTATGTCGAGGGGCAATACCAGGGGGGTGCCGCACAAGGCATCGGCTGGGCGCTCAACGAGGAGTATATCTACGGCAAGGACGGGCGGCTGCAGAACCCTGGCTTCCTCGATTACCGCATCCCGGTCTGCTCGGACCTGCCGATGATAGACACACAGATCCTCGAAATCCCCAATCCCAACCATCCTTACGGGGTGCGCGGCGTCGGCGAGACCTCTATCGTGCCGCCGCTGGCGGCGATCGCCAATGCGGTGTCGAACGCCGCGGGCGTGCGCATGACGCACATCCCGATGTCGCCGCCGCGCATCCTGGCGGCGCTCGAGGCAGAACGGGAGGGCTGATGGTCGAAGTGACGCTCTGGGGATCGCTCGGCGCGATCGCCGGAGGCAAGAGCAAGGTCGAGATCGAGGCGAAGGATATTCGGGAGCTGTTCAGGAAGCTGGCTGAGCAGTATCCCGGCCTCGAGCCCTACATCGATCGCGGCATCGCCGTCGCCATCGACGGGACGATCTATCGCGATACGTGGTCGAAGGAGCTGCCGGAAGGGGCGGAGATTTTCCTGCTGCCGCGTCTTGCCGGGGGATAACTGGACAACCCTGTCCTACCCATTGACGACCAAGACATGGCCTAGGCTCGAGAAAAACCTCGGCTATCCACGAGAATTCTTGGCCAGTTCAGCCTGCGAGTTTGGCTCCTTTTCGATGACTGCTTCTGTGTCAATCACAGACATAGAGGCGAGCGAGCTACACGTCTGCTTTGAGGCGAAAGCAGCCGCCCGCAGCGTAGAAGTCAAATGGCTTGGGTCAGAACCTACCATTTACCAATGTCAGCTTCATGATTCATAGGCACAGTCTTGGGAGTCAGATGCGATGGCGGAGCGTCTCAATGATCACCGCCATCGCAGGCGAGAGCTGTCGCCTGCTCGGGTAGTAGAGGTGATAGCCCGCAAATGGCGGACTCCAGTCGTCAAGCACGAGCCTAAGGCATCCCTTGGCGATGTGGTGGCTGACGAGGTTTTCCGGGACATAGGCGATTCCGAAACCGCTTATCGCAGCCTCGATCATGGGAATGGACGAATTGAAGGTGAGTTGGCCTTCCACCCGCACACGAAGGTCGCGGCCATCCCTGGCGAATTCCCAGGCATATAATCCGCCGAACGTCGCCTGCCGCATATTAATGCAGTCATGATCGACCAGATCCTGCGGTGCGGTCGGAACAGGATGGCGGGAAAAGTACTCCGGCGAAGCCACGGCCACGAGCCTCCAATCCGGCCCGATGCGCACTGCGATCATATCCCTGTCGATGCTCTCACCAAGCCGCACGCCTGCGTCGAAGCGCTCCTCCACAATGTTCTTCATGCCGTTGTCGCTGTAGAGTTCGACGCACACGTCAGGATAGTCGCTGAGCAAGGGCTGCAGCTTCGGCCAGACGGTCGTCTGGAGCGCATGGTCGGAAAGCGTGATACGGACCGTTCCGGAGGGTTTGTCGCGAAAGGCCACCAGGCTTGCGAGGTCGGCTTCGATTTCCTCGAAGCGGGGAACAAGAGATTGGAAAAGTCGCTCGCCGGCCTCGGTCGGAGCGACGCTCCGCGTCGTACGCGTCAGCAGGCGGACGCCAAGACGAGCTTCAAGCTCCTTGATTGTCGAGCTCAGAGTCGACTGCGAGGTTCCGAGCTTGGCCGCCGCCTTGGTGAAGCTGCGCTCCCGGGTGACCGCCACGAACCAGAGCAGATCCTTCATGCCATCGCGCTGCATCGGGCACCTCCCGTCTGACATTTATATCATAAGCAGATAAGTCCATGCGAATTACTCAGTCTAATAGAATGGGTTCCTCTGCAATATCTTCCAGCATGGTGATGGGGATGGGCGGCTGATCCACCCCCGTCGCCTTGCAAGGATGCCAATTATGGAAACGACCTACGACACAAGGCTTGTCGAAGACCGCGCCGCATGGGGCGCGGTGCTGTCGATGGCGCTGTGTGTTTCCGTGCTCATCGCGTCGGAATTCATGCCGGTCAGCCTGCTGTCGCCGCTAGCGGCCGATCTCGGCATCACCGAGGGCCGCACGGGACAGGCGATCTCGATTTCGGGCGCTTTCGCCGTCGTGACCAGCCTGCTGGTCACCGGCCTCACGCGCCGGATCGACCGCCGACTGGTCGTGACCGGCTTCACCCTTCTCCTCATCGTGTCCGGGCTCGCTGTCACCTTCGCGCCGAACTACGCGTTCCTCATGGTCGGCCGGGCGCTGCTCGGCATCGCGATCGGCGGGTTCTGGTCGATGTCGACCGCGATCGTCATGCGCCTCGTGCCGCAAGACATGGTTCCGAAGGGTCTCGCCATGCTAAACGCTGGCAATGCCATTGCGGCCACCATCGCCGCGCCGCTGGGCAGTTTTCTTGGCGCCTATGTCGGCTGGCGCGGCGCTTTCTTCCTCGTCGTGCCGCTTGGGCTCCTGGCGCTGGTCTGGCAGTGGACAAGCCTGCCGGCGCTGCCCCCGCGCCGGAGGAAGCGTCCAGGCAATCCGCTGGCGCTCCTCGGCCGTCTTCCTGTCGCCACCGGCATGGCGTCGATCATGATGCTGTTCATGGGCCAGTTCGCGCTCTTCACCTATCTGCGGCCCTTCCTCGAGAGCGTCACTAGGCTCGACATCGCTGCTCTCTCGGCGATCATGCTGGCGATGGGGCTGGCGGGGGTGCTCGGCACCCTCTGCATAGGCCGGATTTTGCGCACGCGCCTGTTCAGCATCCTCATCGTCATCCCGCTGGTCATGGCCGCGCTGGCAGCTGCGCTCATCGCCCTCGGTGCCTTGCCGGTTCCCACAGCGCTGCTGCTCGTTGCCTGGGGCTTCTTCGGCACGGCCGCGCCCGTTGGCTGGGGCACGTGGCTCTGCCGCACGTTGCCGGACGACGCGGAGGCCGGCGGCGGGTTGCAGGTAGCCGTCATCCAGCTCGCCATCACCGGCGGCGCCGCCATCGGCGGCACGCTCTTCGATACGGTCGGCTGGTGGGGTGCATTCACTTTCGGCGCGGTGCTGCTCTGTGGATCGGCGCTCGCCGCCTTTGCAGCATCGCATTTGGCCCGGAGGTCGCAGCCATGACGGCAGCCATGACGATCGACCGTCCGGACCTCAGCCGCCGCGCGTTGCTCGGCGGCGCGCTCGCGGCAACGGTCCTGCCGCGGGCCGCCCGCAGCCAGCAGGGCAGCGACCCAGGCAGCCAGGAGCCCACCGACATGAAGATCAAGATGATTTTCAATGGCCGGACCATGACCGCCACGCTCTACGACAATCCGTCGGCGCGCGACTTCTTCACCATGCTGCCGCTCGATCTCACCATCGACGACTACGCGCATAACGAGAAGATTGCCTATCTGCCGCGCAAGCTGACGGAGGAGGGCAGCGGCCCGTTCGGCAACGAGCGGCCATACGACCTTTGCTACTTCATGCCCTGGGGCAATCTGGCCATGTTCTACGCCGACTACCGCCATCCCGGGCTGATCAGGCTCGGCCGCTTCGACGCGGGCGAAGAGGCCCTACACGTAAGCGGCAAGTTCCCGCTTCGCATCGAACGCATCTGACAGGAGATCACCATGGATATTCTTCGCGCAGGCACCAGGCCGTCTGGCAACGGGCCTTCCGACTGGTTCACCGGCACGGTCCGGATCGATCCGCTGTTCAACCCGTTCGACGCCGCGCGCGTGCAGGGCGCGCAGGTGACGTTCGAGCCGGGCGCCCGCACCGCCTGGCACACGCATCCGCTTGGACAGACGTTGATCGTCGTCTCCGGCCTCGGCCTCGTTCAGAGTGAGGGCGGGCCGGTCGAGGAGATCCGTCTCGGTGACGTTGTCTGGTTCGCACCCGGCGAGAAGCATTGGCACGGTGCCTCACCCGAGACGGCCATGATCCACATTGCCCTCCAGGAGGTCAAAGACGGCAAGGTGGTGGACTGGCTGGAACACGTCAGCGACGCCGACTACGGCGCCTGACATCGATTGAACGAAAGTAAAGCAAAATGCTCGCAACCGTTCTTCATAAGCCCGGCGACATCCGCTGCGAGGAAGTCGAAGACCCAAGGATCCTTCGCCCGACGGATGCTATCATCAAGCTCTCGGCGAGCTGCATCTGCGGCTCGGACCTGTGGCCCTATCGCGGGCTGCAGCCGGTCAACGGCCCGATGCATATGGGCCACGAATATTGCGGCATCGTCGTCGAGGTCGGCGCAGAGGTGCGCACGGTCCGTCCCGGCCAGTTCGTCGTCGGCTCGTTCTGCCTCTCCGACAATACCTGCCCGCATTGCCGCTTCGGCTTCCAGTCGTCCTGTGTGCAGCGCGAGTTCATGTCGGGCGCGCAGGCGCCTTACGCCCGCGTGCCGTTGGCGGATGGCACACTGGTCGCCACCGCCGAGGTGCCGCCGGCCGAACTCATCCCTGACCTGCTGGCTGTGTCCGATGTGCTCGGCACCGGCTGGTATGCGGCCGACGCAGCCGAGGTCCGAGAAGGATCGACGGTGGTGGTGGTCGGCGACGGTGCGGTCGGCCTGATGGGCGTGCTTGCGGCCAAGGAGATGGGCGCCGAGCGCATCATCGCCATGAGCCGGCACGCCAGCCGCCAAAAACTCGCCCGCGAATTCGGCGCGACCGACATCGTCGCTGAGCGCGGCGAGGAAGGTGTGGCCCGGATCAAAGGGCTCACTAAGGACGTCGGCGCGGACTCGGTGCTGGAATGCGTTGGCACGGCGGAATCCTTCGACCAGGCGCTGGCCTGCTCTCGCCCCGGCGGCACCATCGGCTATGTCGGCGTGCCGCATGGCGTGAGCTTCGATGGCCAGAATCTCTTCTTCGGCCAGAAGCGCATGCTGGGCGGCCCCGCGCCGGTGCGCCGCTTCCTGCCCGACCTCATGGACCGTGTGCTCAAGGGCAGGATCAAGCCCGGCAAGGTCTTCGACCTCAAGCTGCCGTTGGCCGAGGTCGCTGAAGGCTACCGCGCCATGGACGAGCGGCGCGCCATCAAGGTCATGCTTTCGGTGTAAGCGAAGATTGGGCGGACGGCCTGTCCGCACCCACAAACCAGAAAAAGAACAACGACATATGACAATGAGATTGAAGATCGCTGCCCTTGCGCTTGCGCTTTCGGTCGCCACGCCGGCTTTCTCCCAAGAGTCCCCGATCATCGGCGCATGGCGCATGAGGTCGCTCGAGGCCGGTGCCGAGGGAAACCTCAAGCCCGTGCCATATTCCGGCCAGGTCATCTTCACCGAGGCCGGCACCCTCTCGGTGCAGGCCCAGAACCCCGACGCTAAGGCGCCGGACACGCCTTACACGGCGAATGGCTACGAAGCCTATTACGGGCCGGTCGCCATCAACGACCAGGACAAGACCTTCGTCATCACGATCGAGTCCTCCCTGGTCCGCAACCTTGTCGGGAAGAGCATGAAACGCAAATTCGAAGTCTCGGACAACAAACTGGTCCTGACGCCGGACAATCCGGCCGAAGGCTGGCGCGTGACCTACGAACGTTACTGATCGGAACAGCCCGGCTGTCAACGTGTTATCGGTGGCCACAATGGCGCGGACTTCCGACCGAAATGGCGCGATGGCGGAACTGGTGCCAATCATGGCGGCTGTCTTCGCCGGCTTCCTCCTGATCGGCTTGGCGCTACCCGTCCTGCCGCTGCATCTTCACCAGCAGCTCGGCTTCGGCCCCTTCGCAGTCGGGCTGGTGACGGGCAGCCAGTTCGTTGCCTCGATGCTGTCGCGCATTGGAGCCGGAAATTATGCCGATGGGCGCGGCGGCAAGCGGGCCGTCGTCGTCGGCCTCATTGCCGCTGCCCTGGCGGGGTTCATTTACCTCGGCTCGCTGGCATTGCTCGACCGGCCGGTAGCGTCCGCATCGGCGCTCTTCGCCGGCCGGGCGGTACTGGGCGCGTCTGAGAGCTTCATCATCACAGGCGGCGTCGCCTGGGGCCTCTCCCTTGCGGGCGGACAGAACTCCGGAAAGGTCATAGCTTGGGTGGGCACGGCGATGTTCGCAGCACTCGCGCTAGGCGCGCCGATCGGATCTGCGCTTTACACGACGAGCGGCTTCGCCGCGATCGCACTCGCGACGGTCGGCCTGCCACTTGCGACGCTGCTTGCCATCCTGCCTATGCGTGGCACCAGCCTCGCCGCGAGCGCCGCGCGACAGTCATGGACGAGCGTGGCGCAAGCGGTCTGGCTTCCCGGCGTCGGAGCTGCTTTCAGCAGCCTTGGCTATGGCGCAATCCTGTCCTTTGGCGCGCTGCTCTTTGCCGAACGCGGCTGGCAGCCGGTCTGGCTTCCCTTCACCACTTATGCCGCGTCGCTGATCGCGGCAAGGCTGTGCTTCGGCCACCTGCCTGACAGGTTAGGGGGCGCGCGCGTCGCCGTGATCTTCGTGGCGGTCGAGGCGGCAGGGCTGATGCTGATCTGGCTTGCGCCCGGGCCTGTTCTCGCCGCCATCGGAGCGGGCCTGACTGGCCTCGGCTACTCGCTGGTCTATCCCGGTTTCGGTGCCGAGGCCGTAAGCCATCTTCCACCACGCAGCCGCGGCCTGGCCATGGGACTCTACACCGTCTTCCTCGACATGGCGCTCGGCTTCGGCAGTCCGGCGCTCGGCTTGGTCGCTGGGTCGGCCGGGCTGCAATTCGTCTTCTTCGCCGTCGCGACGGCGACGCTTCCGGCGTTGGGCATCGCTCTGCTGCTGGGTCGCCGTAACGCTCCACTATAGAGCCGGATAGTCTGGGCTCGAGATGTCGCGCAACTACGATCGCTCCCGCTTCGCGAGAAGCTGAGGCATCAGCCGAACCTGCTTTTGGTGGCGATAGAGGCCGATCAGGTCGTCGGATCGATCATGGCCGGGTATGACGGCCATCGAGGGTGGATATCGCGCATCGCTACCTTGCAGTCCCATCGCCAAAAAGGGATCGGCGAGGCCCTCATCCATGAGGCCGAAAGGCGGCTCGCCGGCCTTGGTTGCATAAAGATCAACCTCCAAATTGTCGCTTCCAATTCGACGGTTCTTGGGTTCTACCGACAGTGCGGATACGAGGTCGAGGAGCGCATAAGCATGAGCAAACTGTTGCCGAAAGTTTGAGGTGCTCCGCCGATTAACTCGTCGTCGCGGCTCGACGGCTCAGGTCCATTGGAATCTTGCTGCCGGTCATTATTGTGGCAGGCGAACCTCTCCGGGTGAATCGCGCTGCGGGATACGGCCGACGGCCGAAGCCGGGCGAAGTCCAGCCAGCCGGAGGGAGCCCTACATACGGTCGAATTACTGGAGCAGTGAGGACATGCATGCAGATCGCATCCAAGCCACGCGTCCGCCTGGCAAGCCGTCAGGAACTGGATGGAATTGGGTTGCTCGTCTCGGAGGCTTTCGCATCGTTACGGCCCGTTCTGGCACCGCACATCTTCGAGCCCTACGTCAAGGATGCGCGGGATGTCGCGGGGCGATGGGCGAAAGCTAGCGTCGCGGTGCTCGAAGCCGAGGGACGCCTCGTCGGGACGGTCACCTACTACGCCGATGCCGCCTTTGACGGCATGGGCTGGCCGCCCGGGCTGGCAGGCCTCAGGACTCTCGCGGTTGTTCCCTCGGCACAGGGCCGCGGATATGGCCGCGCGCTTTGCGAATGGTGCGTCATGCAAGCGCGTCTGCAGGGCTCAGGCGGCCTTGCGCTTCACACTGCCTCGTCCATGACGTCTGCATACAAGCTGTATGAAAGCCTTGGCTTCGAGAGACGCCCCGCCCACGACCTTTTCGCCTCCGACATTATTGGCTTTGATCCAGCTCTCGGCGATCAGCAGATCATCGCCTACCTGCTGCCGCTCAAGCAGGTCGAGAGCAGCCGCGATCGATAATGTTCGACCGCCGTTTGAACGGACGGAGGCATCATCTCGCTTCCGGATGCTGTCCGCAGCTTCCACCGTTTGTCTCGATGCGAGCAGATCCTAGTCTTTCGTATAGTCAGGCCCAAAACGAGTCGGCAGGTTGTCGGCGAGTTTCAACCAAGGGAGCTTCTCCTCAAAAGCGACATGCAGCGTAGGTGCAAATTTTTCTGGCTCCTCCATCGCTGCCGCAAAAAAATGCATGACATCAGACATGTTTTTTGAGCGGAAGGACAACGGCGTGCCACAGTGATCGCAAAATGTTCTTTCCACACCGGGAGAAGAGTTGAATACCTTCGGTAGGTTGCCCAGCCATCGCCATTGGCCGTTCAAGACGCCAATATAAGTGGTCATCGGCGCAGAACATTGCCGCCGACAACTTTCACAATGACAGACCACGCAGGCCTGTGCCGGGCCATCGACTTCAAAAGCAATAGCGCCACATAAGCAATGACCACGCATGCAAATACTCCTCGAGTCAACAAGGACAGCTTCATGCCTGGGCGTGAGGGAGGCGCCATGAAATGCGTCGAGCTGGCCCCCAATTCCGACATTCGGCGCTGGCGATTGTCCTCGCGTGCGCGAGGCGTTGCCTCCAAGCTGCCTTCACTACCCCCCTTTCGGCATATAGAAATGTTCGTAGAGTTTCTCCGCCGGGCCGCTGAATTCACGGCCTGGCAGGTCTATCGCAACCCGAACACTACAGTGGAATTGCGGTCACTTCTTTGGCCGTTCGGATCACGAACATCGTGTGGTATCGCGCGACGTTACTTCGGTCTCGGAACAGTCGCTCGCACAGCGCATCGAACTCTTCCATATCCGTCAGGCGGAGCATGAGGACGGCGTCGGTTTCGCCGCTTACACTGTAGGCCTGAGTGACGGCCGGTTCCTGAGCGGCCAACTCGAGAAAGTCCCTCATATACTGCTCACCATGACGCTCCAGTTCGACGGCGACGATCGCCTTCAAGCCCCGGCCAGCCTTTGCCGGTGCGAGAAGCGCGACAACGCGGCTGATGACACCGCTTTTCTTCAGTCGTCGTATGCGGCGCAGGCAGCTCGAAGGGGAAAGCCCGACTAACCCCGCCAGTTTGGCGTTAGTTCGTGAGGCATCATCCTGGAGCAGGTTGAGAAGCCTTCTGTCGATCTTGTCCATGTCGGTCGCGCTCATCGTCGGTGCGTTGCAATTTTATTGCACGGAATCGCAAACTTTGACCGCAAATGCGAAGCGTCTCACGCTACTCAGACGGCTCCAGGAATGATGGAGCAGCATGATGGCAATTTGCGCCGCCTTCTATCGCAAGACATTGGAGACGCTTGAAATCTATTGGGAACTGGTTCGCATGATCGTTCCGGTTGCGATTGCCACGCGGCTGCTGCAGGACCTTGGCGTCATCCAGGCGATTTCTCCGTTCTTCTCCCCGCTCATGTTGCAGGTGGGGTTGCCACCTGAACTCGCCTTTGCCTGGCTGACGGGATTGCTGGTCGGGATCTGGGGCGCGCTTGTGATCGTATTCACCTTGGTTCCGGTTTCGGCGCTCAGCACTGCCGACATGACGGTTCTTTCGGCTCTCTTGCTGTTTGCACATGCCATTCCGATCGAGCAACGGATCATTCAGAGGGCCGGGCCGAGCTTCCTGGTCACCGCGGCGCTTCGTATTGGCGGGGGTTTGGTCTCTGCTGTCCTTCTGCATCAGATATTCGCCGCGACCGGATGGCTGTCAGGACCGGTGAAGCCGGCGTGGATGCCGACGAATGAAAGCACCGACTGGGGCGGCTTTCTCCTGGGTACGCTCAAAACCCTGGGCATCATGCTCGTTGTTCTGCTTGCGCTGAGCTGGGTGATCGAGCTTCTCAAGATGTCGGGCATTTTGGAGTGGATGAACAGAGGGCTTGCCCCGCTCTTTCGGCTCGCCGGCATCGAAAAGCAGACGGTACCTTTCGCCGCTGTCGGCCTGTTTCTCGGGATTTCCTATGGCGCAGGACTGCTGATCCGCGAGGCGCGCACGCCTAGCGCGGAGCCGCGTCAGATATTCCTCGCCTGCGTGTTCATGGGTTTTGCCCACAGCCTCATTGAGGATACGTTGGTCGTTGTCACACTTGGCGCTGATGTTACGAGCGTGCTTCTCGGTCGCCTGGCGTTTGCCGTGCTCGCGACCGCCGTGATCGCAAAACTAATCAAGGCGGTTCCCGACGCTCTTTTCTTCAAGACACTCTTCCACAAGGAAGAAGACAGTCCGCGCAATCGGATTTCGGAGCCGGCGATTAGCGGGCCGTTGACGTGAGCCCTCCTTACGCAGCAGCCGACATGTGTGTCGCATCGCAATCGGGACAGGACGCGGCTACCCCTCGCCCGACAGATCGCGCCGCGCCTTGTCGAGTTCTTCGGCATAGCGCCGCATCAGGTGGCCTTCGGTCAGCAGACCGACCACCTTGCGATCGGTGAAATCCTCGACCACCGCCAATTCCTCGGCGCCGGCGCGCTGGAAGGTCTCGGCCGCCGATTGCACGTTCATGCTCGGCACCAGCACCGCATCCCTGAATTTGGCGAAGGACAGCACCGGCATCTCGTCATCCGACAAATGGCTGTGCAATTCGGCGACGATCAGCACGCCGACATAATGCAGGTCGGCGTCAACCGCGATGACGCGCTGCGAGGCACCGAGCGGCACCTGCTTGCGGAATTCCGCAAGCGTCGTCGAGGCGTCGATGGTGCGGACATCCTTTCGCATCATCGAGCCGACAGTCAGGCTCCGCATCCAGCCGACATCATGCGCGCTGCGGATCGTTTCGCCGCGCAGGTGAAAGCGCCATGTCGAGAAGGAATAGCCGAACGTTTCGCGCACCAGGATCGCCGCCATGAGCGAGGCAGCCAGCACCACGCCGGTCAGCGTCAGGTCGCGGGTCGATTCCAGCGCCAGGAAGGTCATCGTCAACGGGCCGCCGACGACGCCGACGGCGAGCGAGGTCATGCCGACGACGGCGGCGACGGCAGGGTCGATGCCGGTCGCCGGCGAGACGAATGCCATCGCGCCGGCAAACATCTTGCCGAGCAGCGCGCCGAGAAACAGCGAGGCAAAGAACAAGCCGCCGCGGAAGCCGGAGCCGAGCGAGATCGCCGAGGCCGCCAGCTTCAGCACGAAGACGCTGGCCACCACGGCCAGCCCGTAATTCATCGCGAATTCGCGGTGCAGCGCGCCATGGCCGCTGGACAGGACTTGCGGCGTGACCAGCCCCAGCAGCCCGACCATCACGCCGCCGATGGCGGGGCGCAGCGAGGCGTCGATCGACAGCCGGGCAAAGAGGCGCTCGATCAGGCTCACCAGATGCATGATGGCGATGGAAGCACCGCCGCCCAGAAGCCCGAGCAGCATGAACGGCAAATACTGGCTGACGGTGAGCTGCGGCAGACCGGCGAGCTCCAGCGGAAACGGCACGCCGCCGAACACCTCTGCGGTCAGCGAGGCCGAGATCGCGGCGGCCATTACCGGCGCGACATTGGCGACCGAGTAGATGCCGATGACCAGCTCGAAACCGTAGAAGGCGCCGGTCAGCGGCGCGTCGAAGGCGGCGGCGATCGCGCCGGCGGCACCGCAGCCGACCAGGATGCGGACATCGTTGCGGCGCAGCCTGAACAAGCGCGCCAGCCGCGACGCCAGGCCCGAACCCACCTGCGTATAGCCGGCCTCGAGCCCGACCGAAGCGCCGAAGCCGCTCGAGATCATCGTCTGCCCGGCGATGATGAAGGTGTCGGTCAGCGACATGCGGCCGCCATAAAGCGCGTTGGCTTCGATCGGATCGACCGGCGTGCGGAACTTCCGCTTTCTCAGCCAGATCACCGTCAGCCCGAGCAGGATGCCGCCGATCGCCGGTATCAGCGCCTGCTCCGGACTTTGCAGCGAAAACATCGCCGAAAGCCGACCGCCGGGCTGAACGCCGAACATAAGCCCATGCAGGACCTGCACCAGTCCGCTCATGCCGGTGACCAGCGCACCCGCCATCACCCCGACCAGGGCAGCCAGAATGACGACGGCAATACCGCGCGCCTCGAGCAGCGGGATCGATCTGATCAGCACCGCGCGCAACCGGCGGGCATAGACTTGCGGTTCGTTTCTGGGCGGTTCGTTTCTGGAAAGCACCGGGGCGGCTCGCCGATATTCGTGGGTGCCTGATACCCTCGGCAACATCGCATGGCAACATGCAGGCCGCCGAGGTGTCATGCCCGCGTGATGCTGCGGCGATAAAGCCCATCCTCAGCTCGGGGAACCGCGTTGACGTAAACGTCAACCCAAAGCTATATGCGCCAGCGACCGTGGCTGTAAAACCAGCCATGCGACTTCGGCCAGGTGGACGCGCCAAGGCGCGACAAACGCAACGAGACGAGGAGAACCGCCATGAGCGTTCAGGAGATTGCCGACAAGATCAGGTCGCGCGTGGCGAGTGCCGGGTTCGATCGCTCGGTGAAATTCGACACCGGCAGCGACGGCGTCATCGTCATCGACGGCGCCGATGTCTCGACCACCGATGCGCCGGCCGATTGCACCATAAAGCTGTCGCTCGACGATCTGGACTCGCTGATATCAGGCGACCTCAACCCGACCATGGCCTTCATGTCCGGCAAGATAAAGGTCGAAGGCGACATGAGCGTCGCCATGGCGCTCAGCCAGTTGATCGGCTGATCGCTTGAGGTGAAACAAGCCGCCGCACGATGGCGGGCGGCTTGCTTCGAACCATCAGGCAGCGAGCGGCAGCCGCTGCGCCTTCAGCTTGCGCCCGGCCGCCTTCAGCGTGCCTTGCGCGCCGTCGAGCGCGCCGACAACCAGTTCCCGCGCCAGCAGGCGGTGCCGCTCGTAAGGCCCCGGCATGGCCAGCGAGCCGGTCTTTGCGGCCGAAAACCCGAAGCGCTCGTAATAGGGCGCGTCGCCGACCAGCAGGATCGCCGCATGGCCAAGCCGCTCGGCCTCAGTGACCGCATGGCGCATCAGCGCCGAGCCGATGCCGGCATTTTTCAGCGCCGGGTCGACCGCAAGCGGGCCGAGCAGCAGCGCTGCCGTGCCGCCCTCGCCCAGGACCACGTCCCACAGCCGCACCGTGCCGGCAACAGTGCCCGACGCATCGCGCGCGACAAAGGCCAGGCCCTCCGCAGGCCGGCGGCCGCGCCGCAGCTTTTCCGACGACTTCTTCCGGCGCTTCGGCCCCACCGCGCGATCGAGCAAAGCCTCGCGCGCCGGGACGTCGGCGGCGGTTTCGGCGACGACCGCAATCTCCCCCCTCGAGGGGGAGATGTCGCCGAAGGCGACAGAGGGGGTTGTCGCGCGTGAAGCGCCGGCCTCCATCTGCGGCAGGAGGCCGAGTCCAGTCGAACCGACCCCCTCTGGCCGCTTCGCGGCCATCTCCCCCTCGAGGGGGGAGATTCCCACGCCTTCAACGATGAGATCTGCAATGTTCATTTCCGCGATCCTTCACAAGCGGATTGTTCCACAGGCGAGCCCGGGCGGGCGACAGGCGCCCACCGGGGATGATCTGAGCAACTCTTGCGAGCCCTCAGATCACGTAGGATCGGAGAGGCTCGAAGCCGTTGAAGGCGACCGATGCATAGGTCGTCGTGTAGGCGCCGGTGCCCTCGATCAGCACCTCGTCGCCGATGGTCAGCGACAAGGGCAGCGGGTACGGCGTCTTTTCGTACATCACGTCGGCCGAATCGCAGGTCGGGCCGGCGAGCACGCAAGGCGCGGTCTCGCTGCCGTCATGTGCGGTGACGATCGGGTAGCGGATCGCCTCGTCCATCGTCTCGGCGAGACCGCCGAACTTGCCGATGTCGAGGAACACCCATCGCACATTGTCGTTGTCGGCCTTCTTCGAGATCAGCACGACCTCCGACTTGATCACCCCGGCATTGCCGACCATGCCGCGGCCCGGCTCGATGATCGTCTCGGGGATGGCGTTGCCGAAATGCTTCCTGAGCGCCGAGAAGATCGCCTGGCCATAGGCCTGCGCCACCGGCACATCCCTGAGATAGCGGGTCGGGAAACCGCCGCCCATATTGACCATCTTCAGCACGATGCCTTCGTCGGCGAGCGTCGCGAACACCTTCTTGGCGTCGGCCAGCGCGCGGTCCCAGGCGGTCAGGTCGGTCTGCTGCGAGCCGACATGGAATGACACGCCATGGGCGTCGAGGCCGAGCGCCCTGGCATGGCGCAGCACGTCGACCGCCATCGCCGGCACACAGCCGAACTTGCGCGACAGCGGCCATTCGGCACCCTCGCCGTCGGTCAGGACGCGGCAGAACACGCGGGCGCCGGGAGCGACGCGCGCGATCTTCTCGACCTCCTCGACGCAGTCCACCGCAAACAGCTTGATGCCGAGCTGGTAGGCGCGCTGGATGTCGCGCTCCTTCTTGATGGTGTTGCCGAAGGAGATGCGGTCCGCCGGCGCACCGGCGTCCATCGCCATCTCGACTTCGGCAACGGAAGCGGTGTCGAAGGACGAGCCCATCGCAGCAAGCAGGCGCAGGATTTCCGGCGCCGGATTTGCTTTCACCGCATAGTAGATCTTGGAATCGGGAAGCGCCTTCTCGAAGGCGCGGAAATTGTCGCGCACGACATCGAGGTCGACGACGAGGCACGGGCCGTTCGGACGTCGGGTGGCGAGAAAGTCAAGGATGCGCTGAGTAGCCATCGGGTCTCTCC
Organism: Mesorhizobium sp. M0816; assembly: GCF_040320005.1. Classification (NCBI taxonomy): domain Bacteria; kingdom Pseudomonadati; phylum Pseudomonadota; class Alphaproteobacteria; order Hyphomicrobiales; family Phyllobacteriaceae; genus Mesorhizobium; species Mesorhizobium sp. M0816. The sequence goes on along the minus strand of NZ_JAMYOT010000006.1, from coordinate 159,327 downwards.
ATCAGCGCCTTTCGGCGCGCACAAAGGCTTGCGGACGCGGGCTCTCGGCCTCGCGAACACGCGGTGGACAAAGGCGGGACGGAAATCCATGGAACCAGCCGGTGGAGACCCCGGAACCATGAAGCGCCGTCTCGCGGCGGTGAACCTTGGCCTTGCCCGGCCTCGGTTCGCTTTGTCTGCCTTGGCTTGGATGGGAGACCCGTCCGCACTGCCGGCAATGAAGGTGTGCCTCTTCAGTAACCCCGGTCTTTGGACGACCGGCAGAACACCAGAAAGGCCCGCACCGTCGTTGCTTCAAGGTGTCCTCGGTTGGCGGTTGGCCGCTAAACCGACTGGAGGGGTTGGCTCCAGTTACCTTACCGATTGCCCTCACCATTCGAGGATCGGCGGACACCCACAGGCACGTGCGACTTTGGGCAAGCGCGATATAAGATCGAAAGATTTCACAATCAATAAAAATCGTATCGCAGGTTGTAAAATTTGTGGCATCGAACAATGCTGCGGGACCAGAAGAACAATGCTGCGGCAAGCACACCCGGATATCGAACGCATGACAGGCACTCGCGGCCCGCTGAACGCTTTTCTCGATCTTGATCAAGTCCCTGTTACCAATGCGCAATCCGGCCCGCTTGCCGGCTTGCGGTTGGCCGTCAAGGATATCTTCGACGTCGCCGGGTACCGCACCGGTTGCGGCAATCCGCAGAAATACCGCGAAGCCTCGCCGGCCACGGCCACCGCGCCGGCCGTCCAGACGCTGCTTGATTCGGGCGCCCGCTTCGTCGGCAAGACGCAGACCGACGAACTCGCCTTTTCCCTGCTGGGGCTGAACGCGCATTTCCCATCGCCGATCAATCCGGCGGCACCCGACCGCGTCACCGGCGGCTCGTCCTCGGGTTCTGCTTCTGCAGTCGCCGGCGGGCTGGCCGATATCGCCACCGGCTCCGACACCGGCGGCTCGATCCGTGCGCCGGCAAGCTTCTGCGGCCTGATCGGCCTCAGGACCACGCATGGCCGCATTTCGCTCGACGGCGCGATGCCGCTGGCGCCTTCGCTGGACACGTTCGGCTGGTTTGCCAGGGATATCGTCACCTACGAAAAGGTCGGCACGGTGCTGCTCGGCGACGATCCGCACCGCCACGAACTGGTACGCCCTCTTGCCCTCGACGCGCTGGACAGCCTCGTGCTCGGCCCGCTGGAGGCCGAGGAATATCGCGCCATGGTCCGCAGTGTCGCTTCGGTGCTGGGCGCGCCGCGCAGCGTTGGCCCGCTGTCGCATTCCACCGACGATCTTTATTGGTGCTTCCGCAAGCTGCAAGGCTATGAAGCCTGGCAAAGCCACGGCGCCTGGATCGCTGGCGGCGACCGCATGCTGGGACCCGGCGTCAAGGAGCGCTTCGAGCATGGCGCGACCGTCGGCCCGGCAACCGCGCAGCACGAAACGGAACGTCGCGTTTCGTTTCGCCTCGAGCTTACCGACCTGCTTGGCGAGGACGGCGTTCTTGTGCTTCCGACCGCTCCGGGTGCCGCGCCGCTCAAGGCCGAATTATTTGATGATTTGCAGATCTATCGCGAGCGCGCGCTGAGATTGCTGTGTCTTTCCGGCCTGTCTGGATTTCCGCAGATCACGCTGCCGCTCGGCAAGACCGGCGGGGCGCCGTTCGGTCTTTCGCTGCTCGGCCCGAAGAACAGCGACCGGCAGTTGATTACGCTCGCCGCCCGCATCCTTTCAGCCCACCAAGGAGGCGCATGACATGGATACGCTGACCCGCATGCGCGCCTTCATCGATGTCGTCGAGGCCGAAGGCTTTTCGGCGGCGGCACGCAAGATCGGCCGCTCGAAGGCGCTGCTGTCGAAATATGTGCGCGAGCTGGAGGACGAGCTCGGCGCGCTACTGCTCAACCGCACCACCAGGCAGTTCTCGATGACCGAAGCCGGCCACACCTATTACCGGCGCGCCTCGGAGATCGTGCGCGAGGTCGACAGCCTTGCCGATGCGGTGCGCGAATCCTCCGGCGACGTGCGCGGCAGGATCAAGCTGTCGGCGCCGCGCACCTTTGCCGACGCGCCGATCGGCCAATCGCTGATCGACTTCGCCAAGCAGCATCCCGACATCGTGCTCGACATTCATCTCGACGACCGCTTCGTCGATCTGGTCGAAGAGGGTTTCGATCTGGCAGTGCGCATTTCGCGGCTGGAAAATTCCTCACTGATCGCCAGGCGCCTGGCGCCGTTTTCGGTACGGCTTTGCGCGTCTCCCGAACTGATCGCCAAGCACGGCATGCCGGTCAGGGCGCAAGACCTTGCCCGCGTGCCTTGCATCATCGACACCAATGGCCGCTGGCTCACCAACTGGCCGTTCAAGGGCGACGGTGCCGATACGGTGAGTGTTTCGGTCTCCGGCCCGATCGAGGTCAACAGCCCGATGGCGGCGAGGGCGGCCGCCGTGGCTGGACTGGGGTTTTCCATCCTGCCGGATTTTATCGCCGCGCCCGACATCGAAAGCGGCAAGCTGGTGACTGCGCTGGATGACCGCATTCTGCCCGGCGGCGGCATTTTTGCTGTCTATCCGCACCGGCGCTATCTGCCTGCAAAAGTTCGCGTTTTCGTCGACTTCCTGGTGCAGTGGTTCAAGACGCTGGACAACGCATGAGCTTTCAGCCGCGTTGCGGTCCCATTTTCGCCCGCTTTCTGGTAACTGTCGGCAATTCACCGAAGCCGATTGAATCGCGACCGAGAATGCACCTGAAACGGCAAGCAATGATGCTGGCTTCGGCCTTGACCGCGACGTTTGCCGCCGTCGGACCGGCTGAGGTGCATCCCCACGTCTTCGCTGAAGCCCGCCTCGAAGTGGTCCTCGGCCCGGATCACCAAACTGTGAAGGCATTGCGCCATGTCTGGCGCTTCGATGATTTGTTTTCGAGCACGGTGATGATGGAGTTCGACAAGAATTCCGACCTGAAACTCGACGACAAAGAGCTGAAGGATGTCGCCGACACCGTCCATGCCTCGCTTGCCGAGTTCAACTATTTCCAGCTCGTCACCGTCGACGGCAAGGACGTGGCAATGACCCCGCCGCCTCATTTGATGGCCAATTTCGACAATGACCAGTTGATCATCCTGTTTGAATCTGAACCGAAGGTGCCGATCAAACTGAGCGGCAAGATAGATATCGGCGTCTACGACCCGACCTTCTACACCGCGATCGATTTCACCGAGGATGCCAATCTGCAGGTCGATGGGTTGCCGCCGACCTGCACCAGCAAGGTTGTCCGCCCGAACCCGGACGAGGCGATCGCCCAGAACCAGAAGACCCTGACCGAGGCCTTCTTCAACGATCCGACAGGCACCGACATGAGCAAGATCTTTGCCACCAAGCTTGAACTGACCTGTCAGCCGGAAGGATAGATCCAGTGACCAAACCGTCCCTGCGTTTGGCATTCGGTCTTCTGGCCGTCGCCTTTGTGATGACGCACTTTCTCGGCACCGCCCACGCCCAGAGTTCACTCGGCATCGGCACCAATGACGGCATGGCTCCAACCGCCACCGGCCCGTTCGCCCACATCCTGATGTGGATCAATCTGCGCCAGCAGGAATTCTATCATGCGCTTGCCGGCGCGATGAAGGCGATGCGCCAGGACGGCAGCAAGTTGTGGCTGCTCATCGGCCTGTCCTTTGCCTATGGCATTTTCCACGCCGCCGGCCCCGGTCACGGCAAGGCGGTGATCTCTTCCTACATGGTGGCCAATGAAGTGGCGCTCCGGCGCGGCATCATGCTGTCCTTCGTCTCGGCCCTGCTGCAGGCGCTGACCGCGATCGTGGTGATGCTGGTCGCCTATTTCTTGCTGCGCGGCACTGCTGTCTCGATGACAGACGCCGCATGGTTCCTCGAAATCATGAGCTATGTCTTCGTCACTCTGTTCGGCGCCTGGCTGCTGTGGCGCAAGGCCGGCCCGGCCATCCTTCGCCTGTTCGGCGCAAATCCGGGCTACAGCCTCTCGGCTGCCCATGCCGGCCATTCACATTCCGGCCATTCACATGCCGCCCATTCACATGCCCATGCGGCACATTCCCACGCGCTTGATGCGCATGACCACCACGATCATGCGCATGACCATCACGATCACGGCGCCCACGACCACGCCCATGCTGCGCACGATCACCACAGCCATGCGGCGGGCGAGGTCTGCGAGACCTGCGGACACTCGCATGCCCCCGACCCGGCGCTGCTTTCCGGTGATCGCTTCGATTGGCGCACGGCCTGGTCGGCGGTGGCTGCCGTCGGTATCCGCCCCTGTTCAGGCGCGCTGATCGTGCTGAGCTTCGCCTTGCTGAACGGGCTGTGGTTCGGCGGCATCCTTTCGGTGCTGGCCATGGCACTCGGCACCGCAATCACCGTCTCGGCCCTGGCGACGCTTGCGGTGACCGCGAAGAACTGGGCGGTGTATTTCGCCGGCGACGGCCGCATGGGCAACCGCATCCATTCCTTCGTCGAGATCGGCGGCGCCGCCTTCGTCTTCCTGTTCGGCCTGCTGCTGCTCTCGGCCAGCCTGACGACCGGCGGGTGACGTCCAGGCGCGACTCTCCCTTCTCCCCTTGTGGGAGAAGGTGTCGCCGAAGGCGACGGATGAGGGGTGTTCCAGCTTGGCGCCAACAGCGCTCTGTCCAGCACCCCTCAACCGTCTTGGCGCTGCGCGCCAATCCACCTTCTCCCACAAGGGGAGAAGGAAGACGGCGCCACGTTAAATCCTGCCGCCCAGCTCATCCTCAATATGGACGCGTATAATCTCATCAAAACTCGTCTCCGCCGCAAAGCCAAGCTCCCTCGAGCGCCGCGCCTCGAAGCGCGTCGGCCAGCCCTTGACGATCGCCCAGATCGTCTCGTCGGGCTCCTCGCGGATCAGTTTCACCGCCTTGGCGCCGGCGACACGTTCCAGCGCTTCGATCTGTTCGCCGACGGTGACGGCGACGCCCGGCATCGTCAGGTTGCGGCGCGGGCCGACGGCACTGCCGTCGATCTGAGCCGCATGGATCAGGAAATTCACCGCCGAACGCGGGCTGGCGTGTGTGTGGACGACCGAGCGCGGCACCGGCAGGATCGCTTCATGGCCGCTCAGCGGCTCGCGGATGATACCGGAGAAGAACCCTGAGGCCGCCTTGTTCGGCTTTCCCGGCCTGACGCAGATGGTCGGCAGCCTAATGCCGATGCCGTCGAAGAAACCGCGGCGCGTATAGTCGGCAAGCAGCGCCTCGCCGATCAGCTTCTGCGTGCCGTAGGAGGTCAGCGGCGTCGGGTGGAACTCGTCCGGAATGATGTCGGGAAACGGTGCGCCGAACACGGCGATCGACGAGGTGAAGACGACGCGCGGTGTATAGGCCGCCAAGCGGATGGCATCGAACAGCGCCCTTGTGCCGTCGAGATTGACGCGATAGCCGAGATCGAAATTGGCCTCCGCCTCGCCCGACACCACGCCGGCGAGATGGAAGATCACGTCGGGGCGCGGCGCGACCAGATTTGCCGTCGCGCCCGGCGCTGCAAGGTCGCCGGTGTGGACGCTAATGCCGACGCTGTCGAGGACCGGCGCCTGCGGCGGCACGATGTCGTGAAGGTCGAGCGCGGCGATCTTGCGGCCGCCGAGCGTCCCGTCCTTGGCCAACCTGGCGATGAGCTTGTGGCCGACCATGCCTGCCGCGCCGGTAATCAGAATGCGCATGTCACTTTCCCTTTTTGCGCTGGCTGCGGCTACGCAGCCAGAACACGACGAAGATTGCCACCATGAAGATCGCCGCGACGACGCCGGCAAGCACCGTCGAGACCTTGCCGACCGCCAGCATCACTGTTGGAAGATAATAGGCTGCGATGCCGAACAGCAGCAAAACCCAGGCGGCGCCGATCGCCGCATTGCGGGTGTCGCGGTCCATCACGCGGCGCCAGGGTGGCGAGAGTTCATGTCAATCGTTGCCAATGCCCAGAACTCCCGAAGTCAGTGATAATGGCCGCGGTGCGGTGCCGTATCATGCGCATGATCGTGCTCGTCATCATGCTCATGGCTGTCGGCACATCGGCCGAATTCCGGTTCGACCGTGGCATGGGCTATGCCATGTTCCGCCGCAAGCCGCTTCTTGATCGCGCTGACCGCCATATGCGCGTCGACGCCGTCATTGAGGCAGGCATGCAACGTCGCCATGTTGCTGGAACCGTCGATCGACCAGACATGCATGTGATGCACCTCGCGCACGCCCTTGATCGAGCCTTCGATGTCCCTGGCGATCAGGTCGCGGTCGAGGCTTGCCGGCACGCCTTCGAGCAGGACGTGGGCGGCCTCGCGCATCAGCGACCAGGCCGTGGACAGGATCAGCAGCGCGACAAGCACCGACAGGATCGGATCGATGGGCGTCCAGCCCGTCGCCAGGATCACCAGCGCCGCCACGATCGCCGCGGCCGAGCCTAGCAGGTCGCCGAGCACGTGCAGGATGGCGCCGCGCATGTTCAGGCTGCCGCGGTCGCCGCCATGCAGCACGTAGAACGAGCCGAGATTGACCAGCAGGCCGGCGATCGCGACGACCAGCATCGGCCCGCCGAGCACCGGAGCCGGCGCTTGCAAGCGGCCCCAAGCCTCGTAGACGATCCACAGCGCGATGGCGAAGATGGCGATGCCGTTGGTGTAGGCGACCAGCGTCTTGACCCGGCCGAAGCCGTAGGTGAGGCGCACGGTCGCCGGCCGGCTCGCAAGGTGAAAGGCATACCAGGCAAGGCCGAGCGCGACGCAATCGGCAAGCATGTGGCCGGCATCCGCCAGCAGCGCCAGCGATCCCGTCAAGAGACCGCCAAGCGCTTCGACGACCATGAAGCCGGCGGTCAGGCAGGCAGCGATCAGCACGCGCTTCTTGTCGGTCGAGCCGTGCACATGACCTGCGCGATGGCTGTGGTCGTGGACCTGCGAAGCGTGGTCGTGGGTATGCGCCATCTATAGCCCCTGCTAGAGCCTGATCCATCCCGGCAGACTCGGGATGGAGGCTCTATCTTTCTATTTGACCATGATCTTACCCGAAAAACCGGATACCACTTTTCGGGAGCATGGTCAGGCGCCGAACTCGGCGCGGAAATCCTCGAGCCGCCGCTTCTGCTGGCCATCGCTGTCGAAATTAGCCGGATCGAGCCACGCCTCATAGGCTCTGCGCAGATCAGGCCATTCCCTGTCGATGATCGAATACCACGCGGTATCGCGGTTTTCGCCCTTGACCACAAGATGCTGACGGAAAATGCCCTCGAACTTGAAGCCGAAACGTTCCGCCGCGCGCTTCGACGGCTCGTTGCGATTGTTGCATTTCCATTCGTAGCGGCGATAGCCAAGCTCGTCGAAGACATACTTCATGAACAGGAACTGCGCTTCCGTCGCGGCCGGCTTACGCGAGATCAGCGGGCCCCAATAGATGTTGCCGATCTCAATGACGCCGTAGGTGGCGTCGATGCGCATCAGCGTCTGGCGCCCGGCGACCTTGCCGCTGGCCTTGTCGATGACCGTGAAGAACAGCGGGTCTTCGCTGGCTTCCGCCTTGTCCAGCCATGGCTGGAAGGCGGCGCGGCTCTCCGGCGGGTAGTCTGGCAGCCAGGCAAAGCGGCCGTCGACATCGGCCACCGACGAGGCCTCAAACAGGCCGTCGCCGTGCTTTTCGGCGTTGAGCGGCTCCAGCCTGACAGTTCGCCCCTCCAGCACCTTGCGTTCGGGCCGCGGGCGCGGTTGCCAATTCTTGAGATTTTCCGACACCGAAAACTCCAATCCGTTTGACTTTTGCGGGCGGACGCTCACAAAAACGCACGCTCGCTGAAAGAACCACACGGACAGGAAAAATGCTCCACACGATTTCGGCCTTCGACCGCCTCGGCGAGGAAAATGCGTTCGCAGTGCTGGCGCGTGCCACGGCACTTGCCCACCAGGGCCGCGACATTGTCAATCTCGGCATCGGCCAGCCCGACTTCAAGACGCCGCAGCACATCGTCGAGGCCGCGATCAAGGCGCTGCGCGACGGCCATCACGGCTATACGCCGGCCAACGGCCTGCTGGCGACGCGCGAAGCGGTGGTCCGCCGCACGCTGGCCACTACCGGCGTCGAAGTCTCGCCCGAAGCGGTGATGATCCTGCCCGGCGGCAAGCCGACCATGTTCGCGGCCATCCTGATGTTCGGCGAGCCGGGCGCCGAAATTCTCTATCCCGATCCCGGCTTTCCGATCTACCGCTCGATGATCGAGTTCACCGGTGCTGCCCCCATCCCGGTGCCGATGCGCGAGGAGAACGGCTTTGCCTTTTCGGCTGCGGAGACCTTGGCGCTGATCACGCCGAAGACCAGGCTGCTGATTCTCAACTCGCCGGCCAATCCGACCGGCGGCGTCACGCCGCGCGCCGAGATTGAGAAGCTGGTCAAGGGGCTGGAAGCGCACCCGGACGTCGCCATCCTCTCCGACGAGATCTACGACGTGATGACCTATGACGGCGAGACGCACTGCTCGCTGCTCGCCTTCCCCGAAATCCGCGACCGGCTGATCGTGCTCAACGGCTGGTCGAAGACCTGGGCGATGACCGGCTGGCGCATGGGCTGGTCGATCTGGCCGAATGGCGACAAGGGCGCGCATCTCTACGACAAGGTGCGCAAGCTGGCGGTCAATTGCTGGTCCTGCGTCAACGCGCCGAGCCAGTATGCCGGCATTGCCGCCATCGACGGCCCGCAGGACGATGTCGACAAGATGATGCGCGCCTTCGACCGCCGCAGGAAGGTCGTGGTCGAGGGGTTGAATGCCTTGCCCGGCGTTTCCTGCATTACGCCGAAAGGCGCCTTCTATGCCTTCCCCAATGTTTCCAAGACCGGCTGGAAGGCCAAGAAGCTCGCCTCGGCGCTGCTCGAGGATGCCGGCGTGGCGCTGATCGGCGGCCCCGATTTCGGCATTCTCGGCGAAGGCTATGTCAGGCTGTCCTACGCCAATTCCGAGGAGAACATCCTGCGCGCGCTGGAGCGGATCGAGGCGTTCCTGGCGAAGTGAGGACGGCGAAAGGAGAAGCCAGATGTTCTATGCCATTCTTGCCTATCACGAGGAAGAAGCGATTACGGCACTGACGCCTGAGCAGGATGCGGCGCTGATGACCGATCTTCTCCAGATCAACGATCGGCTCTACCAGCAAGGCACCCTTGGGCCGGCGGCCCGGCTCGGCGCGACACAAGACGCCTGCACCTTGCGCGGGCCAGGCACCGGAATGGTTATCGACGGCCCCTTCGCCGAGACCAAGGAACAATTGCTGGGGCTCTATGTCGTCGACTGCGCCAACCGTGACGCCGCCATCGACATTGCGCGCGACCTTCGCCGCGTCAATCCGACCGCCGTCTACGAAATCCGCCCGATTTCGCTATATTTACCCGGCGTGCCGCTTCCGGTCACCCGGCCCTGATTTAGACCGGGTTGAGACTAATTTAGCCTCGCCCGACAAATGGCATCTTCGTCGCCATCACGGTCATGAACAGGACGTTCGCGTCGAGCGGCAGGCTGGCCATATGGAGGACGGCATCGGCGACGCGCTCGACATCCATCACCGCTTCGGCGGCAATGGTGCCGTTGGCTTGCGGCACGCCGACCGTCATCGCTTGCGCCATGTCGGTCAGCGCGTTGCCGATGTCGATCTGGCCGCAAGCAATGTCGTAGGGCCTGCCGTCCAGCGCCAGCGTCTTGGTCAGCCCGGTGATGGCGTGCTTGGTCGCCGTATAGGGCACCGAGCCCGGCCGTGGCGCATAGGCCGATACCGAGCCGTTGTTGATGATGCGGCCGCCCATCGGCTGCTGCCTGCGCATGGCGCCGAACGCGGCGCGAGCACACAGGAACGAGCCGGTGAGATTGACCCCGACGATGTCGTTCCACACGTCGACCGGGATGTCGTCGATCAACGTCGATTTGTAGCTCGTGCCGGCATTGTTGAAGAGCAGGTCGACGCGCCCGAAAGCCGCAGCCACCGTCTCGAACAGATCGTCGACCTGATCGGCCTTGCTGATGTCGCAGGCGAAGGCCAATGCCTTGGCCTGCGTCGGCCCGGCCGCGGCGATCGCATCCTCCAGCACCGGCTTGCGCCGGCCGCAGAAGACCGTATTCCAGCCGGCCTTGAGCAGCGCCGTGGCGACGCTTTTGCCGATGCCCGTGCCGGCGCCGGTGACGATGGCGGTTTTATAGTCGGTCATGGCTGTACTCCCTGAAAGGGATGAGCCATCGCAAATGACGGGAACCATGGCAAGCCGGCCCAAAGCCTGTGCTCACAAAAAGGGCGGCCGTTGGCGACCGCCCCTGATCCGAACCGGGCATGGGAGGAGGAAAGCCGATCCGACTGCCTGAAATCATGCGCTCACCGGATTAACGAGAAGCTAACGCCAACGGCGCCGAGCTCCGAGGCTTCCTCTTCGAGCTACCAGCGCGAGCCTGCGACCGGTTTGGCCGTGCTGCCCGCTGCCGGCACCTTCGCCGCCGTCACCGTCGCCTCGACATGGTCGACCAGCGCATCCGGCAAGCCGAGACGGCCGGCAAGCAGGTCGAGATAGCCGCGTTCGGCCCGCGTGTCCGGATCGATGGCAAGACGCGAGGCGGTGTAGAGTTCCAGCTTTTGCGCATCGGTCTTGGCCCCGGCGATCAGCACATCCAGATCGAGCGGCGCCTCCAGTTCCGACATCAGGAATTTCTCCGCTTCGGCGCCGACGCCCGCTAGGCTGAGCTTGCCGGCGATCTTCTGCCGCTCTTCGTCATCGACGTGACCGTCGGCCTTCGCCGCCGAGATCATCGCCCTGACCAGCGTCAGCGTGAATTCGTCTTCGCCCTGCGGCGCTTGCGACGGATGGAAGGCGGTATCGGCCGGCGGCGGCAGCAATTCCGGTTCGCCTGCAGCTTGCGTCTCGGCCGGCACGTTGCCGTTCTTGTAGTTCTGGTAGGCCTTGTAGGCGAGGCCGCCGATCGCAGCCAACCCACCAAGCTTCACCGCCGCACCGGTGACCTGGCGGCCTGGGCCGGTTCCGAGCAGCACCGCGGCCAGCGCACCGGCGGCAAGCGGATTGTCCTTGGCCATCTGCACCGCCTGCCCGGCCTTGTCGCGGACGGTCGATCCGGTGCCGGGAATTTGCGAGCCGAGCAGATCGTCGAGGAGCTTCTTGGGATCGAACATCTATGCCTCCAGAATTGGCCCGGCCGAAGGTGCGCGGGCAGGTTTGCACGTCGAAGACCTAGGTCCCGCAGTTTGACATTACAATGACGCGGTGCATCGTTTTGCCCGCTGCCACGCATGACCTCGAATGGAGGTCTGCTGGGATTTCACGCGGAAATTAAAGTGCTGCAGCCTCCTTCCGCGCCAAAAAACGCGTGTCGAAACCAGCTTCGACTTCGAGTAATGTCGCGGCACGTCGCTTGGGAGGAGCCTGGCATGACCAATGAGACAGCCCGCCAGCCGGCACGCGATCCCCAGGAGCTGGAGCGCCTGCTGATTTCACGGCAATGGGTCGGAGACATTGACGGCATGGCAGCGCTTTTCGAGCAGCATGCCGTCATCGACAGCGGTAGCGGACAACTGACGTTCGGCCGCGAAGCCATCCGGGGGCTGTTCGCGGAGATCACCGCAACCGGCCGAAAATTTCAGTCCGGAGATCAGCGCCCGGCTGTCGTCAATGGCGACCTGGCGCTCACCTCGACCCGGCTTCCCGATGGCACCATCACCACCGAGGTCGCGCGCCGGCAGAACGACGGGACATGGCTGTGGGTCATCGATCGCTTCTCTGTTGCTTGACGTGAAGTTGCTTAACGTGAAGCTAACTTCCGATATGGCGATCGCCGCGCGCTTGCGCCAGCTCGACCTGGTGCTGGCGCTCGGCGTAGCGGGCGCGATCTTCGTTCGAGCGGGCATCGAAGCAATGCGGGCATGAGATGCCGGCAGCATATTTCGGCGACAGCCGGTCTTCTGCAGCCAGCGGATGCCGGCAGGCGCGGCAGAGTTCGGCCTCGCCTTCGAGCAGCCCGTGCGATACCGAAACGCGCTCGTCGAAGACGAAGCATTCGCCTTGCCACAGGCTCTGTTCGCCGGGCACGTCCTCGAGATATTTCAGAATGCCGCCCTTGAGGTGGAACACATCCTCGAAGCCGAGCGACTTCACATAGGCGGTCGCCTTCTCGCAGCGTATGCCGCCGGTGCAGAACATGGCGACCTTGCGCCCCTCGAGCTCGTGCCGATGCTGCTCGACCCAGGCCGGGAATTCGCGGAAGCTGGTGGTGGCGGGATCGACAGCACCTTTGAACGTTCCGAGCGACACCTCGTAGGCGTTGCGCGTGTCGATGACGATGGTGCCCGTATCCGAGATCAGTGCATTCCAGTCGGCCGGCGCAACATAGGTGCCTGCACCTGCCGCCGGATCGATATTGTCCACGCCCATGGTGACGATCTCGCGCTTCAACCGCACCTTCATGCGGTGGAACGGCATCGTTGCGGCGCTGCTGTATTTGATCTCGAGACCGGCGAGACCGTCGATGGATTCGAGATGATCGATGAGCGCCGCGATTGCCGGTTCACTGCCGGCGACCGTGCCGTTGATGCCCTCACGCGCCAACAGCAGCGTGCCTTTGACGCCGCGCGCGCAGCAGAAGGCGGCGAGCGGCGCGCGCAGCGCCTCGAAGGTGTCGAGCCGGGCGAAGCGGTAAAGCGCGGCAACGCGGAAGGCTTGGCTGGGAAGTGTCATCACCAAGCCACTAGACGCTCACGACAGCCTGATCAAGGCAGAGCCGGGAGCGGTCTGATCGCGGAAGGTTTCGAACACCACGCGTGACATCGCGACACGCCGCGTTTCGTGGACAGAAAAACCGCCTTCTGCTAACCGGTCGACTTGATCAACAAAGGAGAGACGACGAATGCCCAGCACGACCGAAAAGCTCCTGTCGCTCCTCAACGGCCAGCCGGTCATACCGGTGCTGAAGATCGCCAATCCCGCCGACGCGGTGCCGCTGGCCCGGGCGCTGGCCAGCGGTGGCCTGCCGGTGATCGAGATCACGCTGCGCACCGCCGACGCGCTGGAGGCGATCCGCCGGGTGGCGGGCGAGGTCGAAGACGCCGTCGTCGGCGCCGGCACCATCCTGGACGCCCGCCAGTTCGGCGAGGCGGCGGCCGCCGGTTCGAAGTTCATCGTCAGCCCCGGCATCACCCGCGAGCTTCTCGCGGCAGCCAAGGACAGCGACGTGCCGTTGCTGCCCGGTGCCATCACGCCGGGAGAGGTCATGGCCGCCCGCGAAGCCGGCCTGCGCTTTCTGAAATTCTTCCCGGCCGAACAGTCGGGCGGCACTGCCTCGCTCAAGGCTTTCGCCTCGCCGCTTGCCGACGTGAAATTCTGCCCGACCGGCGGTATCACCGGCAAGAACGCCGCCGACTACCTCAGCCTGCCCAACGTCATCTGCGTCGGCGGTTCCTGGGTGGCGCCGGACGATCTGGTCAAGGCCGGCAAATGGGACGAGATCGAAGCCTTGGCACGCGCGGCAAGCAAGCTCGGGCGCTAGCATCTTCTGCATCAAAAGCCGCGGCCGATCTGGCCGATCTGGTTCGCCGGCTGGTTCCCGCTCATGGGCTCGAACCACGATTCACGCCTTCAAAGGGCGCTGTCCTACCATTAGACGAAGCGGGAGAATGCCGACCGCTGGTTAGCATCCCTGGATGAAGGAAGCCAGTGCCGGCGGTGGAGGTAGCCGCGCGAGGTGCCCAGCGCGGCCTACTCGGTCTTGAAGCGGGCCACCGACATGAACTTGACGGCTTTGCCGGTGAACCGGTTTGCGTCGGCCATCTCGTTGCCCGGCTGGAAGCCTATCGTATAGACCTCGCTCGGTGCCGTACGGACGAAGTCGTAGGCGTAGCGCGGCGCCGTTGTCGCATCTGAAACAGTTGCGACATACTCACCGCTGTGCAGCGCCCACCGGGCGGACTGCGGCGCGGCGGCGACCACCACCGGCTTGGGGCCGGGCTTCAGGTCGCGGGCGGTGGCCCTGGGTTCCTTGCGTGTGGTCTTCACGCCTGCACCGATGACGGCGGCCGGATCGGAGCCTGCCGGGCGGGCAACGATGGCCTCGCGCGGCGATGCCCCGTCGCTCGATGCCCCGTCGTCGCTCGCCGGTTCCTCGAACACCGATGCTTGCTCGGAAAGCGACGCGACCTTGTATTCGTCGGTCGCGCTGACCCGTTCCAGAACGGCCTTGACCTCGTCGGGCTGGGAACTGTCGGGCCGCGCCGACGGCAATACCGAGAATGCGTCGGTGGCGGTGTTGCTCCGCTCGGCCGCACTCGCCAGCGCCAGCAACACTTGCTTGTCCTGCGGCGCAAGACCCACCGACGAAAGATCGGCCGGCAGCGAATGATTGGGCCGCCAGCTCGGCACGGGAATGTTGTTTGCCGCGACCTGCACCGGGCCGGCCGCAGCAGACGGGTCTGCTATGCCGAACGGAACATTTGCCGGCGCCACGCTTGCCGGCGCTTGCGCGGTCGCTACCGCCTGTTCAGTCGATCCAGCCGCATCCGCCACGCCGAACGGAACGTTTTCAGGCGGCTGGGCGCCGACGTCGGTCTTCGGACGCGGAGCAAAATCCGGCAGCGGAATGCTGCGGGCAGGCAATGCCGCGATGATCGTCTCCGGCGTGTCGTTCTCCGGTTCAGGCGCAGGCGCCGGAGCATCGGCGACTTCCGGAATCTGAGCGCGCTTGGCATCCTGAGGCGCCACGATGGCAATGCCAGGCAGGTTGCTGCTCTTGGCGGACGGCGCCGGCTTCACGTTACGGGGCTTTGGCGCCGGCTCGGCCATCGCCACATCGGCGCTGTCGTCCGCCTCGTCGTCGCCACCGCCGAAGAGGGCTGCCAGGAACCCACGGGATTTTTTGGCACCGCCGCTTGCGCTGGCGAGTTCGATGGCCGGTGCGCCGGCGCCCTTGCGGGCTTTGTAGGAGGCGAGCGCCTGTTGATAGCCAGGCAGCGGCTTGCCGTCGCTCGGCACATGCAGCGTCTTGCCGTTGGGGAACACGCGCGCCAGTTCCTGGCGGCTGATGCCGGGCCAGTGGCGTACATTGCCGACATCCATATGCACGAACGGCGAGCCGGAACTGGGATAGTAGCCGACGCCGCCGCCCTGCATCCTGAGGCCGACGTCGCGCAGCTTCTTCAGCGGCACGCCGGGAATATAGAAATCCATCGCCCTGCCGAGCATGTGCTGGCTTTTTTCGGCGACGCCCCTGCTGCGGCTGCGCAGCATCGAATTCGTGGCCGGCGAACGATAGCCGCAGACGACCTGGATGTAGTCGGTCGCGCCGCTCTCCCGATAGGCCTCCCAGACCAGGTCCAGCAGGCGCGGATCCATCTTGGTCGGCTCGTTGCGACGCCAGTCGCGCAGGATGATGTTGATCTTTCGCAAGCCCGCCTGGTCGTAGCGCCCGTTGCGCTTGTAGACGATCTCCGCCTTTTCATGCGTGTGGAGATGATAGAGCTTCAGCGAACGTGTCTCGGCGCTGGCGCCGGTTGCCGCTGCTGCAAGGAACCCGACGGCAACAATCACCGCTGCCAGCCATCTCGGCCAGACGCTCATGTGATAATGCCGCCCGTTTTTGTGTCGTTCGATTCTGTTCAAATCAAAAGGCCTTGCAGGCTGCCGTTTTGTCCCCGGATTTGACCAAACGGATGCGTGGTGTGTGCATCCGAATATCGATCCTAATGGTTAATCATCGCTTATTGAAGCCGAAATGCGGTAACACGGTGGCGATATCCCGCCAAAAATATTGCGCAGGATATCTTGGTAAACCGCTGGTTTAGATCATGTTTTGGCGCCAGCTCGAAACACGATCTGTTACCGTCCGCCTTAATACGTGAACACTGTGGCGAACACCTCGTTTCGAGGCGCAGTTGCGTGGAATGATGTCCGGATGAGAACCGGCTTGGCCCTGTGACTCAGGAAGCGAGCCGTTCGACGCGGCCGGTTTCCGGGTCGATGCCGTATTCCTTGAGCTTGCGGTAGAGCGTCGACCGGCCGATGCCGAGGCGGCGGGCGACTTCGCTCATCTGGCCGTTATAGTGATCGATGGCGAGCTTGATCATTTCGAGTTCGACGTCGGCCAGCGCACGCACATTGCCGCGCTCGTCGAGCGCCCGCAGCGTGCCGAAACGAGGCTTGGCTGGTGCATCGGCGTCGGCGGCTGCGATGCCGCCAGCGGCCGATATGTTGTCGCGCGGCTGGCTGCCCGAAGCCACTCCGGAAGCTGGCCACCCTGGAGTTGGCCCCCCTGAAGCTGGCCACCCTGGAGCTGGCAAGGCGATACCCGAATCGAGATTGACCGTGCCCTCGACTTGCGCCCGGATCTGCGGGAATTCTTCTTCGGTCAGCATGTCGCCGTCGGCGAGCACCGAAGCCCGGAAGACGGCGTTTTCGAGCTGCCTTATGTTGCCCGGCCAGTCATAGGCCTGCAGCATGGCAAGCGCCGCAGCCGAGATGCCACGCAGGCGGTGGCGCGGATCGGCGGGCGCCACCTTCTCCATGAAGTGCTCGACCAGATAGGGGATGTCGTCGCGACGGTCGCGCAATGGCGGCACGAAGATCGGATAGACGTTCAGCCGGTAGAACAGGTCCTCGCGGAACTTGCCGTCCTTGACCTGCTGCAGCAGGTTGCGATGGGTTGCCGAGATCAGCCTGATGTCGACCCTGACGGTCGAGCGCCCGCCAACCGGATCGACCTCGCCGTCCTGTACGGCGCGCAACAGCTTGACCTGCACGTCGAGCGGCAGGTCGCCGATCTCGTCAAGGAACAGCGTGCCGGAATGCGCTTCGACGAACTTGCCGGTATGTTTTTCGGTGGCGCCGGTGAACGAGCCCTTCTCGTGCCCGAACAGGATCGATTCGACCAGATTGTCGGGGATGGCGCCGCAATTGACGGTGACGAAGGGTTTCAAGCGGCGGTCGCCGCTGCCCTGGATGGCGCGCGCCACCAGTTCCTTGCCGACGCCGGATTCACCTTCGATCAGGATCGGAATGTTGGACGCCGCCGCCTTGCGGCCGAGCCGGATCACCCGATCCATCGCCGGACTGTGGGTGATCATGTCCTTGAACGTCAGATGGCCGCCGCGCTGCCGTGACGAGCGCTTCACTTCGCCTTCGAGCGCTTCGACCTTGAGGGCGTTGCCGATCGACGCCTGCAGCCTGTCGGGGGAGGCCGGCTTGACGACGAAGTCGAAGGCGCCGTGACGCATTGCCGAAACGACGGTTTCGATGCCGCCCTGCGCGGTCTGCACGATGACGGGAATGTGAATGCCGCGCTCGCGCATCGCCTTTAGCACGCCGATGCCATCGAGGCCCGGCATCATCAGGTCGAGGATGACCACCGACACGTCGCGCGCATTGGGCCCGTCGACGAGATCGAGACCGGCCTCGCCGCCATCGGCGACGATCGCGGTGTGGCCGAATTTCGTCACCGCCGCCTCGAGCAGCCTGCGCTGCACGGGATCGTCATCGACTATGAGTATGGAAGCTGCCATGACTGATCCGACCGTGCCCGCCCGAGAATGCGCCCTATGGATCATCTTGGCACAGGGTTCTAAATAAGCTTTCAAAAAACCCGGTGAATGAATTCCTTAGGATTTGACCGGCTTCTCGTTTCCTCGAATTTTTGTGTCTGGAAGGATCGGCAATGCGCATGGTTTTTGCTCGAAAGCTGGCGGCGGCGCCCGGTCAGGGCGTGGCGGAGCTTGGCGACCTGCCGGAATGGAATCTGGCCGATCTCTATTCGGGCATGGAAGCGCCCGAGTTGAAGCGCGACATCGCCAAGGCCGCCGTCGATGCCATCGCCTTCGAGAGCCGTTGGAAAGGCACGCTCGCCGCCGAGGCCGGGCGTGGCAGCGCCGGCAGGCTTGGCGAGACGCTTCAGGCCTATGAAGCGCTGGAGGAGCTGATCGGCCGCATCGTCTCCTATGCCGGGCTTGTCTATGCCGGCAACACGTCGGATCCGCAGCGCGCCAAGCTCTATGGCGACATCCAGGAAAAGATGACCGATGCCAGCGCGCACCTGCTGTTTTTCGCGCTCGAGCTGAACCTCATCGACGATGGCGCGATCGAAAACGCACTCGCGGCCGATCCGGCCTTCGCCCATTACCGGCCCTGGGTGCTCGATCTGCGCAAGGACAAGCCCTATCAGCTCGAAGACCGCATCGAGCAGCTCTTCCATGAAAAATCGATCACCGGGCGCGGGGCCTGGAACCGCCTGTTCGACGAGACGATGACCGATTTGCGCTTCGACGTCGACGGCGAGGAGCTGACGCTGGAGCCGGCACTCAATCGCCTGCAGGACGCAGACAGCGAGGTGCGCCGCCGGGCGTCCGAGGCGCTGGCCACGACCTTCCGCAAGAATTTGCGCGTCTTTACGCTGGTCACCAACACGCTGGCCAAGGACAAGGAGATTTCTGACCGCTGGCGCGGCTTCGAGGACATTGCCGATTCCCGCCACCTCGCCAACCGCGTCGAACGCAGCGTGGTGGATGCACTCGCCGCCGCGGTTCGCGACGCCTATCCACGCCTGTCGCATCGCTATTACGCGATGAAGGCGCGCTGGCTCGGCATGGAGGTGATGAACCACTGGGACCGCAATGCGCCATTGCCCGAGACCCCGCAGGCAGTCATCGGCTGGGACGAGGCCAAGAACACCGTGCTTTCCGCCTACCAGCGCTTTTCGCCCGACATGGCGGAGATCGCCAGAACTTTCTTCGACCGCAACTGGATCGATGCACCGGTGAGACCCGGCAAGTCGCCTGGCGCCTTCGCGCATCCGACCGTGCCTTCGGCGCATCCCTATGTGCTGCTCAACTACATGGGCAAGCCGCGCGACGTGATGACGCTGGCGCACGAGCTCGGCCACGGCGTGCACCAGGTGCTGGCCGGCGGCCAGGGCGCCCTGATGGCATCGACGCCGCTGACGCTGGCCGAAACCGCATCGGTGTTCGGCGAAATGCTGACCTTCCGCTCGCTGCTCGAGCAGACCACCGACAAGCGCGAACGCAAGGCCATGCTCGCCCAGAAGGTCGAGGACATGATCAACACGGTCGTGCGCCAGATCGCCTTCTACGAGTTCGAGCGCAAAGTGCATGCCGAGCGCAGGAGCGGCGAACTGACCTCCGACAAGCTCGGCCAGTTCTGGTTGGAAGTGCAGGCGGAAAGCCTCGGGCCGGCGATCAAGCTGCGCGAAGGGTACGAGATTTTCTGGACCTATATCCCGCATTTCATCCACTCGCCTTTCTACGTCTATGCCTATGCATTCGGCGATTGCCTGGTGAACTCGCTCTACGCGGTCTACCAGAACGCCGAGCGCGGCTTTCAGGAGAAATATTTTGCCATGCTGCGCGCCGGCGGCACCAAGCATCATTCCGAGCTTCTAGCGCCGTTCGGCCTCGACGCGGCCGACCCTGCCTTCTGGCAGATTGGGCTTGGCGTGATCAGCGGACTGATCGACGAGCTGGAAGCACTGGACAATTGATGCGCAACACTGGGTGATGCGCAACACCGGATGACCGGGTTTTCCAGAACAGTTTAGCAGCAATGCATATTGGCGATGGTTCTATTCTTGTCTTGGTTATTTGTTCTTAAATAACTTTCCATGGAAGTTTTTCGTTAGATTCCCGTAAGCTGTATGATAGCGTCCGCCCTCAAGCTCAGCCGGGCACGAATGGATCCGGTCGGAAAATCCCGACCTGTCATGGCGTGTCGGCGGATGCGACAACGGCTGTTGGCCAGGGGCAAACCGGTCGCCGACGGCTCGATCGAAGCCGGCTGTTCTGCAAATTGCGGAACCACCATCGAATGGTCCTTCGCCGAGGTCATGGCTCTACAGGCCAGGGCGGACGGATCGGACTGGAGAGAGAAAGACAATGGGCACTTTTTTCTACATGCTCCTGGCGTTCCTGGTAGGTGTGTTGGTTGGCTGGTTCATTTGGGGACGCCTGCGTGGCGAACTTGACAGTTTGCGCGGCGATCTAGACCGCACGCGCAGCGAACGCGACAGATTGCGGGCCGATAGCGACCGTCTGACCGGTGAGTTGGATGCATGCGGCCGCGCCCGCGCCGATCTCGAACGCCGGCTGGGCGAGGCGAAAACCACCCAGGCGCCAACCGCGAAGGCGGTAACAGCCAAGGCGCCAGCCGCCAAGACCGGCGCGACCAAGGCGACGATGCAGGCGCCGTCAACGCTGATGTCGACATCCGCACCGGCCAAACCGGCGCCGAAGAAATCTGCAACGGCGAAGGCCGCGACCGCGCCACGCGCAAGTGCCGCGAAAGCGGCAACACCGAAACCGCCTGCATCGAAAGCGAGCGCCGCGCCAGCGGCAAGCAAGGCTGCGCCGGCGGCAAGCAAGGCCGCGCCAGCTGCAAAGAAAGCCGCGACCGGCAAGGCAACAGCCACTGCCCCAGGCAAAGCCAACGATCTGCGTCGCCTGATCGGCATCGGCCCGACCAACGAGCGGCTGCTCAAAGGGCTTGGGGTCACGACCTATGCCCAGATCGCCGCCTGGACGCCCGACGATGTCAAGCGGATCGAGGCGACGTTGAATTTCGACGGCCGCATCGAACGTGAACGCTGGATCGAGCAGGCGAAACTGCTTGCCGCCGGTGACGAGAAGGAATTTGCGCGCCGCTTCCCGACCGCGGGGGAAGCCAGCAACACCTGATCCATCGCAAGGTGGCATTTTGGAACAAGGCGGCGCCCACTGGCGCCGCATTTGTTTTTGCCGCCGCGCCTTTGCGTCTTGAGACGCCGCTCCCTCGATTGCACACGGTCGAGCCCCCATATAGATCGATCGCTGGTGACCGCAGCATTCGAGCCTTATGTCCCTGCCCCTGCCCTTTGCAATTTTCAGGAACGACGAGACCGCGCGGCAGCTCGTTTTCGACCGGCCGGCCGAGATAATCGCAGCGCATGGCGAGGCGGACTTTTTGCCTGCCCTGGAAGCCGCGCAGGTAGCACATGACGGCGGCAAATGGCTGGCCGGTTATTTCTCCTACGAGGCCGGTTACCTGCTCGAACCCAAGCTCGTTCCGCTGCTGCCGGCCGGCCGCCGCGCCCCGCTTTTCTGCCTCGGCGTGTTCGATGCGCCGGTCGAGGAGACGGTCGCGCCAGGCGATCTGCCGGCTAGCAACGGCCCAATCTTCGACGCCAAGGCAGCCTGGTCTTCGGACGACTACGCCAAACGCTTTGCCAGGCTGCATGACCACATCCGCAAGGGCGACTGCTACCAGGGCAATCTGACCTTTCCGGTCCATGCGCAATGGTCGGGCGATCCGCTGGTCGCCTTCAACGCGCTGACCGAACGCCAGCCGGTGAAGTATGGGGCGCTGGTCGCGCTCGGCGATCCGATCGTCTTGTCGCGTTCGCCCGAACTGTTCTTCGAGGTGGACGCGGAAGGCATGATCGAGACGCATCCGATGAAGGGCACCGCGCCGCGCGGCGCGACGAAAGCCGAGGACGATCGCCTGAAAGCGTTCTTGCGCAACGACGAGAAGAACCAGGCCGAGAACCGGATGATTGTCGATCTCCTGCGCAACGACATTTCACTGATCAGCGAGGTTGGCACGCTCGATGTGCCGGAGCTTTTCCGCATCGAGAGCTACCCGACCGTCCACCAGATGGTGAGCCGCGTGCGGGCGAAACTCTTGCCCGGCCTCGCCATCCGCCAGATTTTCGCCGCGCTGTTCCCCTGCGGCTCGATTACCGGCGCACCGAAGATCCGCGCTATGGAAATTCTGCGCGCGCTGGAAAGTGGCCCGCGCAATGTCTACTGCGGTGCCATAGGCTGGATCGCGCCCGGCGGCCGGATGCGCTTTTCGGTGGCGATACGCACCATCTCGCTCTTTGCCAATGGCGAGGCGGTCTACAATGTCGGCGGCGGCGTCGTCTTCGATTCGACAGCCGAAGAGGAGTACCAGGAGTGTCTGCTGAAAGCCCGTTTCGCGACGGGAACACTGCCGATTTCGAACTGATCGAAACTATGCGCTGGGAACCCGGCTCGGGTTTCCTCCGTTTCGACCGCCATCTCGCGCGGCTTTACGGTTCGGCAAGCGAACTCGGCTTCGCCTGCGACCCGCAAAGGGTCGGCGAAGCGCTGATGAATGCGATCGGCCGCCAGCACATCGCATTGCGCACTCGCCTCGGCCTGTCGCGCAAGGGCGAAGTGGCGGTGTCGGTGCAGCCCTACGAGCCGCTCGCCGCAGACAAGGTCTGGACCCTGCAGCTGGCGCGCGTGCGGCTTGATTCGAGCGATATGCTGCTGCGCCACAAGACCAGCCGCCGACAAACCTATACGCGCGCCCGCGCCGAATATCTCGCCGGGCGCGCCGACGAGGTGCTGCTCGCCAATGAGCGCGGCGAAATCTGCGAGGGCACGATCACCAATGTCTTTGCCGATTTCGGCGACGGCGTGCTGGCCACGCCGCGGCTCGATTGCGGCCTGCTGCCTGGCGTCCTGCGCGGCGAACTGCTGGATCAAGGCCGCGCCGGTGAAGCGGTCTACACGTGGAACGAACTGAAATCGGCCAAGGCGCTGTTCGTCGGCAACTCGCTGCGCGGATTGATCCCGGCGCGGCTGGGCTGAGGCATCTGGAGACAACAATGTTCGTGGTTTCGCTGAACTACAAGGTGCCGCTGACCGAGATCGACCGCCTGCAGCAAGCGCATGTCGAGTGGCTGAAGGCCTGCTATGCGCAAGGTATCTTTGTCGCCTCCGGGCCAAAGCGGCCAAGGACCGGCGGCATCATCATCGCGCGCGGTCCACGCGAGGAGCTCGATGCCAGACTGGCGGACGATCCCTTCGCCAAGGCAGGTGCCGCCGATTACGAAATCACCGAATTCACGGCGAGAATGGCCGCTGCCGCACTGGAAGCCTACAAGAAGCATGAGTTTCCGCACACCGACCCACACACCCTATGACGGCTCGTCGAAACTGTTCACCATCGGGCTGAAGCCGCTCAATCTCGATAGCTGGATCGAGGTCGACGAATATCTGCTGCCCTATCTTGCCGAAAAACGCCGGCTTTATGCGGAAATTCCCGGCAAGGTTTTTGTCGAGGAGCAAACAACGCGCGACGCTCAGCGCGAAGTGCTCGATCTGCTCGGTGCGCATCTGGCGGCGAACTTTCCTGAGACCCACAGGCGTACCGACAATGCGATCGAGGTGATCGGCGGCACCGACGATCTCGAAGGCTCGGGCACCGCAGCTTCTTTCAGCGATGCGCCGCTTGTCGCGGCCTCGCTGCTTGTGCAGGAGGATTTGATCCTGATGCGCCGCGACGACAGCGGCTGGCGTCTGGCGGCCGGCTCGCTCTGCTTCCCCTCGTCATGGTCGCTGATCGAAAAATTCGGCAAGCCGCTGCAGCAGATCCACGCGCCGGTACCGGGTTTCGGCCCGGGCACACGCCCGGCCGATCTCATCAACCGCATGTTCGACGGCCTCCAGGGCCAAGCCGTCGAGCGCTACAACTGGTCGATCCAGGCGGGCGACGCGCTCTACCATCCGCTCTCCAACCTCGAACGTATCGACCGCGCCAGCAGTCGCCCGTCGAGATTCCCGGATGGCGACATCGACGCCCATGTCTTTATCCGGGTCGAGCGGCAGACGCTGAGAAAGCTCCCCGTTTCGGGCGACGTACTCTTCACCATCCGCATCCATCTCGACCCGCTCGCCGTGCTGGAACGCCACCCCGACCGCGCGGCGCTCGCGGCGTCCTTGGCCGAACAACTTCTGGCGCTGGACGAGGCACAACTCGACTACAAGGGGATGACCGCCGACCGTGACCGGCTGGTCGCGTGGCTCAGGGCGCTGGCGCTGTCCTAGAGCAGTTCATCGTCTCACGGAAACGCCGAACCGCTCTATCTCTTTGTTTCTGCGCAATCCCGGACGGAAAACCGTTTCACACCTTTCCTGGAATTGCCCTAAATCGCAGCCAGGCCCAGCAGCAGGATCGCGGACATCGCGGTAAAGACGGTGACGTTGACGTCCCACCGCCAGCCCGCCGGTCCAAACGGCGGCCGGAACGGCAGATAGCCGTTCTCGTCATACAGCACGCCGCCATAGATCGGCCGCGAGAGCATGGCCGCGAAGAATGCTCCATACATAGCCGCGGCCAATCCCCCGGCGAGATAGAGCCGCTCGGCTTCGAGTTGTCCCTTGATCCAGATAAGTCCGAGCGCAATCAGCGCCACTCCGGTGTAGCTCAGCACCTGCCAGACGACATGAAACCGGGCGTGTGGGGTCCACAACGGATTGGTTGCATGTGTGGCGTTCAAGTCGGCTTTGATCGTCGCTACACCGTAGCCCACAGTCGCGACGCTTAGCAGAATTCGAGCAAGCAGATGACTGTCATAAGCGAGTTCCATCGCATTTTCCTCCCTTATGCAGGAACGACTTGAATGGCACCCTGGGCACAGAAGAGCTGCCCATCGGCCAGCCGCGCATAATTATGGACGATCCCCTTCTCGTGATCCTGCAACTGCACGATGAAGTTGCCGCTCTGCTCCGTCTAACTCGCGAGCACGAGATTCGGGCGTACGCTGGTCAGGTCGACCTTGACCATCTCGTCGATTTCGGTGGTCCCGATCGACGCCTGGATATGCAATTCCTGCGGCGAGAAAAACGTCAGCCGTGGTACGAAGGGGCCGAAAACGCAGTCGAAAGTCTTGCCGACGAGCGAAGCTGGAAAAGCATCGGTTTCTGCCATCATCCTCTCCTTGGGCATGGCCGCCGCTGCGGGCCACGCCATTTGACGATTCTCGGTGTCGCAGTCGCATGAACATCCGAATATATGCCCTTGGAGCGCTCCAAGGAATACGATCCGCCTATTTCGGTTTTGAGTCAATAAATTTCTTGGAGCGCTCCAAAAAATGGTCTACCTCAGGAAAAACGAGTGAATCGCCAATGCCAACCCTAGCCGATGTCGGCAAGGCTGCCGGAGTTTCCCGGGGGACTGTCTCCAACGTCTTCAACCGGCCGGAGCTGGTCAGGCCCGAATTGCGCGAGCGCGTCGAAGCGGCCGCGCGAGCGCTCGGGTTTGGCGGCCCCGATCCGAAAGGACGATTGCTGCGGGACGGCAAGTTCAATGCCATCGGGTTCATGCCGCCTGGCGCCTACGCCATCTCCGAAGTGATGAGAAGCCCCTATGGCCGTGAGCTGGTGCTCGGCGTTTCGCTCGCCTGCGACGAGGCTGGAACGACGCTCAGCCTTGTAAACGGCACCGATGACACGCGCTTCGCCAGCATCCGCGATGCGCTGGTTGACGGCTTTATCCTTGGTCACAGCGCCGACATTGGTCTCATAATTTCGGTACAGAGACGGCGTCTGCCCTTCGTCATTCTCGAAAGCGACGCGGGTCCCGACATCAATTCGATAAAGATCGACGGTAGGAGTGGAGCGGTTGCTGCCGTCCGGCATTTGATCGGGCTGGGGCACCGGCATTTTGCCATCCTTTCGGTGCGCCGGACTCCCGGCCCGCCGATTGTCCACATGCCCGGACAGGCAACGCGCCCGCTTCTGGCCGGCTTCCCGCTCGACGATGAAAGGCTCGACGGTTTCAAACAGGGTTTGGCGGAGGCGAATTTGTCGATCGACGATGTCCCGATCATCGAGACGATCCCAGGCGAGCCATCTGCCGGAGCAGTGGTGTTCGACAGGGCGCCTGAAGCAACCGCGATCCTGACCATGTCGGATTGGCAGGCAATCACGATACTGGACGAGGCGGTTCGCCGCGGCATAGACGTGCCGGGCCACGTATCGGTCGTCGGCTTTGACGGCACCGCTGAATCCGCACGCACCACGCCTCCGATGACCACTGTCGCGCAAGACGTGATCGGAAAAGGCAGGCTGGCCGCCCGAATGGTTCTTGACAATGAGGCCCCCCGCCAGGTCGTTCTGCCGGTAGAACTGGTGGTTCGAGCCTCCACGGCCGGGCCGAGGGCAAAAGTCCGCTGAAACGGGCGGATGCGCCATCCGCATCTGGGGCGGCGCTGGCAGCGTCTTTTCGCTGAGCAGCGTCTGGCACTGAACGGGGCACAACTTGACTGTAAGGGCCTGACAGCCGACCGTGACTGTCGGCGGAAGACAACTGTAACTTGTGGCTTGGGGGAACAATGATCCAGCATCTTGGCAGGCCGGTCACGTTCATGGCCGCGATCCTGGTACTGTCGACAGCAGCTGAGGCGGAGCCGGTGACTTATGCCGGCAATCTTGGAAAAAGCGATATCGTCGTCGAATTCACCGGCGACCCCGCGACCGCCGACGGCCCGCTGGCCGGCCGCTACTTCTACCGCTCGAAGGGCGTCGATACACCGCTGCAGGCCAGGTTGCAGAAGGGCAGCAAGTTCGAACTGGCCGAGGAGGAGGCATGCGGCGCCGATAATTGCGATGACGGAAAGGCCGCGCCGATCGCCGCCGTCTGGCGCCTGGCCTCATCCAGTAACGGCAAGACCCTTGAAGGCAGCTGGAACGGAAAGAAGGCGCTGCCGCTCAGATTGGAACGGGTCGCAAGTCGGCAAGTGACCGAGAACGAGCCCAGCAGCCCGCTCGATCTCTACGATTTCAGCTTCATGAAGTTCTTCGGCAATGACACGCCGCTCACCATGGAAACGTCCCCTTATGACTATCTGCGGATGGACACTCAGCTCGATAACGGCAAGACGATTGGTTGGCTGGACGCAACCTACCGCTATGTCGTCGACCCCCGCACCAGGTTCGCCACGCCGCGCATTGTCGAACTGTCCGGCGACGTTCCGATCGAGGCAGCGAATGCTCTGCTGCAAGACAGGCACTGGCGCGCAAACATCGGCGCACTGGGCTGCGTGGCGGCGCAATATGCCGGTTTCAACGAAGGCGGGCCGATTGACGGTGTAAACGACGGCACCCTCGGAGGCTATGAGGACAGCACATTCGAAGTGACCTCGCTGACTCCGCGGCTGATGAGCTGGCGGGAGTCCGGCAGCATCTTCTGCGGCGGAGCGCATCCGACCAACTATTCGGACGCCTACATCATGGATGTACGGGGCGGCGTCCTGCTTGGCCTTCAGGACATTTTCTTGGATACGGTGGATGGCAAGCCCGGTCCTTCCCTCGCCTCCTTGGTCAAGCAGCGGCGCAAGAAATCGATCGATCAGACCGATATCGATCACGAAGCCGAATGCGGCATGGACGATCTCATCGGCGAATATCTAGCGGTCAGCCTCTGGCGTGAGGGCGACAAGCAGGTTCTGGTTTTCGGGCTCCAGACCCTGCCGCATGCCATCCAGGCCTGCGCCGACGATCTGCTGGAACTGCCGGTCTCCGAGGCACGTGACCTCTTCAAGCCTGCATTCGCAAGACTGGTCGAGCCGTAGCCGGGATGGCGCGGCGGGAGGCCGGCCGTCCGCTTTTCGCTTTATTGTGACAATGATCTATGGTTTGTCGCGCCGCGGCCAAGCCGCTGTTCCGAAGCGTTTTTTGAGGGAGTAATCGATAAATGGCGAATGAAAACTGGCCCGTTCACGGTGAGATCACCGGCCCTGTAGTGATGATCGGCTTCGGCTCGATCGGACGGGGAACGCTGCCGCTGATCGAGCGCCATTTCAAATTCGACAAGTCGCGCATGACGGTCATCGACCCGCGCGACGCCGACCGCAAATTGCTCGACGAGCGCGGCATCACTTTCATGCAGGATGCAGTGACCAAAAAGAACTACAAGAAGCTGCTGACACCGCTTTTGACCAATGGCGGCGGCCAGGGCTTTTGCGTCAACCTGTCGGTCGACACTTCCTCGCTCGAGTTGATGAAGCTCTGCCGCAAGCTTGGTGTCCTCTATATCGACACGGTGGTCGAGCCCTGGCTCGGCTTTTATTTCGACGAAAAGGCCGACAACGCCTCACGCACCAACTATGCGCTGCGCGAGACCGTACGTACTGAAATCGCGAAGAACCCGGGCGGCACCACGGCGATCTCGTGCTGCGGCGCCAATCCGGGAATGGTCTCGTGGTTCGTCAAGCAGGCACTGGTCAATCTCGCCACAGATCTTGGCCTCGACTTCTCGGAACCCGCGCAGCACGATCGCGAAGGCTGGGCCAGGCTGATGAAGAAGGCCGGCGTCAAGGGCATCCATATCGCCGAGCGCGACACCCAGCGCACCAAGAAGCCCAAGCCGATGAACGTGTTCTGGAACACCTGGTCGGTCGAAGGCTTCATTTCGGAAGGGCTGCAGCCGGCCGAGCTCGGCTGGGGCACGCATGAGGCGTGGATGCCGAAGAACGCCAAAAGCCACAAGAACGGTTCGAAGGCCGCGATCTATCTGGAGCAGCCCGGCGCCAATACACGCGTGCGCACATGGTGTCCGACGCCCGGCCCGCAATACGGTTTCCTGGTGACACACAACGAAGCGATCTCGATTGCCGATTTTTTCACGCTGCGCGGCAAGAAGGGCAAGGTGCAATACCGGCCGACCTGCCATTACGCCTATCATCCCTGCAACGACGCCGTGCTGTCGCTGCACGAGATGTTCGGTGTCGCCGGCAAGGCTCAGCCCGTGCATCACGTGCTCGACGAAAATGAACTGGTCGATGGCGTCGACGAACTCGGCGTGCTGCTCTACGGCCACGCCAAGAACGCCTACTGGTACGGCTCGCAGCTGTCGCTGGCCGAGGCGCGCAAGCTGGCGCCCTATCAGAACGCCACCGGCATGCAGGTCACGTCGGCGGTGCTGGCCGGCATGGTCTGGGCGCTGGAAAATCCCGAGGCCGGCATCGTCGAAGCCGACGAGATGGATTACAAGCGCTGCCTCGACGTGCAGAACCCATATCTCGGGCCGGTCAGGAGCTATTATACCGACTGGACGCCGCTCGACAATCGGCCTGGTCTGTTTCCCGAGGATCTCGACACCAAAGACCCGTGGCAATTCCGCAACATCCTCGTTCGATAGCAGCGTTGCCTCGACACTCCGCCAGCTTGCAATCGCCCGGAAATCGGGCGATTGAAGAGGGGCGGCCTAGAGCGACGTGCGTCCATTTGGACGCACAAAGTACGCTCTAGCACTTTGAATGTGCGCATCGTGCTTTCCGAAAATCGGATCGATTTTGGGCCGATGCGAGAGGAGAGGATCTTGAAGATGACGATTGCGCAAAGACTGCTTTCGGCTGGCATTGCCGCGGCCGCTACGGTCGCGTTGGCGGCCTGCACGACAACCGGCTCAGGCGAGCCGCCGGTGATCACGGCCAAGGGGGTTGAAGGCTCCTGGATCGACGCGCAGGGCACGGGCTTGTCGACCTTCAAGGGCGGCAGCTTCGCGACCGTCGCCACCGATACCGGCCAGAAGCTTGCCGATGGCAGCTACACCATGACCGGCGGCACCTCGGTCGAGATCCATGGCACTTCGCTGATCCGCCAGACGCCAATCAGCTTCAACTGCTTGATGGTCTCCACCAGCCAGCTCAATTGCACCAGCGCGAGCGGACAGAATTTTGTGCTGACCAGGCGCACCTGAAATCCTTCCGAATTTACTTTGCACAAGGGCGGCGGCTTCAAGCCGTCGTCTTCTTGCGCCGGCAAAGCTGATGCCGATTTCAGCTTGCATCGACTGAAACGCGATGTGAACATGGCCTGAGAGGGCTGTTACATCCCAGTCAAACAAGAGCGTTAACGCCACTGGTCAAGTCACCCGGGAGACGAGAATGAAGAAGATTGCTGCCATCGCCGCGCTGTCGGCATCGGCGCTTGGCCTGTCGGCTGGGGTATCCTTTGCCGACTACACGCTCAACATCCTGCACATCAACGACTGGCACAGCCGCATCGAGAGCAACAACAAGTACGAATCGACCTGCTCGGCCGAGGAGGAGACCAAGGGCGAATGCGTCGGCGGTGCCGCCCGCCTGGTCACCGCGATTGCGCAGGAGCGCAAGAAGCTGGAGGGCCAGAACGTGCTGCTGCTCAGCGCCGGCGACAATTTCCAGGGCTCGCTCTTCTACACGACCTACAAGGGCAAGACCGAGGGCGAATTCCTCAACCAGATGAAATTCGACGCCGAGGCGCTTGGCAACCATGAGTTCGACGATGGCGAGTCGGCGCTGGCGCCGTTCCTCGACATGATCAAGTTTCCGGTGCTCGGCGCCAATGTGAAGGCCAATGCGCAATCCAAGCTCGGCGACCGCGTCAAGCCGTCGATCGTGGTCGAGGTCGGCGGCCAGAAGATCGGCATTGTCGGCGCGGTCACCAACGACACGCCGGAGCTTGCCTCGCCTGGCCCGAACATCGCCATTGAAGATGACGTCAAGTCGATCACCGCCGAGGTCGAGAAACTGAAGCGAGAGGGCGTCAACAAGATCATCGCGGTCACCCATATCGGCTACAAGCGCGAGCGCGACGTGATCGCCAAGATCCCGGGCATCGACGTGGTGGTCGGCGGCCACAGCCATTCGCTGCTGTCCAACACCGACCCCAAGGCGGAAGGCCCATATCCGACGATGGTCGACAATCCGGACGGTTACAAAGTGCCGGTCGTGCAGGCGGCGTCCTATTCGAAATATCTCGGCGAGTTCAAGGTCGTGTTCGACGACAACGGCGTCGTCAAGGAGGCAAGCGGCGATCCCATCCATCTCGACAAATCGATCACGCCCGACCCCGCCGTGCTTGCCCGCATCAAGGAACTCGGCGCGCCGATCGAGGCCTTGAAGAACAAGGAAGTCGCCGAGACCACCAAGGCGATCGACGGCAGTCGCGAAAACTGCCGCGCCCGCGAATGCGAGATGGGCAATCTGGTCTCCGACGCCGTCCTCGACCGGGTCAAGGGCCAAGGTGTCGAGATCGTCATCTCGAATGGCGGCGGCTTGCGCGCCTCCATCGACCAGGGCACCGTCACCATGGGCGAGGTTCTCACCGTCCTGCCGTTTCAGAACACGCTGGCGACCTTCCAGATCTCCGGCAAGGATTTGGTTGCCGGCCTCGAAAGCGGCCTCAGCCAGGTCGAGGACGGCGCCGGGCGCTTCCCGCAGGTTGCCGGCCTGAAATATGCGTTCGACAAATCGGCGCCGCCTAACGGACGCGTCAAATCGGTCGAGGTCATGGAAGGCGGCGCCTGGACGCCGATTAAGCCGGACAAGGATTACCTGGTCGCCACCAACAACTATGTCCGCCAGGGCGGCGACGGCTACAAGGTGTTCGCCGAGAAGGCCAAGAACGCTTATGATTACGGCCCGGGGCTGGAACAGGTCGTCGCCGACTACCTAGGCGCGCACCGGTCCTATACGCCGAAGCTCGACGGCCGCATCACCGAGATCGCCGCGACCGTGGCCCCGGCCGCAGAACCTGCCAACCCTGCCGAACCGCCAAAACCTGCTGAGGCTGCGCCGGCAAAGCCTGCTGAGCCGGCAATGCCCGAAATGCCGGCCGGCTCTGGCGACATTTCCAAGACGCCGCCGGCCGTCCCGGCTGAAACAGCGCCGGCACCCGCACCCGCCGAGCCGGCCCAGCCGGCGGCACCTGCGGCTCCGGCCACACCGGCTCCGGCGACCCCTGCTCCGGCTGGGCCGGCACCGGCCGAAAGCAGCCATGTAATCGTCGCCGGCGATACCTATTGGGATCTCGCGGTGAAGGCTTATGGCGACGGCACCAAATGGAAAATAATCTCCGATGCCAACAAAGCCTACGAGCCACGCCGCCTTCCGGTCGGCGCAACCTTGACGATCCCGGCGGCCTCGAAGTAATCCGGCCGCAGGAACGCAATGCACCCCGCCCGGCAGACCGGGCGGGTGTTGCATTTCTGGGATAAGGTGCGGCCAGACGCAGCATTTGAAAACCGGCGCGGCATCGCTACTTTCGCCGCGGCATCGTTGGTTCGCGGTGTTGGAGAACCTCATGACGCTTGCCAACCCTGCTGAAATCAAAGCCGAGAAGACTGCCGCCTCGCCGTCGGCAGGGCGCCCTCTGGTCAGGACCGGCAAGGTCGGTGTCATGCTGATCAATCTCGGCACCCCGGACGGCACCGGCTTCAAGCCGATGTGGCGCTATCTCCGGGAGTTCCTGTCCGATCCGCGCGTCATCGAGCTCAACAAGGCGATCTGGTATCCGATCCTCTACGGCGTGGTCCTCACCACCCGGCCGAAGAAATCAGGGGCCAACTATGCCAGGATATGGAACCGGGAGCGCAACGAGTCGCCGCTGCGAACCTACACCCGCGCCCAGGCCGAGAAGCTCGGGCTCGCGCTCGGCGAGCTACCCAATGTCGTCGTCGACTGGGCGATGCGCTACGGCAACCCTTCGACCGAGAGCGTGGCCGAGAGACTGGTCGAGCAAGGCTGCGACCGCATCCTGTCTTTCCCGCTCTATCCGCAATATTCGGCGACGACGACTGCGACTGCCAACGACCAGCTGTTTCGCGCGCTGATGAAGATGCGCCGCGCCCCGGCCATTCGCAGCGTGCCACCCTATTACAACGAGCCGGCCTATATCGAGGCGCTCGCCCGTTCGATCGAAAAGCATCTGGCGAGCCTCGGATTCGAACCGGAAATTGTCATCGCTTCCTATCACGGCATTCCGAAACCCTATTCCGACAAGGGCGACCCCTACCAGGCCCATTGCCTCGAGACGACCCGACTGCTGCGCGAAAAGCTCGGCTGGGATGAAAACAAGCTGATTACCACCTTCCAGTCGCGCTTCGGCGCGCAGGAGTGGCTGCAGCCCTACACCGACAAGACGGTCGAAAGACTAGGGCGCGAAGGCGTGAAATCGGTCGCCATCGTCAATCCAGGATTTTCCGTCGACTGCATCGAGACGCTGGACGAGATCGGCAGGGAAGCGTCCGAGACCTTCCATCATGCCGGCGGCGAAAAGTTCGCACACATCCCTTGCCTCAACGACAGTGCCGAGGGCATGGCGGTGATCGAGGCGATGGTGCGGCGCGAGCTGTCCGGCTGGGCCTGAACAGATCACCCGTCTATGCACCCGCAATCCGTGATCACCTGATTGTAACATTGCTGAAACACACTTAAGTGTTTGATGGGAATCGGTCGCGTGGAATATCCAACATGGCCGGCCTTTGAGGGGAGAGCCAAATGGGTTTCAGTGGTTTTGATATCGCGCTTCTTGTTCTTGTCGCCCTTGTCGTGCTGGTGCTTATCAAGGGCATCCGAACAATTCCGCAAGGCTATAATTATACCGTCGAACGTTTTGGCCGTTACACCAAGACATTGAACCCAGGCCTCAACCTGATCGTGCCTTTCGTCGACCGTGTCGGCGCCAAGATGAACATGATGGAGCAGGTGCTCGACGTTCCGACGCAGGAGATCATCACCCGCGACAATGCCACCGTTGCCGTTGATGGCATCGCCTTCTATCAGGTGCTCAACGCGGCGCAGGCCGCCTACCAGGTCTCCGGCCTGCAGAATGCGATTCTCAATCTCACGATGACCAACATCCGCACCGTGATGGGCTCGATGGACCTCGACGAACTTTTGTCGAACCGCGACGCCATCAACGAGCGCCTGCTGCGCGTCGTTGACGAGGCGGCGCACCCCTGGGGCATCAAGATCACTCGTGTCGAGATCAAGGACATCAACCCGCCGGCCAATCTCGTCGAATCGATGGGCCGACAGATGATGGCCGAGCGCAATAAGCGCGCGCAGATCCTCGCCGCCGAAGGCCTCAAGCAATCGCAGATCCTGGAGGCCGAAGGCCGCAAGGAAGCCGCCTTCCGCGATGCCGAGGCGCGCGAGCGCTCGGCCGAGGCTGAAGCACGCGCCACGCAGGTGGTGTCGGAGGCGATTTCCAAAGGCGACGTGCAGGCGCTCAACTACTTCGTCGCGCTGAAATACACCGAAGCGCTGACCAAGATCGGCTCAGCGACAAATAGCAAACTCGTGCTGATGCCGATGGAGGCCTCATCGCTGATCGGCACGCTCGGCGGTATTGGCGAAATCGCCAAGGAAGTTTTCCGAAGCGAAGGCACCGCCGGTGCCGCACGACAGGCCGCCCGCCCGCCGGTCGTTCGTCCGAGCGAAACCTGAGGCCACAGCCATGCTCGACCGCATTGTTTCTGAACTCGGCCCGTGGAGCTGGATGGTCCTCGGCTTCGTCCTGCTGGTAATGGAGGTCATCGCGCCGGGCATTTTCATGCTGTGGATCGGCATTGCCGCGCTGTTGATCGGCGTCGTCTCACTGCTCGTCTGGGATGCCGGTTTCTGGACCTGGCAAGTCCAGGTCCTCGCCTTCCTCGCGCTGTCGCTGGTCTCGGCCTATGTCGGCAAGCGGCTGGTGGGCGGGCGCCATGATGAAACCGACCAGCCCCTGCTCAACCGTCGCGGCGCACAGATGGTCGGCCGGACGGCGACCCTTGCCGAGCCGATCAAGGACGGGCGCGGCCGCATAAAGCTGGGCGACACGTTGTGGCGCGTCTCCGGCCCTGACCTGCCGGCCGGCACGCAAGTGCGCGTGACGGGCGCCGCTGATACCGACCTGGAACTGACGGTCGAGGCGGTCTAGAAGCCCGCTAGGCAGCACCGATGCGCAGCAGGTCGTGCAGATGGACGAGCCCGATCGGCCGCCTGCCTTCGACCACCATCAGGCTGGTGATAGCCGAGTCGTTGATCGTCTGCAGCGCCGTCGCAACAAGCGTGTCGGGCGCGGCCATTTTCGGCTCTTTGGTCATCACCTGATCGACGCTCATTGCCAGGAGATCGCTGCCGATATGGCGCCTGATGTCGCCATCGGTGATGATGCCGATCAGCTTGCCGTCCGCGGCAGTCACGGCCACGCAGCCAAACCCCTTGCGCGACAATTCGAGGATTGCCTCGCGCATGCCGGTACCTGACGACACCAGCGGCAGCCTGTCGCCGACATGCATGATCTCGCGGATCTGCGTCAGGTTGGCTCCGAGCTGGCCGCCGGGATGGAACGTGCGGAAATGGTCCGGGGTGAAGCCGCGTGCCTCGAGGAGCGCGATGGCCAGCGCATCGCCCATCACCATTTGCAATAGTGTCGAGGTCGTCGGCGCAAGCCCGTGCGGGCAGGCTTCCGGTGCTCGCGGCAGCAGAAGCACAACGTCGGCCGCGCGCGCCAGAGCCGATTTTTCACCCGCGGTGACCGCGACCAGCGGGATCGAGAAGCGCCTCGAATAGGCGATGATGCCCTTGAGCTCAAGGCTTTCGCCCGACCACGAAAGCGCGATTATGGCGTCGTTTCTGGCGATCATGCCAAGGTCGCCGTGATTGGCTTCGGCAGGGTGGACGAAGAAGGCCGGCGTGCCGGTCGAGGCGAGCGTTGCGGCGATCTTCGAGCCGATATGGCCGCTTTTGCCGACCCCGGTGACGATGACGCGGCCATCGATCTGCGACACCATGCCGACGGCTCGTGCGAACGGCTCGGCCAGCCCGTTTTCGAGAGCGTCTGCCAGTGCCGCGACGCCGGCCTGCTCCGTCGCCACGGTTCTCAGCGCCGAGGCAATCGCGGCCTGCCCGTCATGCCGCTTCCTGTCTGGGGATTTCACGTCCATGGACGATGCGATTAGCGCTTCGGCGCGCGCCTGTCCAACGGAATTGCCGTCCCGAACCTCCTGACGGGCCATGCCTCAACGCTCCGTTAACCATCCCCATTTACGGTTTCGTAAGTATGGCGCGCGTGCGCCGCGCAAGCAGTGGTGCCGATGTCCGGGTTTCAGCCTCAAAACAAAATGGGACGAAAGGGCAAGGCGGTTTGCGCTTTGCTGCTGGCAACCAGTGTCTTTGCGTTGTCGCGGCCGGCACTGCTTTGCGCCCAGGAAACCGAGCTGCGCGGCGAGGTTTCGGAATCGACAATCCTGGACGACCAGCAGTACAAGATCAGGCAATCGAGCATAGCCGGAACCCAAGCCGCACAGGCTGCTGCAACCGCCAACGACAATACGCCGCTGCCTACCTATCGCCCGGCCAGCCAAGGGGCGTTGCCTGACGACGGCACGGGCGAGGCGGCCAAAACCGGCGGCACTTTCGATCAACCAGCGGCCATCGGCGATCCATTTCCCGACAACCCTGCTCCGCCCCCCCGACGGCGGCCAAGCGCGACGCAACGCGCCGCCAATGCGGCCAACGCCGAAGACGAGACCGCTGACAGCCAGAAGCGCAAGAGAACCGCGACTGCAGCCGCGGCGGCGACCGACGACGCCGATACCGCCGCCATAGACGAGCAGGATACGGTCAACCGCCGTGCCGTCACCATCGATTCCGCCGAGAGGCTCAAGCTCGACCCTGGCGCCGAGCGCACCGAAGCCATCGAAGGCCAGGACAACAAGAACGAGGACGACCCGTTCGCCGCCACCGGCATCAAGCTCGGCTCCTTCGTGATCCGGCCGACGCTCGAGCAAGGCCTGACGTCTTCGACAAACGCCGATTCGAGCAGCCTCGGCAAGCCGGCCTTGCTGTCGGAAACGACGCTGCGCTTCAACGCCGTCTCCGACTGGCGGGAGAATTCGGCGACGGTTGAGGGCTATGGCATCTTCCGCGAAACCTTGTCCGGCTATGACATTCACGAGGCGCAAGGCCGCGTCGACGGCACACTCAACATCGATCTCGACAATGATCTGCGCGCCATCGCCAAGCTGGGCTATGAGGCCTTGCCCGAATCGGCCTCGGCGCCGGACGCGGTCGTCGGCGCCGTTGGCCAGCCGGTGCGCCAGACCGTGAACGGCAGTCTCGCCGTCGAGAAGGATGCCGGCAAAATGCGCTTCGCGCTGACTGGCGCGGTCGAGCACGACATCTTTGGCGACGCCAAGCTTTCGTCGGGCGGATCGCTGTCGCAGAAGGGCCGCGACTCGACGCTCTACACGGCCATTTTGCGTACCGGTTACGAGATCTCGCCTGCCATCACCCCGTTCACCGAAATCGAGATCGGCCGGCGCGCTTATGATTTGCGCGTCGATCCAAACGGCTTCCAGCGCTCCTCGACCAGGCTTGGCGCACGGGCCGGCGTCGAGCTCGATCTCCGCGAGAAGCTTAGCGGCGAGTTCTCGGTCGGCTGGCTGCGCGAAGCTATCGACGACGATGCCCTGCCGGCTATTTCGGGCGCGACGGTCAATGCCGATCTCAAATGGTCGCCGGAACGCGGCACCACGATCGGGCTCACCGCACAGACGACCGCCGAGAACACGACGAATGCGGGCGAAAGCGGCGACATGCTCTATTCCGGCAGCCTCACCGGCGAGCGGCAGATCCGCGCCAACCTGACCGGAAATGCCGCTCTCGGCCTTGAATGGCGCGACTATACCGGCTCCGACGATCATGATTTGACGCTGAGCGCCGAGGCTGGGCTGACGTGGTGGCTGAACCGCTACACCGGGCTCACCACCCGCGCCAGGACTGAAAAACTGACCAGCAACCTGGTTGGGCGCGACTACACGGCCAACAGTATCTTCGTCGGCTTGAAGTTGCAGCGCTAAATGCATGTCGCGCAAAAGTGTGCAGCGGTTTTGCGATAACGACTTGCGTAAAACAAGAACCTAAAGCGCGTCGCATGAGGCCGGTCGAACGCGGCGCGCTTTAGCCGATCAGCGCGGCAACCGGTGTTGAAACTACAAGGCTACGCCGCGGCGTTCTGACGGCGCGAGTTCGTCGAGAAGCGTGCGAATGACACCGGCCATGCTGGCATTCATGTCTCTGCGCCACAGTGCGAAGGCAACGTTGGCCTCGACGAAGCCTTCGGGCGAGCCGCAGTCGAACGTCCGCCCGCGGTAGTGGTAGCCGTAGAAGGACTGTTGCTTCTGCAGCTTCAGCATTGCATCGGTGAGCTGGATCTCGTTGCCGGCGCCTTTTTCCTGACCTTCGAGTATCTTGAATATCTCCGGCTGCAGGATATAGCGCCCGTTGATGTAGAGGTTCGACGGCGCCGTGCCGGTCTTCGGCTTTTCCACCATGCCGGTGATGCGGAAACCGTGATGCGCGTCCTCGCCGCGGCCGACAATGCCGTATTTGTGCGCCTCGGCCGGATCGCATTCCTGCACGGCGACGATGTTGTTGCCGGTCTCGGCGTAAAGCTCGACCATGTCCTTCATGCAGCTTTTTTCCGACTGCATGATCATGTCGGGCAACAGCAGCGCAAAGGGCTCGTCGCCGACGAGCTCGCGCGCGCACCAGACGGCGTGACCAAGGCCGAGCGGTACCTGCTGGCGGGTGAAGCTGGTCTGCCCCGGCGCCGGCTGCAGCCGCTGCAGGCGGGCGAGCTGGTCGTCCTTGCCGCGCTGCGCAAGCGTGTCGTAGAGCTCGAACTGGACATCGAAGTGATCCTCGATGACCGCCTTGTTGCGGCCGGTCACAAAGATGAAATGCTCGATCCCGGCTTCGCGCGCCTCATCGACCACATACTGGATGACCGGCCTGTCGACGACAGTCAGCATTTCCTTGGGAATGGCCTTGGTGGCGGGGAGAAAGCGCGTGCCGAGACCGGCAACCGGGAACACTGCCTTGCGAACTCTCTTCATGTGCCAATTATCCATTTGCATGACTGTTCGGCAATCCCGATTCGAGACATTTTCATGCCGAAATCGAGGATTACTGAACGGCGGGTCAGAAATCTCAGCTGGTAAAGCATTGACGCATCTTTTCACCCCGGACGACACCTATGGTAAACCAAATGCTAACCGGGTTCGGCGATGAATAGTCTTCCTGAGATGAAGAAGGAGGAAAAGATGTCCGTTCGCAACGCCGCAAGGCGCTTCACCAGCGTCCTGACGGCCGCCAGCCTCTCGCTTGCCTTGCTCATGCCCAGCGGGTCGGCTTTTGCCGATGCCGGCTTCCGCCAATGGGTCGCCAGCTTCCGTGCTACCGCCGTGGCGAGCGGCGTTTCCGGCTCCGTCTACGACCAGGCATTCAAGGGCATCAACGATGCTGACCCGGTGGTGCTGGAAAAGGCCCGTACTCAACCCGAATTCACCGCACCCGCTTGGGATTATTTCGACAACCGCGTCCATGACCAGTCGGTCGCCGTCGGCCAGCAGATGGCAAGGAAATGGAAGCCTTGGCTGGACAGGATCGAGGCAAGATACGGCGTCGACCGCTACATCCTGCTGGCCATCTGGTCTATGGAATCGAACTACGGCGAAACCCTCAAGCGCGATGATATCATGCGCAATGTGGTGCGCTCGCTGGCGACGCTTGGTTATGCCGACCCGAAGCGAGCGAAATTTGCCCGCACCCAGCTGATCGCGGCGCTGAAGATCCTGCAGACCGGCGACATCGACGAAAGCCATCTCAGCGGCTCATGGGCCGGCGCGATGGGCCATACCCAGTTCATCCCCACCAGCTACCAGTCCTATGCGGTCGATATGGACGGCAACGGCAAGCGCGACATCTGGAATTCGATTCCCGACGCACTGGCGACAGCCGCCAATTTGCTGAGGAAGAACGGCTGGCAAGCAGGCAAGACCTGGGGTTATGAGGTCAGCCTTCCGGACGGCAAGAAGCTGCCCGGAGGCTCGAAGTCGCTGTCGCAATGGCAGGCGCTGGGGGTCAGCCGTGCCAACGGCAAGCCGTTCAAGAACGGTGCGGACAAGGCGACGTTGAAGCTGCCCGGCGGCCGCGGCGGGCCGGCTTTCCTGATGATCAAGAATTTCTCGGTCATCAAGCGTTACAACAATGCCGACAAATATGCGCTCGCCGTGGGCCTTCTTGCCGACGAAATTGCCGGCTATGGCGGGCTTGTGCAGGACTGGAAGCGACCGTTTACCAAGCTCTCCTTCGAGGAAAGGCAGGAGCTTCAGAAGCGACTTTCCGAGCACGGCTATTACGACGGCAAGTTCGACGGCAAGATCGGTGACGGATCGAAAACCGCCATCATGGCCTTCCAGGCAAAGGCCGGCTTGACCCAGGACGGGTATCCGAGCAAGGAAGTGCTCAAATGGCTCAGGCAGAACTAGAGCCGGTTGCGGGATGGAGAGGGTGATTGGTTTCGGCTGCGCGCATCCGGTTAATCGTTCGTCGCGTGCCGATCCTGGTTCTGGCGATCGCCGTTCTGGCAGTGGGCGCAGCCAGTGCCTTTCATACCTCGGCCATGGCGCAGGAGCCGGAAAGTCGTGGCTGGTCGCTGCGCGACCTGTTGTTTCCGCGCAGAAGCGAGCGGTTTGAGCAGCCGCCGCCCGAATTCCAGAGAGAATTCCAGAGAACAAAGCCCAGGCCCAAGCTGAGAAAGCCCCGGTCAGTTCGCCGGCCGCCGCCGGCCGGCCCGACAACCCCGGTGGCCGAGAAGGCGCCGGATGCACGCGTCGTTCTGGTGGTCGGCGATTTCATGGCGTCTGGGCTGGCTGAGGGGCTCGACGCCGCCTTTGCCGAGAACACCGGCGTCAGGATCGTCGTCCGTGCCAACGGATCGTCCGGCTTCGTGCGTGACGATGTCTACAACTGGCCAGACCAGGTCAAGTCGCTGATCGCCGCCGAAAAACCGGCAGCCGTCGTCGTCATGCTCGGATCCAACGACCGGCAGCAGATGCGCGTCGGCGATGTGCGCGAGCAGCCGCGATCCGAAAACTGGACCAAGGAATACGAGCGCCGGACCGAAGCGTTCGGCAAGGCCATCGCAGCAACCAAGGTGCCGTATCTGTGGGTTGGCATGCCGGCCTTCCGGGTCTCGAAAATGACCTCCGACATGCTGGCCTTCAACGACATCTTCCGCTCGTCCACCGAAAGCCACGGCGGCGAATTCGTCGACGTCTGGGACGGGTTCGTCGACGAGAACGGCGCCTTCATCACCAGCGGACCGGACATCAACGGCCAATCGGTGCGCCTGCGCTCCGACGACGGCATCAACATGTCGAAGGCCGGCAAGCGCAAGCTCGCCTTCTATACCGAAAAGCCGCTGATGAAGATCCTTGGGCTGGCCGCGCCGGGAAGCGTGGTCCCGGCTTCTGCCCCGGCCGGCGCTCCCGTCGAGGCGCCGTCACCTGCTGCCGCACCGATAGCTGTCGATCGCACCGTGCCGATGCTGCTCAGCGATCCGGCGCTGGACGGCGGCTCGGAACTTCTCGGCGCCGCCCCGCCGGCAAAAGCTGACAAGAATTTGCCGGGCGAAAGGCTGATCGTCGAGGGCAAGGCGCCCGACGCCTCACCGGGCCGCGCCGATGACTTCTCCTGGCCGCCCAAGACACAACCTGCGACGGCGGCCGCATCCGATACGACGACGGCGATCCGCCAGTAAACAGAACCTCTTCGGAACGGGCTCAGCGCGGCAGCACGCTCGATCCCATCAGCGCCTCGTCCATGGCGCGCGCCGCCTGGCGACCCTCGCGGATCGCCCAGACGACCAGCGACTGGCCGCGCCGCACGTCGCCCGCCGCATAGAGCCTTTCGACGCTGGTCCTGTAGTCCCGGTCATTGGCCTCGACATTCTTCGAACGGCGGCTGTCGGTGACGATCTTCATCTGCCCGTCGAGTTCCGAGACCGGCCCGCGAGCGGCTGGCCCGGCAAAGCCGATGGCGATGAACGCGAGATCGGCGCGGATGACGAATTCGGTGCCGGCGATTGGCTTGCGCTTTTCGTCGACCTCGCAGCATTTGACCCCGGTCAGCTGGCCGTCCTCGCCGATGAATTCAAGCGTCGCCACCTGGAATTCGCGCTCGGCGCCTTCGGCCTGCGACGATGACGTGCGCATCTTGGTCGCCCAGTAGGGCCAGACCGACAGCTTGTCTTCCCTTTCCGGCGGCTGCGGCCGGATGTCGAGCTGGGTGACGCGCACCGCGCCCTGGCGGAAGGCGGTGCCGACGCAGTCTGAGGCAGTGTCGCCGCCGCCGACGACGACGACATGCTGGCCGCCGGCGACGATCGGGCGCGACGGCCATGCGACCGACTGGATCGGCTCGCCGCCGATACGCTTGTTCTGCTGCACCAGATAGGGCATGGCGTCGTGCACGCCGTCGAGATCGTCGCCCGGGATGTTGGCCGGGCGCGGCGTTTCGGAACCGCCGCAATAGAGCACGGCATCATATTCGGCGAGCAGTTCGGCGACCGGCTTGTCGACGCCGACATTGACGCCGCAATGGAAGCTGACACCTTCGCCCTGCATCTGCTCGATGCGCCGGTCGATATAATGCTTCTCGATCTTGAAATCGGGGATGCCGTAGCGCATCAGCCCGCCCGGCCGGCTCTCGCGCTCATAGACGTGAACGTCATGGCCTGCGCGGCCGAGTTGCTGGGCAGCCGCCATGCCTGCCGGCCCCGAGCCGATGATCGCGACGCGCTTGCCGGTCTTCCGTTCCGGCGGATAGGGCCGGATATGGCCGGTTTCATAGGCTTTGTCGGCAATCGCCTGCTCGATCGTCTTGATGGCGACCGGAATATCCTCGAGGTTCAGCGTACAGGCTTCCTCGCAAGGTGCGGGGCAGATGCGGCCGGTAAATTCCGGAAAATTGTTGGTCGAATGCAGGTTGCGGATCGCGTTTTCCCAGTCGCCATTGTAGACGAGGTCGTTCCAGTCCGGGATCTGGTTGTGGATCGGGCAGCCGGTCGGTCCATGGCAATACGGAATGCCGCAATCCATGCACCGAGCGGCCTGTTTCTCGACCTCCTTGTCCGACATCGGCAGCGTGAACTCGCGGAAATGCCGGATGCGGTCGGAAGC
Organism: Mesorhizobium sp. M0816; assembly: GCF_040320005.1. Taxonomy (NCBI): domain Bacteria; kingdom Pseudomonadati; phylum Pseudomonadota; class Alphaproteobacteria; order Hyphomicrobiales; family Phyllobacteriaceae; genus Mesorhizobium; species Mesorhizobium sp. M0816. The sequence continues at coordinate 116,705 of NZ_JAMYOT010000006.1, read as the reverse complement.
CGGCTGGTACTTGTGCACCTGCCGGTCGATCTCGAGAAACCCTGTTACCTTGCCCATAGTCCAGTCCCTACTGTCCGGAAGGCACGCCTGGCGACGCACCCGTTAACCTCATAAGGCAGCTGTGGCAACCTTCAGTCCGAGGTCAGGATTCTTGATGAAGATGGTTGCCGGGACGCACGGCCTCCCGGCAATTTCCAAATCTATTCCGCCGCCACGTTCATGCGCATCCGCTCCATCTCGATCAGCGCGCGGCGGTATTCGACCGGCATGATCTTCCGGAATTTCGGCCGGAAAGTCGCCCAGTCGTCGAGGATTTCGCGACCTCGTACCGAGCCGGTGTAGTGGACGTGGTTGGAGATCAGCTGATAGAGCCGCTCCTCGTCATGGCTGGTCATATCGCCGGATACGTCGACACGGCCCTTATGGTCGAGATCGCCGCCATGGTGGAGCAGCTTTTCCATCAGGTCGTCCTCTTCCGGAACCGGCTCCAGCTCGACCATCGCCATGTTGCAGCGTTCGGCGAAATCACCCGCCTCGTCGAGCACATAGGCGACGCCGCCCGACATGCCGGCGGCGAAGTTGCGGCCGGTCTGGCCGATGACGACGACGATACCGCCGGTCATGTATTCGCAACCATGGTCGCCGACGCCTTCAACGACGGCGGCGACACCCGAATTGCGCACGGCAAAACGCTCGCCGGCAACGCCGCAGAAATAGGCCTCGCCCTCGGTTGCGCCGTAGAGCACGGTATTGCCGACAATAATGGACTCGGCAGCAACGATTTTCGTGTTCTCCGGCGGGCGGATGACAATGCGGCCACCCGACAGGCCCTTGCCGACATAGTCGTTGGCAGCGCCCACCAGTTCGAACGAGACACCGCGCGCCAGGAAGGCGGCAAAGGACTGGCCGGCCGTGCCGGTGAGCTTGACCGAGATCGTGTCCTCGCGCAGTCCCTTGTGCTTGAAGCGCTTTGCCACCTCGCCCGACAGCATGGCGCCGGTCGAACGGTCGACGTTGCGGATCGGCAGTTCGATACTGACCGGCTGCCTGGCTTCGAGCGCCGGCTTTGCGAGTTCGATCAGCTTGCGGTCGAGCACGTCGTCGATCGGATGCTTCTGCCGCTCGGTCCAGTGCACCGCCTCGTGCGGCGCATCGGGCTTGTAGAACATCTTGCTGAAGTCGAGCCCGCGTGCCTTCCAGTGCTGGATCAGCTCGCGCTTTTCCAGAAGGTCGGTGTCGCCGATGATCTGGTCGAGATGGGCGTAGCCCATCTCGGCAAGCAGCGCCCGCACCTCTTCCGCCACATAGAAGAAGAAGTTGATGACGTGCTCGGGCGTGCCCTTGAAGCGCTTGCGCAGCACCGGGTCCTGTGTCGCGACGCCGACGGGGCAGGTGTTGAGATGGCACTTGCGCATCATGATGCAGCCGGCCGCGATCAGCGGCGCGGTCGAGAAGCCGAACTCGTCGGCACCGAGCAGTGCGCCGATGATGACGTCACGCCCGGTGCGCAGGCCGCCATCGACCTGCAGCGCGACGCGCGACCTGAGGCCGTTGAGCACCAGCGTCTGGTGCGTCTCGGCAAGGCCCATCTCCCACGGGCTGCCGGCATGCTTGAGCGAGGTCAGCGGCGAAGCGCCGGTGCCGCCGTCATAGCCTGATATGGTGATGTGGTCGGCACGCGCCTTGGCGACGCCGGCCGCAACCGTGCCGACGCCGACTTCCGAGACCAGCTTGACCGATACGTCGGCCGCCGGATTGACGTTCTTCAGGTCGTAGATGAGCTGCGCCAGATCCTCGATCGAATAGATGTCGTGATGCGGCGGCGGCGAGATCAGGCCGACGCCCGGCGTCGAATGCCTGACCTTTGCTATGGTCGCGTCGACCTTGTGGCCCGGCAACTGGCCGCCCTCGCCCGGCTTTGCCCCTTGCGCGACCTTGATCTGCATCATGTCGGAATTGACCAGATATTCGGCCGTGACGCCAAAGCGTCCCGAGGCGACCTGCTTGATCGCCGAGCGTTCGGGGTTCTTGCCGCCGCCCGGCAGTGGCAGATAGCGATCGGCCTCTTCGCCGCCCTCGCCGGTGTTCGACTTGCCGCCGATGGCGTTCATGGCGCGCGCCAGCGTCGTGTGCGCTTCCCTGGAGATCGAGCCGAAGGACATCGCCCCGGTCGAGAAGCGCTTGACGATATCGGCCGCCGGCATCACCTCGTCGAGCTTGACCTTCTTACGCCCGGTCTCTTGCGCAAGCTTGATCTTGAACAGGCCGCGAATGGTCTGCGCCTGCGCCGTCTCGCTGTCGATCTGGGCGGAATAGTCCTTGAACGTCTCCCACGAGCCTTGGCGCACGGCGTGCTGCAAGGTCGCCACTGCGTCGGGCGACCAGATGTGGGCCTCGCCGCGCATGCGGAACATGTATTCGCCGCCGACCTCGAGGCTGTTGCGCAGCACCGGGTCGTTGCCGAAGCCGTCGGTGTGGCGGCTGACCGTTTCGGCGGCGATCTCGTCCAGCCCGACGCCTTCGATCAGCGTCGCCGTGCCGGTGAAGTACTTCTGCACGAAGTCCGACTTGAGCCCGATGGCGTCGAATATCTGCGCGCCGCAATAGGACTGGTAGGTCGAGATGCCCATCTTGGACATCACCTTCAGGATGCCCTTGCCGATCGACTTGATGTAACGGGAGACGACTTCGTAGGCGTCGACCTCCGCCGGCAATTCGCCACGCTTGTGCATATCGAGCAGCGTGTCGAAAGCGAGATAGGGATTGATCGCCTCGGCGCCGTAGCCGGCGAGACAGCAGAAATGATGCACCTCGCGCGGCTCGCCGGATTCCACGACGAGCCCAACCGACGTGCGCAATCCCTTGCGGATCAAATGATGGTGCACGGCCGCAGTCGCCAGCAGTGCCGGAATGGCGATGCGGTCCGGGCCGAGCTGACGGTCCGACAGGATGATGATGTTGTAGCCGCCGGCGACCGCCGCCTCGGCGCGCTCGCATAGCCGGTCGATGGCGCCCTGCATGCCGGCCGCGCCTTCATTCGAACCGTAAGTGATGTCGATCGTCTTGGTGTCGAAACGGTCTTCGGTGTGGCCGACGGAGCGCAGCTTCTCCAGATCGCCATTGGTCAGGATCGGTTGGCGCACTTCGAGCCGCTTGCGGCGCGAATTGCCGACAAGATCGAAGATGTTGGGCCGCGGCCCGATGAAGGACACCAGGCTCATCACCAGCTCCTCGCGGATCGGGTCGATCGGCGGATTGGTGACCTGTGCGAAATTCTGCTTGAAATAGGTGTAGAGCAGCTTTGATCTGTCCGACATTGCCGAAATCGGCGTGTCGGTACCCATCGAGCCGACCGCTTCCTGGCCGGTGGTCGCCATCGGCGACATCAACAGCTTGGTGTCCTCCTGGGTGTAGCCAAACGCCTGCTGGCGGTCGAGCAGTGAGACATCCCTGCGCAGGGCGCGCGGCTCGACCGGGTTCAGATCCTCGAGGATGAGCTGTGTGTTGGCGAGCCAGCTCTTGTAGGGGTGCCTGGTCGCGATCTCCGACTTGATCTCCTCGTCGGAAACGATGCGGCCCTTGTCCAGGTCGATCAGCAGCATGCGGCCGGGCTGCAGCCGCCACTTCTTGACGATCCTTTCCTCCGGCACCGGCAGCACGCCGGCTTCCGAGGCCATGATGACGCGGTCGTCATCGGTGACGATGTAGCGTGCCGGCCGCAGCCCGTTGCGGTCGAGCGTGGCACCGATCTGGCGGCCGTCGGTGAAGGCAACCGCCGCCGGCCCGTCCCACGGCTCCATCAGGGCTGCGTGATACTCGTAGAAGGCCTTGCGGTCCTGACCCATCAGCTTGTTGCCGGCCCAGGCTTCCGGGATCAGCATCATCATGGCGTGGGCGAGCGAATAGCCGCCCTGCGTCAGGAATTCGAGCGCATTGTCGAAGCAGGCGGTGTCGGACTGCCCTTCATAGGAGATCGGCCACAGCTTCGAGATGTCGTTGCCGAACAGTTCGGAATCGACCGAGGCCTGCCGCGCCGCCATCCAGTTGACGTTGCCGCGCAGCGTATTGATCTCGCCATTGTGGGCGACCATGCGGTAGGGATGCGCCAGCTTCCACGACGGGAACGTGTTCGTCGAGAAGCGCTGGTGGACCAGGATCAGCGCCGTCTCGAAACGCGGGTCGGTGAGGTCCTTGTAGTAGGCGCCGACCTGATAGGCCAGGAACATGCCCTTGTAGACGATGGTCCGCGACGACATCGAGACGACATAGAAGCCGTTGTCGACGCCTTTGGTCTCTTCGTGGATACGGCCGGAAATGACCTTGCGCAGGATGTAGAGCCGCCGCTCGTAATCGTCGTCGTTCTCGATCTCGGCGCCGCGGCCCAGGAACACCTGCCGGTGCACCGGCTCGGAAGCGGCGATGTCGGGCGCCTTGGACAGCGATGAATTATCGACAGGCACGTCGCGAAAGCCGAGCAGCGGCTGGCCCTCGAGTTGCGCCACCTCGGCGATGATGCCTTCGATATGCGCCTGCAGCTCCGGGTCGCGCGGCATGAACACGTGGCCGACGGCATAGTGGCCGGGCTTCGGCAGTTCGACCCCTTGCTTGGCCATCTCCTCGCGGAAGAAGCGGTCCGGCAGCTGCACCAGCACGCCGGCGCCGTCGCCCATCAGCGGATCGGCGCCGACGGCGCCGCGATGCGTCAGGTTTTCGAGCACGGCAAGGCCGTCCTCGACGATCTGGTGCGACTTCACGCCCTTCATGTTGACGATGAAGCCGACGCCGCAGGCATCATGCTCGTTGCGCGGATCATAGAGGCCGTGCGCGGCATAGCCGGTGCTGGTTCGCCCAATATTGGTCAGGGACGGATTTTTGACGGCTGCCGCTTTCGTCTGCGCGGCCTTCGTCGCAGATGGCGTCATGTCCGTCATCGTCCTGTCCTCCGTTCCGTCCCCTTCGGGCGCTGGTTTCCGTCGGGAAGCGCGTGGCTCCCCTTTCAATCTTGCGGCACGTCTTGCGAAATTCTTGCCGACCGTGCGGCTTTCCGCATCGTTCGCATATGGTATTCGTACAGGCCGGAGCCAGGCTGTCTAGCTGTCGCTCGCGGCAATGCCGCAGAGGCGCAATCATATGCCAATGCGGCCAGTTTTGTGCGACAAAATAAGACAGCACTACTGTCCTAAATTTTTATGACAGAAATTTTGGATGCACACAAGACCGATTCACAAAATTCTTGAGGCTTTCGCGACAGAAAATTGCGCGGAACGCCGTGTCAGCGTAGCCTTCAGTCGCTGCATCTACGCTCATGCGTTTCGCTGGCTTTAGCGGATTTTCGGCATCTGCCACTTGCGGCCGGCATGCGAAAGCGGCCAAGCTCGCATCGATTTCCCCAGCATAGGCAGACGCATGATTTTCGCTTCCGACAATTGGGCAGGCGCCCATCCCCGTATCGCTGCCGGCCTGTCGGGCCATGCCGACGGCTTCTCCACCGCCTATGGCGACGGTGCCCTCGACAAGGCCGTTTACCAGCGCTTCAATGAAATCTTCGAATGCGAGGTCGCGGTGTTTTTCGTCGCCACCGGCACCGCTGCCAATTCGCTGTCGCTGACTACCTATAACAAGCCAGGCGGCATTTCCTTCTGCCATCGCGAATCGCACGTCATCGAGGACGAATGCGGTGCGCCGGAATATTTCACCGGCGGTTCGCGGCTTTATACAGTCGAAGGCGCACTCGGCAGGATCGATGCCGGCAATCTGGAACGGGCGGTGGACCGTTTCGCACCCGAAAACGTCCATTCCGGGCGGCCGGTTGCCGTTTCGATCACCCAGTCGACCGAAGTCGGCACCGTCTACACGCTGAACGAAATCGCCAGGATTTCGGCGATCGCAAAGCAGCATGGACTGCCGCTGCACATGGATGGGGCCCGCTTTGCCAATGCGCTCGTCGCGCTGGAAACGACGCCGGCCGAAATGACCTGGAAGCACGGTGTCGACATCCTCTCCTTTGGCGGCACCAAGAATGGCTGTTGGTGCGCCGAGGCGATCGTGCTGTTCGACCTCGAGCGAGCCAAGGAATTGGCCTTTTTGCGCAAGCGCGCGGCCCAGCTGTTCTCGAAATCGCGCTTCATCGCCGCGCAATTCGATGCTTATTTCAGGGGTGGGCTATGGCTCGACACAGCACGGCACGCCAATGCGATGGCGGCACGGCTTGCCGCGGCGATAGAAGATTCCCCTTCGGCCCGGCTGGCCTGGCTGCCGCAGGCGAACGAGGTCTTCGCAGTCATGAAAAAGGCCGAGGCCGAAAGAATGCAAGCGGCAGGGGCGGCCTTCCACGACTGGCACAGGCCGCTCGGCTACGACAGCTACATTGGCGAAGACGAAGCGCTCTATCGCTTTGTCACCAGCTTCGCGACCACGCCCGACGAGGTCGACCGTTTCGGCTACCTGCTCGCCGGATAGCAAGCCTTGCCCACCAGCAAAAAGAGCGGCGCATTGCTGCACCGCCCTTTCTTCCCGGGGAGTTGGCGTCCCGGAGTTTAGCTGCCTGGCTTAGGCGACAGTCTTGGCCTCGATCTGCTTGGCCTTGGCCGGAGCCGAGGTGATCGCGATCTTGCGCGGCTTCAGCTCTTCGGGGATGTTGCGCTTGAGGTCGACGAAGAGCAGGCCGTTCTTCAGCGCGGCGCCGACAACCTCGACGTGATCGGCAAGCTGGAAGCGGCGCTCGAAGGCTCGGCTGGCGATACCGCGATAGAGCAGTTCGGAGCCTTCGCCATTGCCTTCCTCCTTGCGCTCACCCTTGACGGTCAGCACATTGCGGTGAGCTTCGATCGAAATCTCATCTTCCGAGAAGCCGGCCACAGCCATCGAGATGCGATAGGCATCCTCGCCCGTGCGCTCGATGTTGTAAGGCGGATACGTCTGGCCTTCCGGCTGCGCAAGTGAATCGAGCATGGTGAACAGCCGGTCAAAACCGACGGTCGAACGGTAGAGCGGGGAAAAATCAACGTGACGCATGGTGTGTTCTCCTGTTGAGCAACAAGGTTGCGTATGGCCGGTGCGAAACCCGTGACGGCGTTCCGGATGGCCAGCGGCCCCGACATTGGCGACCGCATGACAAATTTGGGAAGCCGGCGACGGCATTTCAAGATTTCCCGCGTCCGAACGGGACCGGTTCCGGCCCACGTCCCGATGCCGATGAACGGCAGATGAACCGTGGCTTCGGCGAGCGTTCAGCCAGGCGGCACTAAAACTGTTCTCGAGATCACGAACAGGTCGCCGGAAAAGGCGACACGACGAGGCCGAACCGGGTGTAACGTCCCTTCCTCCCGGTCGACAGAGGCCGGAAGCACGCCAAGGCTGCTTCCGGCCTTACTTGTTCGCTGCCTGGGTCGACCTCCCCGGCGTCCCGAATTCCTTTGCTTTTGGCGCATGGGCGTTTATGCCTGACTTGCGCCCACGCCGGCACCGACACCAACCAAACACCGTATGACCGATCTTCTCCACCAGCCCCCTCTCTTCCACGAAACTCCGGGCAATCCGCTGCCGGAAAACACGGCCGGCGGCTTCTTCACCACGCGCGACGGCAAGAAGATCCGCTATGGGCTGTTTGCCGCGGTTGCCCGCCCGATGAAGGGCACCGTCGTTGTCCTGACCGGCCGCAACGAGTGCATCGAGAAGTATTTCGAGACCATTCGCAACCTTACCGACCGGGGCTTTGGCGTGGCAACCCTCGACTGGCGCGGCCAGGGCGCTTCCGACCGGCTGATCGGCGACCGACAGCGCGGCTTCGTCCGGAGCTTCTTCGACTACACCGGCGATCTGGAGCAGTTCTTCGAGGAGATCGTGCTGCCCGATTGCCGAGGACCCTACTACATACTGGCCCACTCGGCCGGCGCGGTGATTGCGCTGCTCGCCGCGCCCTCGATGGCGAACCGCGTGCGCCGCATGGTGCTGATCGCACCGTTCTTCACCGTGCCGGACCTGCCGGTTTCGGTAAAAACCGTCCGCCGCATCTGTTCGCTGTTCTGCCTTCTCGGCCTTGGCCGACTCTATGCCGCATGGGGGCCGCGGCCCAAGGAATCGGTGCCCTTCGCCATAAACAAGCTGACCAGCGACCCGGAACGCTATCGGCGCAATACGCTGATCTACGAAACCTATCCGCAGCTGGCGCTCGGCGGACCGACGATCCGCTGGCTGAAGGCGGCGACGGAGGCGTCCTTGATCGTCAGCGACCCGGATTTCATGGCCAAGATCCACGTGCCCTTGCTGATGATCGCCGCCGGCGCCGACCAGGTCGTCTCGACCAGGGCAGTCGAGGCCTATGCGAGACGTCTGCGCGTCGGCTCGCTAGTGATGATCGACGGCGCCCGCCATGAGATCCTGCAGGAAGCCGATCTCTATCGCGAGCAGTTGCTAGCCGCATTCGATGCCTTCATCCCCGGAACCGGTGACGTCTGAGCCACATACCTTGTCCGGCTTCAGCTCGTGCGGGCGAAATCCATGATCCAGTTGGTCTCCCATGCCTTGCCGCCGTCCGGCGAAAAGGCCTGCTCCCAGCGCGCCGACCCGTCCGTGATCCGCGACCACAGGAAGCGGACCTGGATCGGCTGGCCGTCGAAGACGTCTTCGCACAGGAACGTGCCGACGCCCGCCACGAAAGTGCCGCGCATCGGAACATCGATGGTCGACGGATTGCGGCCGTCGATCCACCAGATCGACCATTGCCTCGCCGCAGGGTCGAAGGTCCGCAAGGTGGCGGCGCGATAGGGCCCGCCGGGCAATTCAATCCAATTGTCGTCGACATTGCCGAGGCCGCCAAGGATCGGCCGCACCTCGCACGTGCCGCCAAACACATCCCAGTTGCCGTCGCCCTGCAGCCGCTTCTGCAATCTTCGATGGCCGACGGTCCAGCGCCCGAAAAAGAAATCGAAATCGCTCCGCCCGTCCGCCGGAGCATCGGAATGGCTGGCTGCTGGCTGCGTCGGCATCTATGGTCCTCCCCGGCTGACAGCGTTCCATAGCGCATGCCAACTGACATCATCCTGTCAGGAGGTATGGCAACGATCTTGCCTGGGCAGCAATGGCCAATCTCAGCCGCGCAGCGCCGCCATTGCTGCCGCGTGCAGCTCCGGTGTCGCCGCCGCCAGGATGTCGCCGCCCTTTTCCGCCGGTCCGCCTTCGAAAGTGGTGATGACGCCGCCCGCCTTCTCGATGATCGGGATCAGCGCGACGATGTCGTAGGGCTTCAATCCGGGATCGGCGACGATATCGACGCTGCCCGCCGCCACCATGGCGAAGGCATAGCAGTCGGTGCCGTAGCGGGCGAGTTGGACCTGTTGCTCGAACAGGTCGTAGCGCAGGCGCGCGTCTCCCTTGAACAGCGCCGGCGTGGTGGTGAACAGCGTCGCCTCGGCGAGATTCGTCGTCTTGCGCGTCGCGAGTTTTCGCGGGCCACCGGGACCTTCATAATGCGAGCCCGAGGCATTGGCGTAGAACAGCTCGCCGGTGAAGGGCTGCGACATCATGCCGGCGACGGCATCGCCGTCGACCGTCAGCCCGACCAGCGTGCCCCATACCGGCAGGCCGGAAATAAAGGCGCGCGTGCCGTCGATCGGATCGATCACCCAGACATGCCGGCTGGAGATGTTTTCGCCGCCATGTTCCTCGCCGAGAATGCCGTGATCGGGGTACTGCGCTGATATCAGCGCCCGGATGGCGCGCTCGGCCTCGCGGTCGGCCTCGGTGACCGGGTCGAAGCTGCCGCGCTCCTTGTTGGTGACCGCGCCCTGGTTGCGGAAGCGCGGCAAGGTCTCGGCTGCGGCGGCACGCGCAATGCGCCGCATGAACTCGATGCTGATGTCCAACTGATTCTCCCGCTCCAGCATGTTTGGAGATGCCCGTTTGCCTACGGATTTATGCCGAAACAAAGGCGTTCGGAGCCTCTCGCATGGTGCCAACTGTTGCTCGAATGCAACGCCGCCGTCATGGAAATGCAGTTTCCACTTCACAGTGAATTAAAAAAGCCGGAACGCGCCTTGACATTTGTGCAGCGCACAATACGTTTGTTCTCGGACAGGGGTTCCTGTCCATGCCCTCCTTGGGCGTTTCCTCCCTAGACTTCGACCGTGTCGTGCAAACGATGCGGTCTTTTTTTACGCTGCCGCATGAGCGGCGAGTACCGCGATTCCGCGGCTATTCCGCGGCCAGCGGCAGATCCATGAAATTGTGATCGGGCATCGCCATCAGTTCGGCCGAAAACCGCGCCAGATCGTCGGCCAGGGCGTCGAAACCAGCCGATCTCTGGAACGTCCGCTCATTCATGTAGAGCCCGCGATTGACCTCGATCTGCAGCGCATGCAGATGGCGCACGGGGCGGCCATAGTGCTCGGTAATGAAGCCTCCGGCATAGGGCTTGTTGTGGGCGACGCTGTAGCCCATGCCGGTGAGCAGGCCGATCGCCGTCTCGGTCAACGCCGCCGCGGCGGAAATGCCAAAGCGGTCGCCGACGATGAAGTCCGGCCGCAAGCCGCTGTCGCCGACCCTTATGCTTGCCGGCATCGAGTGGCAGTCAATCAGCACGGCGTAGCCGAAGCGCGCATGGGTTCTGGTCAAAAGCCGTTTCAGCGTCTCGTGATAGGGCTTGTAGACCGCTTCGATGCGCGCCACGGCTTCCGCCAGCGGCAAGCGGCCGGAATAGATGTCGAGCCCCTCGCCGACCAGCTTGGGCACGGTGCCGAGCCCGCCGGCCACCCGCGCCGAGCGGATGTTGCAGAATGACGGCACCGGTTCGGCGAACATGCGCGGGTCGAGTTCCCACGGCTCCCGGTTGACGTCGAGATAGGCGCGCGGGAAGTTTGCCGCCAGCATCGGCGCCCCGAGCGCGACGGCGCCGCCGAACAATTCCTCGACATAGCAGTCCTCTGAGCGGCGGATGGCGTTGCGGTCCAGCTTGGCCATAGCCATGAACCGGTCCGGATAGTAGCGGCCGCTATGCGGCGAGTTGAAGAGGAAGGGAACGCGCTGTTCGGCGCCCGATCGGATTTCGAAGGGTGGAACGACCGAAAAATCCTCGGCTGCCGTTTTCAATTTGAACGAACCCGGAAATACCAATGCATCATGATAGGAAAGTGCCACCTCGCCGCCCGCATGTCCAGCCGCCGAAGCGCAAGCCAAAACAGGATTGTGCGGCCAACGTTCACTTGATGTTTACCGTCGCCTCCTCATATACAGCATGGTTAACGGGCTTGCCGCACGGCATTGTCGGTTGGGTGATTCGGACGGGACAAGATGGCACGCATTCTGCTGGCGGAAGACGACGACGACATGCGCCGGTTCCTCGTCAAGGCGCTGGAGCGCGCCGGTTATCAGGTCAGCGATTTCGACAATGGCGCCAGTGCCTATGAGCGGCTGCGCGAGGAACCTTTTTCGCTACTTTTGACCGACATCGTCATGCCCGAGATGGATGGCATCGAGCTCGCCCGTCGCGCCACGGAGATCGATCCCGACCTCAAGGTGATGTTCATCACCGGCTTCGCCGCCGTCGCGCTGAACCCTGATTCCAAGGCGCCGAAAGACGCCAAGGTGCTATCGAAGCCGTTCCACCTGCGCGACCTCGTCAACGAAGTCGAAAAGATGCTGCAGGCCGCCTGACGCGTTTTTTCTCGCGTCTTGACCGACCCGGCAAGCCAGCCATTCTTTCGCTTTTCCCGCTATTGACGTGCCGAACCAAAAATGGTGTATGCGCGGCTTCGGATGGGCGTGTAGCTCAGCGGGAGAGCACTGCATTGACATTGCAGGGGTCACAGGTTCAATCCCTGTCACGCCCACCATCCAGACAATCCCTCGATTGGCCGTCGGTATTTTTCGTCGACTGACGTTCCCGGCCTATACCGGCGTCAGGCCGCACCGAGGCGCAGATCGCCGGTCTCGATGTGCTCCAGAAACCAGGCATAGGTCTGTTCCAATCCGCTGCGCAGCGAGTAGCGCGGGCGCCAGCCGGTGGCGAACAGACGCGACACGTCCATCAGCTTGCGCGGCGTGCCGTCCGGCTTCGTCGCATCGAACGTTATCGCGGCATCGGCGCCAGCGACCGACACGATGGTGCGGGCAAGGTCGGCAATGGTGATGTCTTCTCCCGAGCCGACATTGATGTGGCTCTCGCCCGAATAATTCTTCAGCAACCAGACCAGCGCGTCGGCGGCGTCGTCGACATGCAGGAATTCACGCATCGGCGTGCCTGATCCCCACACCTCCAGGCTCTTGCGGCCGGCGCGCCTGGTCTCGTGCGCCTTGCGCATCAGAGCGGGCACGACATGGCTGGAATTGAGGTCGAAATTATCGCCCGGGCCGTAGAGATTGGTCGGCATCGCCGAGATGTAGTCGACGCCGTATTGGCGCCGATAGGCCTGGCATAGTTTCAGCCCGGCGATCTTGGCGATCGCATACCATTCGTTGGTGGGTTCGAGCGGCCCGGTCAGCAAGGCGTCCTCGGAGATCGGCTGCGCCGCGAATTTGGGATAGATGCAGGATGAACCGAGAAACAGCAGCTTCTGCACCTCGTTGCGGAAGGCGCTGTTGATGACATTGTTTTGCATGACGAGATTGTCCTGCAGAAAATCGACCGGAAGCCTGTTGTTGGCCAGGATACCGCCGACCTTGGCCGCCGCCATCACCACTGCATCCGGCTTGCGGTCGGCCATCCAGCGCCGCACGCCGGCCTGGTCGAGAAGATCGAGCTCGGCGCGCGAGGCGGTCAGGACTTCGCAATCCTCGTCGGCCAATCTGCGCAGGATGGCGGAGCCGACCATGCCGCGATGTCCGGCCACGAAAACGCGCTTGCCTTGAAGTTCGAAGGTCATCAGCTTACCCCATTGCAGAACGGCAGCTATGCCAGTTGGCCGGCGGAGCGCCGGATCGGCTTCTCTGTTGCCGGACGCATACCGCATACAGATTTGCCCAGACAAGGCAAATCGCAAAGCCACCCGAAGCAACCTTTGGATCGGACGCTGTAGCGCTCGCGATCAGACGCCCGCTACCGCACAGAGGCTTGTCATTCTGGCAATGGCAAGCTCGGGGTCGGCCAGCAACCCTGCCTGGTCGGCAAGGCGAAAGACATCGGAATAGTGACGGATGCCGCGCGCCGATTGCATGCCGCCGACCATCGAAAAATGCTCCTGGTGGCCGTTCAGCCATGCCATGAAGACGATGCCGGCCTTGTAATATTCGGTCGGCACCTCGAAGATTTTGCGCGACAGCGGCACTGTCGGCGCCATCAGCGCGTCATAGCCGGCGCGGTCGCCGTCGGCCAGCTTTGCCAGCGCTGCATTGGCGACCGGCGCGATGGCATCGAAAATGCCGAGCAGCGCGTGCGAATGTCTGTCGCCGTCGCCGGCGATCAGCTCGGGGTAATTGAAATCGTCGCCGGTGAACATCAGCACGCCCTCAGGCAGCCGGTCCCTGAGCGCAATCTCCTTGCCGGCATCGAGCAGCGATATCTTTATGCCTTCGACCTTGCCGGCATGGCGTTCGATGATCGCGACCACCGTCTCCAGCGCAGTTTCGAAATCGCTGCTGCCCCAGTAGCCTTTCAGCGCCGGGTCGAACATGTCGCCCAGCCAGTGCAGGATGACCTTGCCGGAGGCCTGGGACAGGATGCGGTCGTAGACGCCGATATAGTCGTCGGGGCCTTTGGCGACCGCCGCCAGCGCCCGGCTGGCCATCATGATCGCCTTGCCGCCAAGCCCTTCGATGAAGCCGAGCTGTTCTTCATAGGCCGCGATGACATCGTCTAGCCTGCTGGCGCCCCCCGCCAGATGGTCGGTGCCGGCGCCCGACGCAAGATCGGCGCCTTCGACGCTGCGCGCCTCGGCGATCGAGCGGCGGATCAATTCCTTGGCATTCGCCCAGTCGAAACCCATGCCGCGCTGAGAGGTGTCCATCGCTTCGGCGACACGGAAGCCAAGCCGCCAGAGGTGATGGCGAAACGCCATCGTCTTGTCCCAGTCGACCGCGGGCCTCGACCACGGATCGGTCATGGCGAGGGGATCGGCAACGACATGGGCGGCGGCGTAGGCGATGCGCGAGAAGCGAGCGCCGGCCACAGGCTGCACCGGCTGGCCGACAAGCCGGTAGCGGACACGGCCGGCGCCTTCCCCGGGCAAGGTGATGTCCATGGCTCTCTCCCTTACCAACGCCTATTAAATGGAACGTTCCAACAAATCAAGATATTTTGCCGCCCTGCCTCGTGCAGCGAAAATTGCTGCATCGCAGCAGCCGAAAGCCCTGCTTGCCGGAGAATTGCGCCACCGAGCCGCATTTTTCCCGGGTTCGCAAAAACGCGATTGACTCAAATGCGCCGCAGGGATTAGATCGTTCCAATAAAATCGCACAAGAAACCACCGGGAGGACGGATCTGGATGGCCAGCCGGGCCAAGGCAACGATACTCGACATAGCCCGTGAGGCGGGCGTGTCCAAATCGACGGTATCGCTGGTGCTGCAAGGCAGCGGGCTGATCCGGCCCGAAACCGCGCTCAAGGTGCGCAAGGCGATCGAGGACGTCGGCTATGTCTACAACCGCGGCGCCGCCAATCTGCGCAAGGCCCATTCCAACGTCATCGGCATGGTCATCAACGATCTCACCAATCCGTTTTTCGCCGAGCTCGCGGTCGGCATGGAGCGCGTCTTCCAGTCGGCCGGCGTCGTGCCTTTCATCGCCAATACGGCTGAAAACCCGGTGCGCCAGGAAGAGGTTCTGAAATCGTTGATGGAGCAGGGTGTCGCCGGGCTCGTCGTGTCGCCGGCGCGCGGCACCACGCCTGGCGCGTTCCGTCGCCTTGAGACCGCAGGCGTTCCGGTCGTCTTCGTCATGCGCCGGCTTCCCGAAAGCCGTATCCCGGTGATCACGCCCGACAATCATCGCGGCGCCTATCTCGCCACCGCCCATCTGATCGGCAAGGGCCATCGCCGGCTGGCCTTCTTCGGCGGCTCGTCCGACCTTGTCGTCTATCACGAGCGCCTGGGCGGCTTTCGCGAGGCCTGTGAAGCGCTCGGGATCGAACCGGCCGACAGGCTGGTCTTCGAGGGCGAAACCAGCCGCAAGGGCGGTATTGCCTGCCTGGAAACCGCACTTGCCATGGCCGCGCCGCCGACCGCGGCCCTTTGCTTCAACGATGCGGTCGCCTTCGGCGTCTTGCTGGCGCTGCGCAAGCGCGGCCTGGAACCCGGCGCGGACTTTGCCGTCGTCGGCTTCGACGACGTCGCCGAGGCCGAGCACTATATGCCGGCGCTGACCAGCGTCGCGGTGAACACCGCCGGCCTCGGCGAGCGCGCCGCCCATGTCGTGCTGAAGATGATCCAATCGCGCACCACGCGCGCCGAGGATCATATCGGCGCCGTCAACCTCGTGGTCAGGGAAAGCTGCGGCCCCGATCGCAACGAGCATGGCTGTGCAGGAATGGGAGACGCGGCATGACCGTCAGTTGGGGGCTGATCGGCGCCAGCACGATCGCAAGACAGTTCATGATCGGCGCCATCCGCGCGCAGAAGGACGGCGAGATCGCCGCGGTGATGAGCTCCAGCCCGGAGCGCGCCGCCACTTACGCCAGTGAAAACCGCATTCCGGCGGCGGTCTCGACGCTCGACGCCCTGCTCAAATCCGATATCGACGCCGTCTACATCTCGACCACTAACGAATTGCATCTCGAACAGGCACTCGCCGCCATCGAGGCGGGAAAGCATGTGCTGTGCGAAAAGCCGCTGGCGCTGACCAGCGCCGACGCGCGCAAGATGGTCGCGGCGGCCAGGGCCGCCGGCGTCGTGCTCGGCACCAATCACCATCTGCGCAATGCCGGCTCGCATCGGGCGATGCGCGAAGCGATCGCTGCCGGCCGCATCGGCAGGCTGATCGCCGCGCGCGTCTTCCACTCCGTCTATCTGCCGGAAAACCTGCAGGGCTGGCGCATCACCAGGCCGGACGCCGGCGGCGGCGTGGTGCTCGACATCACCGTCCACGATGCCGACACGCTGCGCTTCGTGCTCGGCGACGATCCCGTCGAGATCTCGGCATTCACGCAGTCGGCCGGCATGGCCGCCGGCGGACTGGAAGACGGCGCCATGTGCCTCTGGCGCTTCGCATCGGGCGTCATCGCCCAATCGCATGAGGGCTTCACGACAAAATTCGCCGGCACCGGCTTCGAGGTGCATGGCAGCGAAGGCTCGCTGATCGCCAAAAATGTGATGACGCAGAAGCCGGTCGGCTCGGTCTTGCTTCGCACGGCACAGGGCGAGGAGGAATTGAGCTTCGACCGCGAAGACCTCTATGCCCGTTCGCTGCGCGAATTCCACGCAGCGATCCGTGGCGACGGCCAGCCGTCCGCCACCGGCGAGGACGGCGTCTGGTCGCTGACATCAGCCGAGGCGGCATTGCAATCGGCCAGGTCCGGAAACGCCGTTGCCATCGACCCGAAGCTCGGGAGCGCCGCGTGAGCAAGCTCGTTTCAGCGGCTGAAGCTGCCGGCCTGATCAGGGATGGCATGGTCGTTTCCGTGTCATCGTCGAGCGGCCTCGGCTGTCCGGATGCGGTGCTGGCTGCCGTCGGCGAGCGCTTCGACGCGGAAGGCCATCCCAGGGACATCACGACGCTGCATCCGATCGCCGCCGGTGACATGTACGGCATCAAGGGCATCGACCATCTAGCCAAGCCCGGCCTGTTGAAGCGCACTTTGTGCGGCTCCTATCCGTCCGGGCCGTCATCGTCGGAACCGCCGCAGATCTGGAAGATGATCGGCGACAATTCGGTCGCCGCCTATAACGTGCCGTCCGGCATCCTGTTCGACATGCATCGCGAGGCCGCGGCCAAGCGCCCCGGCGTGCTGACCAAGGTCGGGCTCGATACCTTTGCCGACCCGCGCCATCAGGGTTGCGCCATGAATGCTGCCGCCAGCGAGCCGATCGTTTCGGTGCAGCAGTTCGACGGCGAGGAATGGCTCTATTTCCGCTCGATCGTACCGCAGGTCGCGATCATCCGCGCCACCACGGCGGACGAGCGCGGCAACCTTACCTATGAGCATGAGGGTGCCTATCTCGGCGGCCTCGAACAGGCGCTGGCCGCCCGCAACAATGGCGGCATCGTCATCGCGCAGGTCAAGCGCGTCGTCGCGATCGGCACGCTGAAGCCGCACGATGTGCGCGTGCCCGGCGTGCTGGTCGACCATATCGTGGTGGCGCCCGACCAGTTGCAGACGACGCTGACGCCTTACGATCCGGCCATCTCCGGCGAGATCTTCCGGCCACTGTCGAGCTTTCGCAACGCCGAGATGAACGTCCAGAAGGTCATTGCGCGCCGCGTCGCCATGGAGCTTGCCGACGGCATGGCGGTCAATATCGGCTTCGGCATCTCGGCCAATGTGCCGCGCATCCTGCTCGAGGAAGGCCAGCACGGCAAGGTCACCTGGGTCATCGAACAGGGCGCGGTCGGCGGCGTGCCGCTGCTCGATTTCAAGTTCGGCTGCTCGTCGAATGCCGACGCCTTCATGCCTTCGCCGCACCAGTTCATCTATTTCCAGGCCGGCGGCTTCGACGCCTCGCTGCTGTCCTTCCTGCAGATCGACCGCCACGGCTCTGTCAATGTCTCGAAGCTTTCGGCGCGGCCGCATGTCACCGCCGGCGCCGGCGGCTTCGTCGACATCACCGCGCGGGCGAAGAAGATCGTCTTTTCCGGTTTCTTCAATGCCGGCGCCAAGTTGTCGCTTGCCGGTGGCGGCATCCGCATCGACCAGGAGGGCAAGGTCAAGAAAGTCGTCGGCGAGGTCGAGCATATCTCCTTCTCGGGCAAGCGTGCCGTCGCGCAGGGACAGGATATCACCTATGTCACCGAGCGCTGCGTGATGAAGCTGACGCCTGCGGGGCTGATGGTGACCGAGTTGGCGCCGGGCATCGACCTCGAGCGCGATGTGCTGGCGCAGGCCGAGATCCCGCTCGCCGTCGCCAACGACCTGAAAGTGACGCCGGATGCGCTCTACCGGGACCGGCCGATCGGCCTATCGCTCAATGGCGGCGCGTCGCTTGGAGGCGCACATGGCTGAGCGTCTGGTAACCTTTGAAACCGACGGCGCCATCGGCATTGTCACGCTGCGCCGGCCGGAGAAATTCAACGCGCTCGATATTCCGATGCTGCGGGCGCTGGAAGCGGCACTCGACGAGGCCGAGACAGCAACCGGCGTCCGCGTCGTGCTGGTCTGCGGCGAAGGCAAGGGCTTTTGCGCCGGCGGCGACGTCGAGGCTTGGGCAGAAATGAGCGCTGCCGATTTCCAGGTGCAATGGGTGCGCTACGGCCACCGCGTCTTCGACCGGCTGGCGCGGCTGCGGCAGCCGACGATCGCCGTTCTTGCCGGCCATGCGCTGGGCGGCGGGCTGGAACTGGCGGCGGCTTGCGACTTTCGCGTGGCGGAAACGCAGGTGAAGTTGGGGTTCCCCGAAACCTCGATCGGCGTCGTTCCCGGCTGGTCCGGCACCCAGCGCGCCGTGCGCCGCTTCGGCGCGCAGGCAGTGCGGCGGATGGCGCTCGGCGGCGAGGTGTTTCTGGCTACCGAGGCTCTTGCTCTGGGGATTGTCGACCGGGTGGTCGAGACCGGCAAGGCGTTCGCCGAAGCCAAGGCCTGGGCCGGCAAGATCGCCGAGCGCGGCCCGCTCGCGACCGAAGCCGCCAAGCTGATGATTACAATCGCCGAGGGCGAAGAGAGTGCTGCCGCGACCGAAGCGCTGGCCAGCGGCTTCATCGCGCTGACAAGCGATCTCAGGACCGGCGTCGAGGCTTTCAAGACCAAGCAGAAGCCGGCGTTCTCAAGATCTTAGGAACCTGGAAATCACATGAACGCACCCCTCAACATCGCCATGCCCGCCGAGGCAGCCGCAGCGCCGAAAAGGTACCGGCTGCTGATCGGCGGCAGGTTCATCGACGCCCAGGACGGCCGCACGCTGGAGCGCAGCAGCCCCGGCCACGGCTTCACCGTCTCGCGCTATGCACAGGCCGGCGCGGCGGACGTAGAGGCGGCGGTTCAGGCCGCGCACAAGGCCTTCGAGACCGGCCCGTGGCCGCGCATGAAGGCAGCCGAACGCGCCGCGATCCTGCTCAAAGCTGCTGACCTGATCGAGGCGCGGCTGGACGAGATTGCCCGGCTCGACGCACTGGAATCCGGCAAGCCGATTGCGCAGGCGCGCGGCGAGATCGGCGGCGCCGTCGATATCTGGCGCTATGCCGCGGCACTTGCCCGCACGCTTCACGGCGAAAGCTACGCCAATCTCGGCGACGCCATGCTCGGCGTCGTGCTGCGCGAACCGATCGGCGTCGTTTCCATCATCACGCCGTGGAATTTCCCGTTCCTTATCGTCAGCCAGAAACTACCCTTCGCGCTCGCCGCCGGCTGCACGGCGGTGGTCAAGCCGAGCGAGATGACCTCGGCCTCGACTTTCGTGCTCGGCGAGATACTGATGCAGGCCGGCTTGCCGGACGGCGTCGTCAACATCCTTGCCGGGTTGGGCGCCGATGTCGGCGCACCGATGGTCAGCCATCCGCTGGTCGAGATGGTGTCGTTCACCGGCTCCACCCGCGTCGGCAAGATGACCATGGCGTCTGCCGCCAACTCGCTGAAGAAAGTCGCGATGGAGCTCGGCGGCAAGAACGGCCAGATCGTCTTTCCCGATGCCGACCTCGAGGCCGCCGCCGACGCGGCGGTGTTCGGCGGCTTCTTCAATGCCGGCGAATGCTGCAATGCCGGCAGCCGGCTGATCGTCCATGAGGCGATCGCCGACGAGTTCCTCGGCGCCGTCAAAGCCCTCACCGCCAAGGTGGTTGTCGGCGACCCGCTCGACGACCGCACCAAGGTCGGCGCGATGATCTCCGCCGACCATATGGCCAAGGTCACCGGCTACGTGACGGCAGCGGAAAACGGCGGCGGCCGGATCTGTAGCGGCGGCAATCAGCTTGCTTCGAGCGCCGGCCAGTATCTTGATCCGACCATCGTTCGCGATGTCACCGAAGACATGGCCATTGCACGCGAGGAAGTGTTCGGTCCGGTGCTCTCGGTGCTGACTTTTGAATCGATTGAAAGGGCGTTGCACATCGCCAACAACACGCCCTATGGTCTGTCGGCGGGCGTGTGGAGCGCCAGCATCGATACCTGCATGTCGGTGGCGCGGAATGTGCGTTCGGGAACCGTTTGGGTGAACACGTTCATGGAGGGTTACCCCGAGCTGCCTTTCGGCGGCTACAAGCAGTCCGGTCTCGGACGCGAACTCGGCAAGCGCGCCGTCGAGGATTATACCGAGGAAAAGACAATCCAGTTTCATCGCGGCCAGCGCACCGGATGGTGGGTCGGCTGAGTTGGGAAGAACCCGGTGGGCATCCGCCGGTCGTGTAAGTTCAACAAGGGAGGAAGTACATGTTGCGCAAACTGCTTATCGGGACGGCTCTCGCATCGGGCGTTGCGTTCGCGGCCCATGCCGAGGACGTCAAGGAAGTCCAGATGCTGCATTGGTGGACGTCGGGCGGCGAAGCTGCCGCTCTGAACGTGCTCAAGCAGGATCTGGCCAAGGAAGGCTTTGCCTGGAAGGACGTGCCGGTGGCCGGCGGCGGCGGCGACGCTGCCATGACCGCGCTGAAGGCGATGGTGGCAGCGGGCAACTACCCGACCGCCTCGCAGATGCTTGGCTATACCGTGCTCGATTACGCCGCAGCCGGCGTTATGGGCGACCTGACCGAGACGGCGATAAAGGAAGGCTGGGACAAGTCCGTTCCCGCGGCCCTGCAGAAATTCTCCGTCTATGATGGCAAGTGGGTCGCGGCTCCGGTCAACGTCCACTCGGTCAACTGGCTATGGATCAACAAGGCGGTGATGGACAAGATCGGCGGCACCGAGCCCAAGACCTTCGACGACTTCATTGCGTTGCTGGACAAAGCCAAGGCGGCGGGCGTCATCCCGCTCGCGCTGGGCGGCCAGAACTGGCAGGAAGCGACAATGTTCGACTCAGTCGTGCTGTCGACCGGCGGGCCTGAGTTCTACAAGAAGGCCTTCAACGACCTCGACGAGGAGTCGCTGAAGTCCGACACGATGAAGAAGTCGTTCGACAATCTCGCCAAGCTCGTCACCTATGTCGACCCGAACTTCTCGGGCCGGGACTGGAACCTCGCCACCGCCATGGTCATCAAGGGCGATGCGCTGGTGCAGGTGATGGGTGACTGGGCCAAGGGCGAATTCAACGCCGCCAAGAAGGTCCCGGGCACCGACTTCCTGTGCTACCGCTTCCCGGGCACCGACGGCAGCGTCGTCTACAACTCCGACATGTTCGGCATGTTCAACGTTCCGGAGGACCGCAAGGCCGCCCAGATCGCCCTGGCCACCGCCACGCTGTCGAAGAGCTTCCAGTCGGCCTTCAACGTCGTCAAGGGCTCTGTTCCGGCCCGCACCGACGTGCCGGACACCGATTTCGACGCTTGCGGCAAGAAGGGCATGGCCGACCTGAAGGCCGCCAATGAAGGCGGCACGCTGTTCGGTTCGCTGGCGCAGGGCTATGGCGCGCCTCCCGCGGTTGCCAACGCCTACAAGGATGTCGTCTCGAAATTCGTGCACGGCCAGATCAAGACCTCGGACGAGGCCGTGACCCAACTGGTCAGCGCGATCGAAGACGCCAAGTAAGGCACCCGCCCATGTGAATGATCTCCCCGGCGCAAGCCGGGGAGATCCCCTGCGGCGAGGTTTTGCGGTTGCGCCGACCGGCACGCTTTCGTGCCGCAGAGCCCGAGACAGCAGAATTCCGGACCCGCCATACGGAATGGACAGATGAGCACAGTTGCTGAAACCAGTATCACGCTGACGCCGGAGCACGATGCCCGTCCGGGCGCCACGGTGCGCTCGCGCCTTCAGGACGCGCTGCCGAAGCTCGTGCTGGCGCCGAGCTTCGCCGCCACTATCGTCTTCGTCTACGGCTTCATCCTGTGGACGATCTATCTGTCCTTCACCAATTCCAAGACCTTTCCCTCCTATGCGATCACCGGGCCACGCGCCTATCAGCGGCTATGGCGCTGGACTTTCGAAAGCGATCCGCCGTCCTCCTGGTACACGTCGATCACCAATATGGGGATTTTCGGCTTCCTCTATATTTCCATCTGCCTGGCGCTCGGCCTGTTCCTGGCGATCCTGCTCGACCAGAAGATCCGCGGCGAAGGTGTGCTGCGGCCGATCTACCTCTACCCGATGGCACTGTCGTTCATCGTCACCGGCGTTGCCTGGAAATGGTTTCTGGACCCCGGCCTCGGCCTCGAGCAGACGCTGCACCAATGGGGCTGGACGAGCTTCCATTTCGACTGGATCAAGAACAAGGATTTCGTCATCTACACAGTGGTCATCGCCGGCGTCTGGCAGGCGTCGGGCTTCATCATGGCGATGTTCCTGGCCGGCCTGCGCGGCATCGACGGCGAGATCCTGAAGGCGGCGCAGATCGACGGCGCCACCACCTTCCAGCTCTACCGTCGCATCGTCATCCCGCTGCTGCGGCCGATCTTCCTGTCCGCCTTGATCGTCCTCGCGCATCTCGCCATCAAATCCTACGATCTGGTGGTCGCGCTGACCAGCGGCGGGCCGGGCGGTTCGGCCTGGCTGCCGTCCAACTTCATGTATGAGTACACCTTCAAGCGCAACGAGATGGCCGTCGGCTCGGCCAGCGCCGTGATCATGCTGATGACCATCACCGCGATCATCGTTCCCTATCTCTATTCCGAGCTTCGGGAGAAGCCGCGATGAGCGCCGTGGCCACTCCTGCTCGCCAGAGCACTGGCGGTATCAGCGCCAGGACGGTCAACCGTATTGTCATCTACGGGCTGCTGGCGCTGTTCGCGCTGTTCTATCTGATGCCGCTGTTCGTCATGCTGGTGACCTCGTTCAAGACCATGGACGAAATCCAGAACGGCAACATGCTGGCGCTGCCGCAGGAGCCGACCTTCGCACCTTGGATAAGGGCGTGGAGCGAGGTTTGCTCGGGTCTCACCTGCGTCGGCATGAAGGGTTATTTCTGGAACTCGATCAAGATGGTGGTTCCGGCCGTCATCATCTCGACCCTGCTCGGCGCGCTCAACGGCTATGTGCTGACGAAATGGCGCTTTCGCGGGGCGACGCTGGTGTTCGGGCTGATGCTGTTTGCCTGCTTCATTCCGTTCCAGTCCGTCCTCTTGCCGATGGCAACGATCCTCGGCAGCCTCGGCCGGTTCGGCGTCAAGCTGCAGAACGCGACCGGCCTCACCTTCGGCTTCGGCAATCCGACCGTGAACCTGGTGTTCGTTCACGTCGTCTACGGCATCGGCTTCACCACCCTGTTCTTCCGCAATTATTACGAAGCGTTTCCGAACGAGCTGGTGAAGGCGGCGCAGATCGACGGCGCCAGCTTCTTCCAGATCTTCCGGCGCATCATGCTGCCCAACTCGCTGCCGATCATCGTGGTGACGGTGATCTACCAGTTCACCAACATCTGGAACGACTTCCTCTTCGCTTCCGCCTATGCCGGCTCAGGCGACGTGATGCCGATGACGGTGGCGCTGAACAATGTCGTCAACACCTCGACCGGCGTCGTCGAATACAACGTCAACATGGCGGCGGCGATGATCGCCGCGCTGCCGACGCTCCTCGTCTACGTGCTCGCCGGCCGCTATTTCGTGCGCGGCCTGATGGCCGGCGCCGTCAAAGGATAATCGCATGGCTTTTCTGGAAATTGACGGGCTGAAGAAGCGTTTCGGAGCGGTCGAGATCCTGAAAGGCATCGACCTCGACCTGGAAAAGGGCGGCTTCCTCGTGCTGGTCGGGCCTTCCGGTTGCGGCAAGTCCACGCTGCTCAACACTATTGCCGGCCTGGAAACCATAACCGAAGGGGAAATCCGCGTCGACGGACGCACGATCAACGATCTCCACCCCTCCAAGCGCGACATCGCCATGGTCTTCCAGAGCTACGCGCTCTATCCGAACATGACGGTTGCCGGCAATATCGCCTTCGGCATGGAGATGCGCGGCGTGCCGGCCGGCGAGCGCCAGAAGGCGATCGACAAGGTGGCGAAGGTCTTGCAGATCGGCCATTTGCTGAAGCGCAAGCCAAGCCAGCTCTCCGGCGGCCAGCGCCAGCGCGTCGCCATGGGCCGGGCGCTGGTGCGCGATCCAAAGCTGTTCCTGTTCGACGAGCCTTTGTCCAATCTCGATGCCAAGCTGCGTGTCGACATGCGCATCGAGATCAAGCGCCTGCACGCCACCACCGGCACCACCATCGTCTACGTCACCCACGACCAGATCGAGGCGATGACGCTGGCCACCAAGATCGCGGTGATGCGCGACGGCGAGGTGCAGCAGTTCGGCACGCCAGCCGAAATCTATAACAATCCGGTCAACCTGTTTGTTGCCGACTTCATGGGCTCGCCGGCGATGAACCTGATCCCGGCGACGATCGGCAGCAACGGCAGCAGCTTCTCCGTCGTCATGGAGCGCGAGGCGCGCCAGCCGATCTCGCTGCCGCTGGGCAATGCGCCGGCCGGCCTGTCGGCATTCCAGGGAAAACCGATCATCTTCGGCGTCCGCCCGGAAGCACTGACCGATCCCGAGGGTGCCGAACGCAACGCCTCGAACATCGCCCGCGCCGACTGTCACATCGAGGTCATCGAGCCGGCCGGCTCGGATACGTTCGCGGTCACCAATCTCGGCGGCAAGGCGGTGGTGGCGCGGCTGCGCGCCGATGCCAAAATCCAGCCCGGCACGGTCACGCCGCTCGCCTTCAACCTGACCAAGGCGGTGTTCTTCGATCCGGCGACCGAGAAACGCATCGTCTGACCGCCATGACAAATCCCGACATCGTCATCATCGGCTCCGGCATAGGTGGCGCCACGATCGCCTCTGGCCTTGCCGGCGGTGGCGCCTCGATCCTGATGCTGGAGCGCGGCGAACCACTGCCAGCAACGCCGCACACACGCGACACCCGCGCAATCTTCGTCGATGGCCACTATAGGCCGAAGGAGATGTGGCTCGAGGCCGGCGGAGCGCCTTTCAACCCGGGCAATTACTACTATGTCGGCGGCAATTCGAAATTCTACGGCGCGGTGCTGATCCGCTACCGCAGGGAAGACTTTTCGGAGATGGAGCACTATGGCGGCATCTCGCCGGCCTGGCCGTTTTCCTATGAGGAATTCGAACCCTGGTATTCCAGGGCCGAGCAGCTTTTCCGCGTGCGCGGTGCACTCGGCGAAGACCCGACCGAGCCGTTCCACTCGATGCCCTACCCTTTCGGGCCGGTGCCCGACGAGCCGCCAATCGCGCGTGCCCGCGCCGAGTTGAAGAGCCTGGGCCTGCACCCGGCATCGCTGCCGCTCGGCGTCGACATCGAAGCCTGGCTGAAAGACGGCAGCACGCCGTGGGACGCTTTTCCCAACACCGGCGTCGGCAAGGTCGACGCCCAAACGGGACCGCTGGCCGCCGCCCTTGCCGACCAGAAGATCAAGCTCGAGACCGGCGCCCATGTCGAATATCTCGAGGCATCGCCGGATGCGAGGACGATCATCGCCGTCCATTATCGACAGAACGGTACGCTGAAGAAAGTCGCGCCGAAGCTGGTCATCCTATCGGCCGGCGCAGTCAATTCCGCCGCCATCCTGCTGCGCTCGCCCACCCCTCAGGGCAGAGGCGGTGGCAAAGGCCTGGCCAACCGCTCCGACCAGGTCGGCCGCAACTTCATGAATCACAATTCGAGCGCCATGCTGGCGATCGATCCACGCCGCCGGAACAAATCCGTCTACCAGAAGACGCTGATGCTGAACGATTATTATCTGTCCGACGGCAAGTGCGGCAAGCCGCTCGGCAATGTCCAGCTCCTCGGCAAGCTCGACGGCAACATCCTCAAGGCCAATGTCAGGCGCGCGCCCAAATTCGCGCTCGATTTCATGGCCGGCCGCGCCGTCGACTGGTATCTGATGTGCGAGGACCTGCCCGATCCCGAGAGCCGCATCATGATCGACGGCAAGGACATCGTCATGCAGTGGCGGCGCTCCAACATGCAGTCGCTCGACGGACTGACCAAGGTGATGCGCGAGAATTTCCGCGCCTGCGGCTATCCGATCGTCCTGTCGCGTCCGTTTGACAAGCGCACGCCCTCACATCAGTGCGGCACGGTGAAGATGGGCAACGATCCAGCGACCTCGCCGCTCGACCCGTTCTGCCGCTCCTTCGACCACAGCAATTTGTTCGTCGTCGATGCCGGCTTCCTGCCGAATTCGGCCGCCGTCAATCCGGCGCTGTCGATCGCCGCACAGGCGCTGCGCGTCGCCGATCATATCCGCAAGACGGAGCTTGCAACATGAGCCGCCCGGCAGCGATCGTCACCGGCGGCGCGCGCGGCATCGGCCTTGCTTGCGCCGAGGCGCTGGCCGACGCAGGCTTCGACATCCTCCTCTCAGACCTTGCCGACGAAGCCGCCGACGGGCTCGCCGCCGACATCACCGGGCGCGGCGCGAAGTTCGCCTATGCCAGCAGCGACATCGCCGACCTCGACGGCCACGCAGCGCTGATTGATGCCGCGACAAGCGCCTTCGGCCGCATCGACTGCCTGGTCAACAATGCCGGCATCGGCGCCGTCCTGCGCGGCGATCTGCTCGAGCTCAAGCCCAAAAATTTCGACCGGGTGCTCGGCATCAATCTGCGCGGCACCGTATTCCTCAGCCAGGCCGTCGCCAAAGCGATGCTCGGCCTGCCAAGCGATGGTGCGAGATCGATCATCACCATCACCTCGGTCAGCGCCGCCATGGCCTCGCCGGAACGTTCCGATTACTGCATCTCCAAGGCTGGGCTTTCGATGTGGGTGAAGAACCTGGCGCTGCGGCTTGCCACCGAAAACATCGCCGTGTTCGAGGTGCGGCCGGGCATCATCCGCACCGACATGACCGCGGGTGTGACCGCCAAATATGACGGGCTGATCGACGGCGGGCTGGTGCCGGCGATGCGCTGGGGCGAGAGCGAAGATATCGGTGCCGCCGTGGCAGCACTCGCCGGTGGCAAGTTCGGCTTTTCGACCGGCTCGGTCATCAATGTCGATGGCGCGCTGTCGGTGCCGAGGCTATGAACAGGTGACGCCATGACGGACTACATAATCGTCGGCGCCGGCCCGGCCGGCTGCGTACTCGCCAACCGGCTGAGCGAAGATCCGTCGCATCAGGTGCTGCTGCTCGAAGCC
Organism: Mesorhizobium sp. M0816; assembly: GCF_040320005.1. NCBI lineage: Bacteria > Pseudomonadati > Pseudomonadota > Alphaproteobacteria > Hyphomicrobiales > Phyllobacteriaceae > Mesorhizobium > Mesorhizobium sp. M0816. The sequence continues at coordinate 89,461 of NZ_JAMYOT010000006.1, read as the reverse complement.
GGCGGCAAGGACTGGCATCCGCTGATCCACATGCCGGCCGGTTTTGCCAAGATGACCAAGGGCATCGCCGCCTGGGGCTGGTCGACGGTGCCGCAAAAGCACATGAACGACCGCGTCTTCCGATACACGCAGGCCAAGGTGATCGGCGGCGGCTCGTCGATCAACGCGCAGATCTACACGCGCGGCAACGCCCGCGACTACGACGCCTGGGAGAAGGAAGAAGGCCTTGCCGGCTGGGGCTATCGCGACGTGCTGCCCTATTTCAAGCGCGCGGAGAACAACCAGCGTTATGCCAACGATTTCCACGGCGACCAAGGCCCGCTCGGCGTGTCGAACCCGATCGCGCCGCTGCCGATCTGCGAGGCCTATTTCCGTGCCGGACAGGAGATGGGCATCCCCTTCAATCCCGACTTCAACGGCGCCAGCCAGGAGGGCGTCGGCTATTACCAATTGACGCAGAAGGACGCGAAGCGCTCCTCCGCCTCGGTCGCCTATCTCAGGCCGATCCGGGAGCGCAAGAATCTCACCATCAGGACCGGCGTTCTAGTGACACGCATCGTCGTCGACAAAGGCCGCGCCGTCGGCGTCGAGATCGTCGACAGGCCGGGCGGCCAGCCAACGATCCTGCACGCCGAGCGCGAGGTGATCGTCTCGTCCGGCGCCATCGGCTCGCCGAAGCTTTTGCTGCAGTCGGGCATCGGCCCGGCCGACCATCTGAAGGCGGTCGGCGTGACACCGGTGCACGATTTGCCCGGCGTCGGCTCCAACCTGCAGGATCATCTCGACCTGTTCGTCATCGCCGAATGCACCGGCGATCACACCTACGACAACTACGCCAAGCTGCACTGGACGGCTTGGGCCGGGCTGCAATATCTGCTCCTGAAGAAAGGCCCGGTGGCCTCCAGCCTGTTCGAGACCGGCGGCTTCTGGTACGCCGATCCGACCGCCGCCTCTCCCGACATCCAGCTGCATCTCGGCCTCGGCTCCGGCATCGAGGCCGGCGTCGAGAAGCTGAACAATCCGGGCGTGACACTGAACTCGGCCTTCCTGCGCCCGCGCTCGCGCGGCATGGTGCGGCTGAACAGTGCCGACCCGGCCGACCGCCCGCTGATCGATCCGAACTATTGGTCCGATCCCTATGACCGTGACATGTCGATCAAGGGGCTGAGGCTGGCGCGCGAGATCATGCGGCAGAAGGCGCTGCAGCCCTATGTGCTGCGCGAGGTACTGCCGGGACCCGACCTGCAGAGCGGCGACGAGTTGTTCGACTACGCTTGCCGCAGTTCCAAGACCGACCACCACCCGGTCGGCACCTGCCGCATGGGCCACGATGCGATGAGCGTGGTAACGCCAGATCTCAGGCTGCGCGGTATCGAGGGCCTGCGCGTCTGCGACGCCTCGGTGATGCCGCGCATCCCCTCCTCCAACACCAATGCCCCGACGATCATGGTTGGCGAAAAAGGCGCCGATCTGATCCTTGGCCGCGAGCCGCTGCCGCCGGCGGTGTTTTCCACCAACCGAGCGGCATGAGGGACAAAGAATGATCAGGCATTGTGTCTTCGTCAGATTTCGCAACGATGTCGCCGACGCCGAGCGCGCGGCAATCCATGCCGATCTCGAAGCGTTGCGGGCTGTGATCGACGGCATGGGCAAGGTCGAATTCAGCGCCAATACCAGCCCGGAACCCTTCGCCCGCGGCTTCACGCACGGCTTCACCATCGACTTTCGCGACGCTGCGGCACGCGATGCCTATCTGGAGCATGAAGCGCACCAGCGAGCCGGCGCAAAACTGGTCGCGGCGCTCGAAGGCGGCACCGACGGGCTGATGGTGTTTGATCTGGAGATCGCGTGACTATCCCATTCTCAGCGCAACGACGCCGGCAACGATGCTAAGCACCGCGGCACCTCGCCATGCCGTCATCTTCTCGCCGAGCGCGAAGACCGAGATCATCATGGCGAACAGGATCGATGTTTCGCGCAGCGACGCCACCGAGGCGATCGGCGCCTTGGTCATCGCCCACATCACGATCCAGTAGGCGCCGCCGCTGAGCACGCCGGTATAGATTCCGGCCTTCCAGTCGCGCGCCAGCACCGGCAGCGCCTGTGGGCCGCGAAAGACGACGCATAGCACCAGCGCCCACAGCGCATCGCAGACGAACAGCCAGGCGGCATAACTCGACGCGGTGGCGGCCAGCCGCGCGCCGCTGCCGTCCGACAGCGTGTAGCTGGCGATGAAGATCGATGTGCCCAGTGCGAAGCCGACGGCGCGCAGGTTCAATTTCTCCAGATGCGCGCCGCCGCGAAACGACAGCACCAGCGTGCCCGCCGACAACAAGAGGATGCCGAGAATGGCGAGCGGCGCCGGCATCTCGGCAACCACCACAACGCCCCCCAAAGCGGCCAGCAATGGCGCGGTGCCGCGCGCCAGCGGATAGGTCTGGGCGAAATCGCCGGCCTTGTAGGCGCCGATCAGGAACGTCCTGTAGCCCATGTGGAAGACAACCGAGGCGAGGATGTATGGCCACACTTCCGGCTTCGGCACCTCGACGAAAGGCAACGTCACCAGCGCAGCGGCACCCATGCCGAGCGTCATCAGTGTGATCGACAGAAAACGGTCGAGATGGACCTTGACCAGCGCGTTCCAGATCGCATGCATGGAAGCGGCGGCGAGCACCGCGAAAAAGACAAACAGGCTCATCGGCGGTTCATCCGCCGCCCGTCCCGATGACGATCGGCGTCTCCAGGTCGATATCGACCCAGAGCGGAAAATGGTCGGAAGCGATTTGCCCGATATCGGCGCTGACCGAGCGCACGCGCCCGGCAAACATGCCGCCGACGAAGCAATGGTCGAGCCGGCGCTTTGCCAGCCTACCATCGATAGTCTTCACATGGGTGTGGAAATCCGCTGTTGCGACGGCGGCGGCATCGACAAAACCGTCGAGATAGGCGGCACCGCGATGATAGGGCGCGCTGCCGACAATGCGCCGGTACTCGGCGCTATCCGGCTCCATGTTGAAGTCGCCCAACCAGATCGCCGTTACGGGGTTTTCTGGCTCCTGTTCGCCATTGCTCCAGTTGCGCGCCGGCTCGTCGTCGGCGCCGCTCCATGGACCGCCCTCGGACGGCGCGCGGCGATGCTCGGCGAGCAAATAGTCGATCTGCTCCAGCCGCTCCTCGGCCGCGATATGCGCCAGATGCAACGACAGCACCCGCACCGGACCGGCAGGGGTGCGGATCATGCATTCGAGTGCGGCATTGCGGGTGTTGAGCGGCCGCAGCGTGCGCCTGAGCGGCAGCGTATGCAGCCGCGACCAGACGATCGGAAGCTTCGACAGAACCATGGTGCCGAATTGCCGCCGCCGGTTGACGATGCGGCCTCCACGCCGGTGGCTGGCATCCATGTCGAAGGCCGGCCCGTAGACCCAATGATAGTCGGGCAGCAATTGCGAAAGAAGTTCCGGCTGGTCGTCCTCGTTGCTGCGCAACCAGTGCCGTTCCACCTCCTGCAAGGCGACGATGTCGGCGCCGGCCACGACCTTGGCACAACGCGCCAGGTCGTAGCGGCCATCGCTGCCGAAGCCGTACTGGATGTTATAGCTGACCAGCTTCATTGCTTATCCGGCTCAGTTTCCTGCTGGCAGTAGCCGTTCGCTGACAGCCTTGCAATGTGCAGCCGGGCGGAGGGAGCTTGGGCCAGATGCTAAGTGGTCAGCGGCTGGAACCGACCGGGCGGGGATGCTGCCAGTTCCGACCAGTCGATTTCTTCCTCAAGGCGGTGGTAGGCTTCGTCGCCGATCGTCCCGTCGATGCGCAAACGCTCCAGCGCATCGCGCTGGCTCTTGATGGCGTAAAGACGCAATCTGTCATACTCGGTCGCCGCCTGGGCATCCTCCGGGTTTTCGGCGATGGCGCGCTGGGCGGCATATTGCTCTCGCACCGCCCCGGCCGCGCTCGATGTCTTGCCGCTGAGCACGTCCAGCGCCGCCTGCATGATGGCGACGCGCGCCTGCGCCACCTCCCGGTCGACCGTCCGGTCGAGGTCGAGATTGAGCAGAAGCAGCAACGGTTTCAGGCTGACGCCTTGCAGCACCAATGTGCCGAGCACGACCGTGAAAGCGGCGAGCACGATCGGATCACGGCCCGGAAAGTCGGCCGGCAAGGCGAAGGCTGCCGCAAGCGTCACCAGGCCACGCATGCCGCACCAGCCGATGAGCACGCCGCCGCGCAATGTCGGTGCGTCCTTCCGCCTGTCCTCGTCGCCCAGACGTGCCAGCGCTCTGAGGATCGCGCCGCAGCCCAGAACCCAGACGAGCCGCGATACGATGACGACGGCCAGCACAGCCAGGGCAAAGACGAACGCCTCGCTTTGTCCTTGCTCGGCAAGTCGGCCGACGATGGACCGCGCTTGCAGGCCCATCAGAACGAAGGCCAGCACGTTGAGCACGAACACCGCCGTCTCCCAGACCGAGTAGGAGCTGACACGATTCCTTGCCGGCATGCGGCGCGGCGATGTACGTGCGATCGTCATGGCATAGACGACGATCGTGATGATGGCGGAAAGCCCTATCCTGTCGGCCAGGATCCAGACGCCGAAGGTTGAGGCGAATTGCACCACGGTGCCGCTCGCCGGGTCGTCGATGCGGCCGAGTATGGCGAGAGACAACCGGCCGAGCACATAGCCTGCGGCAAGGCTGCCGACCGTCGACAGCAGGATCATTGGAACGGCACTGCTCAACAGGATGGAGCCGGCGGCTGCGGAAACCGACATCCTGTAGATCAACAGCGCCGTGGCGTCGTTGAGAAGGCTCTCGCCTTCCAGGATGGCGGTGATGCGGTGCGGCACCTTGAACTGTCCGAGCACGGCCGCCGCCGCCACCGCATCGGGCGGCGCTACGATCGCGCCGAGCGCTATGGCCGCGGCAATGGGCAGGCCTGCCATCGTCCAGCCGACCAGCGCGACCGTCACGGTGGTGAAGATGACGGCGCCAAGCGCCAGCAGGATGAGCGAAACCTTGTAGCGGTTGAGATCGCGCAGCGACGTGTCATAGGCCGCGTCGAGCAGAACCGGCGCGATGAACAGAGCGAGCGCCAGCTCCGGGTCGATCTCGATGGTCGGGGCAAACGGCAGGAAGGCGATGCCGGCGCCGGCCAGCGCCAGCAATGACGGATAGGGAATCTGCAGACGCCGCGACAGCGCGGTCAGGGCGACCGCGATGAGAAGCAGGACAAGGGTGAGTTCAAAAAGCGCCATGCCTTATCGTAGCGGTGAAGCCGGGCGATTGGCACTGCAAAAAACGGCCACGGCTTAGGCTGCTGGTGAATGGTGAATGGTGAATGGTGAATGGTGAATGGTGAATGGTTGCTTGCAGAGCAATTTCGGCGCGTAAAGCGCATTCTCACTATTCACTATTCACTATTCACCATTCACTCTTCTCCTAATGCAGCACCAGCATGTCGCCCGACGAGAACGAAATTTCGGCCTTTTCGCCGACGGCCGGCGGCGGCGTGGCCGGGCTGTTGAACGTGTCGAGCGAGACCGTGCTGCCACCGATGCCGACGCGCACCCGGATGACCGAGCCGAGGAAATGCACCTCGGCGATTTCGCCCGAAAGGCTGGAGTCGCGGCCGGGGTGACGCCCGAGCGAAATCGCTTCCGGACGCAGTGCCAACGACAGCGTGTCGCCGGATTTCGAGCCGTTGAGCTTGCCCTTGAGCGAGACCTCTTGCGAATTGACGCGAACCTTGCCCGAAGCCGCGTCGGTGACCGTGCCTTCGAGCACGTTCAGCGTGCCGACGAAATTGGCGACGAATTTGGTTGCCGGCCGGTTGTAGATCTCGAACGGCGTGCCGACTTGCTCGGCCTTGCCGCCATACATCACCGCGATACGGTCGGAAATCGACAGCGCCTCTTCCTGGTCGTGGGTGACGAAGATGGTGGTGATGCCGAGCTTCTTCTGGATCGAGCGGATTTCCTCGCGCAGCGACACGCGCACCTTGGCGTCGAGTGCCGACAGCGGCTCGTCGAGCAGCAGCAGTTTCGGCTTGGGCGCAATCGCCCGCGCCAGCGCGATGCGCTGCTGCTGACCGCCGGAGAGCTGATAGGGATAGCGGTCGCCCATCTGCGGCAGCTTGATGATGTCGAGCATCTCGGCAACGCGCCTGTCGGCATCGGCCTTCGGCATGCCGGCGACCTTCAGCCCGAAGCCGATATTCTGTGCCACGGTGAGGTTCGGAAACAGCGCATAGGCCTGGAACACCATGCCGACATTGCGCTGGTTGGGCTTCAGCCGGGTGATGTCCTTGCCGGCCACGACGATCTTGCCGGCGCTTGGCTCCTCGAAACCGGCGACCATGCGCAGCACCGTCGTCTTGCCGCAGCCCGACGGGCCGAGGAAGGAGACGAATTCGCCCGGCTCGACGTCGAGGTTGAAATCCTGCACCACGGTGATGGGGCCGAAGGATTTTCGCACATGCTGGATTGAGAGGAATGGCTCGGTCATGGCTTTTTCCTTCGGGTCAGTTCGGACGGTTCGCCGATCGCGGCGCGAAGCGCGACAAGATCTGGATCAGCGACATGCAGCCCCAGGTGATGGCGAAGGCGATGATGGCAAGCGCCGCCGGCTCGTAGGCGCGGTTGGCGCCGACGTTCTGCAGATAGGGTCCGAAAGCAGGCCGGTTGAGCAGGCTGGCCATGGTAAATTCACCGATGACGATGGCGAAGGTCAGGAAGGCGCCCGACAGCACCGCGATCAGCACGTTGGGCAGGATGACCCGAGTGATGATCGTGCCCCAGCCGGCGCCGAGGATCTGCGCCGCCTCAGTCAGTGTCCGCACGTCGATTGTGCGAAGCCCGGTGTCGACGGCGCGATACATATAGGGCAGCGCGAGTGTCGCATAACCGATGACCAGCAAGGCATTGGCTCCTGTCTCGCTGGCCAGGAACGGCAGCGGTGAGTTCGACCCGTACATTCTGATGTAGCCGAAGACGATAACGATGGCCGGGATGACCAGCGGCAACAGCGTGATGAACTCGACGACGGGCCTTAGCTGCGGCAGCCGCAGACGAATCCAGTACGCCGCCGGCACCACCACCAGCACGCCAAGGACGATAGTGAAGATGGCGGCGACCACCGAATAGATGAAGGTCGCCTGGAAGCGGGGATCGCCGAGCACGACCTGATAAGCATCGAAGGAATAGGCGCCGCGCCGCATGCGCATGGAGAATTCCACGGTCGCGATCAGCGGAATGAAGAAATAGGCCGCGCCCAGCGCGAAGACGATCCAGGCCCAGAATCTGCCGGACTTCATTTGAGCCACCTCTCAGAGCGCGTCCGGAACCAGATGTAGAAGACATTGGCCAGCCCAGTGATGACGATCATGCCGAAGGCGATGGCGTAGCCGAGATGGGCATTGTGCAGCACGTCACCGCGGATCTGCGCGTAGAGCAGGATAGGGACGATATTAAGCGAGGAGCCGGTCAGAGCGTAAGCGGTGGCGATGGCACCGAAGGCGTTGGCGAACAAGAGGATGACGGTGCCGAGGAAACTTGGCCAGATCACCGGAATGACGACCATGCGCCAGAACTGCGCCTGGGTCGCGCCAAGCGTTGCCGCCGCTTCGCCCCATTCCTTCTTCAGCCCATCGATCGCCGGCACGATGATCACCACCATCAGCGGGATCTGGAAATAGACATAGGTCAGCGTCAGGCCCCAGAACGACAGGATGTTGAAACCATGGGCATAAATGTTGAAGCCGACCAAGACGTTGAGCAGCACCGTGGCGAGCCCAAGCCGGCCGAGCGTCGCGAGAAAGGCGAAGGCCAGCGGCACGCCGGCAAAATTGGAGGCCACGCCGGAAAAGGTCAGTGTCGCCGAGCGTATCCACTCCGGCAGCCCGCCGCGCACGATGGCGATGGCAATGGCAAGCCCCGCGAAAGCACCGATCAGCGACGAGGCGAGGCTGACCTTGATTGAGATCCAGTAGGCGGCAACGATCGACGGCTGCGCCAAGGCCGCTATGTTTTCGAAAGTGAATTCGCCGGCATCGTTCCGGAATGCGCCCAGCATCAGATAGAGCGTGGGCAGGATCAGGAACATGATGGCGAAGATGAAGAAAGGCGCAACGCCAAGCCATTGCGTCGGCAGCCTCATGCTGCGGGCGTCGGCAGGAGGCGCGGTCTTCCCGGCAACAGCGTGATCGGACAACGAGATATCGGTCATGCGCCGGCTACCGTCCTGGAGGTATGCCGGGCGGCGATCTAAGCCGCCCGGCTGATCTCAAGTCTTACTTGACGTTGGCGCCGACGACGGCATCCCAGTTCTTGGTGATGGCTTCCTTGGCCTTGCCCTGCTCGTCGAGCGTCGGGAACACCGCGGCTGCATAGGACTCGGCCGGCGGCAGCTTGGCCATCACGTCAGCCGGGAGCTTGCCACTCTTGGCGAGGTCGTTGAAGCGGATCGGGTGACAATAGCCCTTCAGCCAGCCGATCTGGCCTTCGTCGGAATAGAGATATTCCAGCCATAGCTTGGCAGCATTCGGGTGCGGCGCGTAAGCACTAATCGCCTGAACATAGACGCCGGCGACGACACCGGTCTTCGGCACGACGACGTCGACCGGCGGATTGCCCTTCAGCGTATCACGGCCGGCAAGCGCGTTATAATCCCAGGTCACCAGGATTGGCGTCTGGCCTTGGGCAAGCGTCGCGGGCTTGCCGATGACCGGCACGAAATTGCCGGCGGCGTTGAGCTTCTTGAAGAAGTCGAGACCAGCCGTGCCGGCGGCTTCGCCGGCAGCCGCACCGCCGGAAAGGCCGGCGGCATAGACTGCCTGGATGGCCTGGTTCGAAGCACGCGGGTCACCGGCGAGCGCCACGGTATTGGCGAATTCCGGCTTCAGCAAGTCGGCCCAGTCGGCCGGCGCTTCCTTGACCAGGTCCTTGTTCACCAGAAACGAAAGCACGCCGTAATAGTCGCCGGTCCAAAAGCCTTCGGCATCCTTGGCGCTGTCCGGGATCGAGTCCCAGGTTGATACTTTATAAGCCTGGATCAGGCCATCCTTCTTTGCGGTCGGGCCGAAGCTCAGGCCGACGTCGATGACGTCGGGCGCTTGCGGGCCCTTGTTGTCCTTGTTGGCCTTGATCGCCTCGACCTCGTCGCCGGAGCCGGCATCGGGGTTGAGCTCGTTGATGGTGAGTTCCGGATATTTTGCCTTGAAGCCGTCGATGACCGCGCCGTAGCCGCACCAGTCATGCGGCAGCGCGATGACCGTGAGCTGGCCTTCAGCCTTGGCTGCGGCGACCAGTTCATCCATGGACTGGGCCGACGAGATGGCAGAGGTCGCCATCAGGGCGACGGCCGAAAGGGAAAGCAGTTTTCCCGTGAATTTGAACATGTGTTCTCTCCGTTGAACTGACGCCGTTGGACGCCTGCGATGCGGTATCGTTTTCGTGTGACAGCCAGATGAAAGCTTTGTGAAAGCGATGCCCCGCAGTACGAAAAAGTAAACTCTTTTTAACCGGCTGTAGCAATCGCTTCGCGATTCTTTTTCCGGCTAACTAGTTTCGATCTTGCCTTTCATCTTTCCCCCTTTCCTTTGCCTCTTTTCCCAAGTCGATTTCCGATGCGAAAATTTTCTCAGACGGTGCCGGCGATGGCGTTTTCGAGCAGCGTCAGCGCCGCCTTTTTGGTCAGCTTGACCGGGTTGCCGCCGGCGGTCGGATCGACCACCGCCATGTCGGCGATCAGGCCCTTGCGTTTCTTGTCCATGTCGAGCCCCTTGATCAGGCCGGGCAGCGCATGCGGCACCTTGAGCTCCTTGCGCAGCTTGATGATCGCCTTCGCAAAACCGTCGAAGCCGCCCTTGATGCCGCAATAGGCGGCGAGCCGGGCTATGCGCGGCTCGATCGCCTCTCGGTTGAAGGCCAGCACGTAGGGCATGAACACGGCGTTGGTCATGCCATGGTGGGTGTCGTAGAGCGCGCCGATCGGATGCGACAGCGAATGAATCGCTCCAAGCCCTTTCTGGAAGGCGGCCGCTCCCATGGCAGCGGCGCTCATCATGTTGGCGCGGGCGACCAGATCCTTGCCGTTGGCATAGGCTTTCGGCAGGTTTTCGAAGACCAGCCTTATGCCTTCCACGGCGATGCCGTCGGCCATCGGGTGATAGCCCGGCGCGCAATAGGCTTCGAGGCAATGGGCAAGCGCATCCATGCCGGTGCCGGCGGTGATGAAGCCCGGCATGCCGACCGACAGCTCCGGATCGGCAATGACGATCGCCGGCAAAAGCTTTGGATGGAAGATGACCTTCTTGGTATGGGTCGCTTCATTGGTGATGACGCCGGCGCGGCCGACTTCCGAGCCGGTGCCGGCCGTGGTCGGCACGGCGATGATCGGCGCGATCGCATCGGCATCGGCGCGCGTCCACCAGTCGCCGACATCCTCGAAATCCCAGACCGGCCGCGTCTGCCCGGCCTGGAAGGCGATCAGCTTGCCGAGGTCGAGCGCCGAGCCGCCGCCAAAGGCAATGACGCCGTCATGCTTGCCCTTCTTGAACACGGCAATGCCGGCGGTCAGGTTGGAATCCACCGGGTTCGGCTTGACCTCGGAAAATACGCCATACGGCACCTTGGCGTCGTCGAGGATCTTCAGCGTCGAGGCCACCACCGGCAGCCTGGCCAGTCCCGGATCGGTGACGAACAGCGGCCGCTTGATGCCGGTCGCCGCCAGCACCTCCGGCAGCTCCTTGATGCGTCCGGCGCCGAAGCGGACGGTCGTCGGGTAATTCCATTTGGAAACGAGTTTTGTCATTTCGACCTTCTTGACTGCTTTCGTGCTCTCGGATGTCGTCAATTCACAAAGGTATTGGCCACACGGTCTGACCGCATCATGTACGGAATCCAGATGGCTGCGGCCCAGACGGAACGGTAAATTCCGCGCATCGTTTCGCTGTCGAACGCATCAGCCAAGGTTGGAAAGCTCTCGCGAAAAACCAGATGCGCGGCCCATGGGTCGAGGATGGCATATACCGGCATCGCGACTGCCCAAATCATGTACCAGCCCGGGAATATCTCCCAGCGCTTGAACATGAAGAACAATAACAGGACCGGGGCTGTAAGGCTTAGAACGCCTGCTGTCACCAGTTCGGCAACGAGCAGCGCGCCTTGAGAAAAACTGAAGGCCTGCCAGTCGAAGCCGAGATAGTCGGTATTGTGCAGTTGTACCAACCCCAGTATCGGCGTGAGCATCAACCCGAGCATCGGCAGGACAAGCCATCCGCCGATACCCTCGGGACCCTCACCATCTGGCAGCACCGATTGTTGTGTATCCGCCATTACTCCCCCTCAACAGCGATCGCATGCCTGTCGATCGCCACCTTAGATCACCTCGCGCAGATGGTATGATTTCGGCCTGGTCAGATTGTCGTAGCCGATGGCCGACAGTGCCGCGCCCTTGCCGGTGTCCTTGACGCCGGTCCAGACCAGCGCCGGGTCGAGATAGTCGCAGCGGTTCATGAACACGGTGCCGGTCTCGACGCGGTCGCCGATCGCCGCCGCGTGGTCGGTGTCGCGCGTCCAGATAGAGGCCGTCAGCCCATAGGGGCTATCGTTCATCAGCGCGATCGCCTCCTCGTCGTTGCGCACCTTCATGATGCCGACGATCGGGCCAAAGCTTTCCTCGCGCATGACGCTCATCTGGTGGTCGACCTGGGTCAGCACTTCCGGCGCCAGATAGGGGGAACCTTGCCTGTCGTTGGCCACCTTCATATTGATGTGTGCCCTGGCGCCCTTGCGCAGCGCCTCGGCCTTCTGCTCGCGGATCAGGTCGGCGAAGCGCGCCTGCGCCATCGGCCCCATGGTGGTCGCCTGGTCGAGCGGATTGCCGACGACGTAGTTCCTGGTCTCGGCAATGAAGCCCTCGACGAATTCATCGTAGACCTTCTCGTGGACATAGACGCGCTCGATGCCGCAGCAGCACTGGCCGGAATTATAGAAGGCGCCGTCGACCAGATTGGCAACGGCATGGTCCATCTTTGCGTCCGGCAGCACATAGGCCGGATCCTTGCCGCCGAGTTCGAGGCCGAGCGTCATGAAGGTGCCCGCCGCCGCGTTCTCGATGGCGCGGCCGCCGGCGACCGAGCCGGTGAAGTTGACGTGGTCGATCTTGCCGGAGCCGAGCAGCCTTTCAGTCTGCGCGTGGTTCAGGACGAGGTTCTGGAACAGGCCCTTGGGCAGGCCGGCCTTATCAAACGCCTGCTGAAACCGTTCGCCGACCAACAATGTCTGTGCCGCATGCTTGAGGATGACGGCGCTGCCCGCCATCAGCGCCGGGACGATGGTGTTGACGGCGGTGAGATAGGGATAGTTCCACGGCGCGATCACCATGACGACGCCGAGCGGCATCTTCTTCACATAGCGCCGAAAGCCGTCCTTCGGGTTGGAGGCCATGACCGGCTTCAAGGCCGCCTCGGCGATCTCGACCATGTAGCTGACGCGTTCCCTGACGCCGCCGAACTCGCCGCCATAGCGCACCGGCCGGCCCATCTGCCAGGCGATCTCCGGCACGATCTCGTCGGTCATGGCGACCAGCGCTTCCAGCATGGCAAGCATGTACTTGCCGCGCTCGACGACCGGCGTCTCAGCCCACTTCTCCTGCGCCGCCTTGGCACGTTCGACCGCGGCACCGATCGCCTGGTCGGTGGCAAGAGGCCGTTCGGCATAGATCGAACCGTCGACGGGGGATTTTATCTTCACGGTTTCCAAAGAGGTCTCCAAATCAACAAGGCACTGTTTTGACGAAGCCGGCCGCGCCATAGGCAAGGATTGCGCGATCGCGGGTGATGATCTCGAGGTTTTTCGAGCGCGCCGTGGCTATGATGATCCGATCCGTTGGATCGTTGTGAACGACGCCGGGCAGGAACGAAGACTCGACCAAAAGCTCACTGTCGATCCCCTCGACGCTCGCTGCCCCGGTCTGCACGAACCGTTCGAACCATGCGAGCGGTGACTTGATGAATGGCAACCGGCCCTTGGCTACAAGCATGCCGATTTCCCAGGCGGACATCACGGAAACGGCGATCACGCTGCCATTTTTGCGTGCGCTGGTCACCTTCTCGACCGCAGCCCTCGTGACCGGCTGCTCCGTTGACAGCAACAGCATGAAGCATGTGTCGAGCAGAACCCCCTCACTCGTCATAGACATTGCCCCAATCCGGATCGGCGGGCGCGGTATAGTCGACGTCCGGAAGCAGGGTGAGCGTCCCGGCCATGCATCCAAACAACGGATCGGCACCCCGAGGCGGCACGATGTACTCTTCCTTGTTGCCATTCATGTCGTCCACGAAATCCACTTGCCCCTCCTTGAAACCAGACCGGCGATCAGGCTCCGACGGCCTCGCCGCATGATTGGAACTTCCGAGGTGCACCAATATCTCGCTCTCCTGCCGGTCGAGAATTTCAGCGATCTTGCGTATCTCGTCGACCTGCATACGCCGCTCACCGTTCAGTGTCCGCGACAAGGCGCTGTAGTGTATGTTCATGCGGCCGGCCATGCTGCGTACCGTGAGCTTGCGCTCGTTCATTCGACTCATGAACCACGCCTTGTCGACATGGGCTCTACCTTTGGGCAAACGCTGCCTCCTGCGTGTTGCTGGTGCGATACCCGCAACAATATTGCGTAAAGCGCAACGCCGTCAATACCGTTCGAACCCCCTGTGCAGTTCCCAGTCCGTAATCCGGCGGTCGTACTCCAACTGTTCCCAGTGTGCCGTGTGGACGTAATGTTCCAGCACATCGTCGCCGAGCGCCTGCCTCAGCATTTTCGATTCCGCCAGCGTCGCGGTGGCGTCGCGCAATGTCTTTGGAATTTCAGGCAGCTGCGAGGCCTGGTAGGCATCACCGACGAAGGGCTTCTGCAGTTCAAGCTTTTCATCGATGCCGGCAAGCCCGGCCGCGATCAGCGCGGCGAAAGCCAGATAGGGGTTCAAATCGGCGCCGCCGATGCGGCATTCCATGCGGATGCCCTTGGAGCCTTCGCCGCAAAGACGGAAGCCGGCAGTGCGGTTGTCTTCGCTCCACATGATCTTGGTCGGCGCGAACGTGCCGGCCTGGAAGCGCTTGTAGGAGTTGATGTAGGGCGCCAGGAACCAGGTGAATTCCTTGGCATATTTGAGCTGGCCGGCCGCCCATTGCTGGCCGAGCGTCGACAGCGTCCACTCGGCATTTTTGTCGTAGAACAACGGCGTCTTGCCGTCGGCGCTCCACAACGAATTATGGATGTGGCTGGAATTGCCGGCGAGCCCGTAATTGTACTTGGCCATGAACGAGATCGCCTTGCCTTCGGACTCGGCGATTTCCTTGGCGCCGTTCTTCAGGATGACGTGGCGGTCGGCCATGTCGAGCGCCTCGGCGTAGCGGACATTGATCTCTTCCTGGCCTGGCCCCCACTCGCCCTTCGAATTCTCGATCGGGATGCCGGCCGCCTCCATCTCGTTGCGCAGCCGGCGCATGACGCCTTCTTCCTTGGTGGTGATGCCGATCTGGTAGTCGCCGATGTAGGGCGATGCCGTCTCGAGGCCCTGCCAGTGCTTCTTGCGGGCGGAATCGTAGGTTTCGCTGAACAGATAGAATTCGAGCTCGGAAGCGAAATAGCCGATATAGCCGCGATCCTGCAGCCGCTTGACCTGCTTCTTCAGCATGGCGCGCGGCGAATGCGCCAGGTCGTCATGGGTATGGTGGTCGAGCACGTCGCAGATCACCAGCGCCGTCTTCTCCAGCCACGGAACGAGCCGCAGCGTCACAAGGTCCGGCTTCATGACAAAATCGCCATAACCCTTCGACCAGCTCGCCGCCTTGTAGCCGGGCACCGGTTCCATATCGATGTCTGCCGCCAAGAGATAGTTGCAGCCATGCGTCTCGTCATGCGCGGAATCGACGAAATAACGGGCCAGGAACCGCTTTCCCGCGAGCCGGCCCTGCATATCGACGATGCAGGCCAGCACCGTGTCGACCTCGCCGCTGGAGACCGCTTGCTTCAACTGATCGAACGAGAAATTTCCGGCCATTCCTTTGGCACTCCAGCGCTTGTCGTTTCGGGCTTGTCACTTTGAAAAGGAAACGGAAATCCATGGCCGGCACGATGCCGGCCATGGTCATCAGAGAGCGTCAGGCGCCGGCTTCGCCGACGGCTATCTCGGCTGCCTTGATCGCCGCCTGGCGCTTTGCGATCTGGTCGCCGATGGGCGGACCCTGGAAGCGGCGGTTCTCGAAACCGAACCAAAGCACCGCGGTCAGCACAATGAAGCCCAGGGTGATATAGAGCACTTTGTCGTTCGGCGGCTGGATGGCGATGTAGAAGATGATCGCCATGCCGATGACCGACAGGATGCAAAACAGCTTGAACAGGCCGGCGCCGAGATTCCATGGGCCGGGGTTCGGCCATTTCTCCGTTCCGAAAGCCATCATGCCGAGCACGATCGGAATAATGAAGGACAGAAACAGGAACACCAATGTCGAATTGACGACGATGGTATAGATGTTCGTGCCGCCGACCGAGATGAACTGGGCAAGAAAGACATAGATGACCTCGAGCACAGCAGCCGTCCAAATCGCATTGACCGGCGTGCGCCAGGTCGGGCTGACCTTGGCTAGCGAGGCCGAGCCGACCGGCATGCCGCCGTCACGCGAAAAGGCGAAAAGCATGCGCGAGGCAGAGGTGACCGTTGCCAGACCGCAGAGGAACTGCGCGATCAGAATGCCCAGATAGAGCAGTGTCTTCAGCCACGCCGGCAAGATTGCGTCCATCGTGGCGAAGAACACGCCCCAGCCCTGCTTGGCGCCGGCCGCCAGATCCGGAATCGCCAGTACGATCGCGCACAGCATCACCCAGCCGATCAGCGACGACCAGAGTACGGACGAAACGATTGCCCGCGGAACCGAGTGGGCCGCCCTCAACGTTTCTTCCGAAGTATGCGCCGACGCGTCATAGCCAGTGATGGTGTAAACCGGCAGCAGCAGGCAGAGCAGGAAGAGATACGTCATGGAATCGGACTGCGGGAAAACACCGCCCCCCGCATCGCCCGAATAGTTCGTGAACGTCCACAGCCGCGTGATGTCGATCGCTGGCGCAAACACCAGGCAAGCGACGATCAGCACGGCTGTCGTTGCCAGGATCAGGAAGCCGGAGGCGTCCGTCAGCATAGCCGTCAACCTGATGCCGAAATGATTGAGCAGCGCCTGCAACACCGTGATGAAGGCGACAAACCCGACGATCTCACCAGGCGTGCCGGTCATGCCGAAGGCTGCGCCGAAAGTGCCGACGAAAAAGAAAGCCGTGCCGATGTTGATCGCACCGAGCACGGTGATCAGGCCGAGCAGGTTGAGCCATGCGGTCAGCCAGCCAGTGAAACGGTTCCCCAGAATAGATGCCCAGTGATAGAGGCCGCCCGCGGTCGGAAATGCAGAGGCGATCTGGGCCATGGCGAGCGCGAAAAGTCCCGAAACCATGCAGCCGACGATCCAGCCGATACCAGCGCCCGCGCCACCAATGGACGATGTCGCTTGCGCGAAGGAATTGATGCCGCCTGAGAGAATGCAGATGATCGAGAACGAGATCGCGAAATTCGAGAAGCGGCTCATGCTTCGAGAAAGTTCCTGAGCATAGCCCATTCCATGGAGAACTTTCAGGTCCTCCTTCTTATCAACTTCACTGTAACCCGGTGCTACCATTTTGAAGTCCCCTTTTGGTTTCTTAGCTGGCCGATTGAACTGACTTTCCGACTGCGCTTGGTCTGGGGCCATTGGCCGCCTCGGGCTCCAGATTGAGAAAAATGCCGGTGAGCAGATCCGCCCATTTCCGCTGCCCGGCCGCGCCGGAGATCTCGTCGTTGCGGATTTCGATCATCGCGCAAGGCAGCCCGCGCGAGCGCGCATGGCGTTCCAGCGTGAAATAGACCCGGTCGGCCGGCGAATAGGGTTCGTTGACGCCGACGGTGACGCCGGCGAGCCGCTTCAGCGCCGCGATCAGCGGCGCCGCCAGCCGGCGGTCCTCGTCATGGATGATGCCGATGTGCCAGGGCCGGCTTTTGCCTTTGTAGAGCGGCGTGAAGGAATGGATCGAGACCAGCCTGGTCTCCCGCCCGGCCGCCAGGCGCTCGTCTACGATCGTTGCGATCCGCTCGTGAAACGGTCGCCACGCCAGCGCGATGCGCGCCTCCCGCTGGTCGGCCGAAAGTCCCTGGTTGGCCGGGACCACGGTTTTTTCGCTGGCGCTGACCGTCACTATCAGGTCCGGCGCGTCGAGCGGGCGGTTGCAGTCGATGACGAGCCGCGAGATGCAGGTCTCGACCAGCGTCGCATCGAGCGCCTCGGCCATGCGGCGCGCCACCGGCAAGGCGCCGGGATCCCAGGCGATGTGGCGGGAAAGATCCTCGGCGGCAAGGCCGAGCGTTCCGAATTCCGGTGGCAGGAAATTTGAGGCGTGGTCGCAGGTCAGCACGAAGGGGCTCGATCCGCCGGGGTTCGTCACCCTTACGGTTTCAGGCGATGCAAGGCTGGCGGGCCGTGCTGTCTCCATTGTCTGCTGTCCCCGGGGAGCGCTGTATCGTATGTTACGTATTTTGCCTCATTGCGTCCCTGCGGATGATTTCATACAGTTTGGCCGGCTTTGTCAAACGCGATTTCGATAATGCGCTAACGGCACGGCCAGGGTGGGGAAAAACATGGTTTCCAGCATTGCCGAACTGATCTCCGACCGCATCGGCACCATGCCGGCAGGCGAGCGGCGCGCAGCGCAAGCGCTGATCGCCAGCTATCCGCTGATCGGGCTGAAGACGGTCGCCGAATTCTCGGCTACGGCCGGCGTATCATCGCCCACGATCCTGCGTTTCGTCGCCCGGCTCGGCTTCCAGAACTATCCGGAATTCCAGTCGACGCTGCAAGACGAGCTGGCGGCGCAATTGCAGTCGCCGGCCTCGCGCACGCTCAATCCGCCATCGCCGGGCAGCAGCGCCGTGTCGCCGATGCTGGAGGCGACCCTCGACAACATGCGCGAGACCTTCCGGCATCTCTCGGACAAACAGCTTGCCGACATCGTCGCCAAGCTTGCCGACCGGCGCGGCAAGACATTCCTGATCGGTGGCCGCTTCACCGACCCGCTGGCGCGCTACATGGCCGCCCACCTCGCCATCATCCAGCCCAACGTTTTTCACCTCGGCGGGCAGGAAAGCGTCTGGCGCGACCGACTGATCGACATGGGTAAGCGCGACGTGCTGGTGATCTTCGACATCAGGCGCTACCAGGACAGCCTGGTCCGCTTTGCCGAGACGGCCAACCAGCGTGGCGTGCAGATCGTGCTGTTTACCGACCAGTGGCTGTCGCCGATCGCCCGCTTCGCCCGCCACGTCATCGCCGGGCGCACCGCCGTGCCTTCGGCCTGGGACTCATCCGCCGCCCTTTTCGTCGTTGCCGAAGCGCTGATCGGCGCCGTCACAAGGCAGCTCGAGGCCGACGGCGCCAAACGCATCCGCGAGCTGGAAAGCCTGCGGTAGAGCCCCTCCGGAAAGGGACGCGTTTCGCTTCGGTCTAGTCCTCTAAAAAACTGATCATCTGCAGGATCAGGATCAGCAAAAAGACGCCAAAGACAGTCGCAAAAACCGCTGCCAGCAGGACGGTGCGTTGTTTCTTACCCATGGCTTTCCCCCCGAAAGCATAGTCCCCGTCCACGAATACGAATGTCAGTCCCGCCCCACTGCTCGGCCACCTCCCAACTCCTCAAGACCCGCCTGCGGCTGGGGCGGAGGAGTAACGACGACTGGTTCACGCGCGAAATGAACAGCTTACCAAGGTGCTCGCTAACGGGCACGGCCGCATCATTCATCCGACCCATGTCACGGCCGAATGACCACCTTGCATTTCGGGCTTAACCATTCAGCCGCTAAAGCGTGCCCCACCCCAGCTACTTTACCCATGGCAAGCATGATCGAAGTTCGGCTAGCCTTGTCGACGCGAAGCCGCTTCCTGAACCAAAGCGCGGTGAACTGCACGGAGGAATTCGATGAGCTATCTGGACGAGCTGTTCTCAGTCGCCGGCAAGACGGCGCTGGTCACCGGCGCCGCGACCGGCATCGGCCGCATGGCGGCGACCGCTCTGGTCATGGCCGGCGCCGCGGTGATGATCGCCTCGCGCAAGAGCGAGGATTGCGTCAGGGTAGCGGGCGAGTTGAACGGCCTTGGCGCATCCGGCCGGGCGGAAGGTTTTGCCGGCGACGTCTCCAGCGAGGCCGGCATTGCGGCGCTTGTGGCCGAGGTCAGGGCGCGGACCGAGCGGCTGCATATCCTGGTCAACAATGCCGGCATCTCCTGGGGCGCGCCGCTGGAAAGCTTTCCCTACCATGCCTGGGCCAAGGTGTTCGGCGTCAACGTCACCTCGGTCTTCCACCTGACGCGCGAATTGCTGCCTCTGCTCGAGGCCGCGGCCAGCGACGCCGACCCGGCCCGGGTGATCAACCTCGGATCGGTGATGGGCACGCAGCCTTTAGCCGAAGATGCCTACTCCTACTCGGCCTCGAAGGCCGCGGTTCACCACCTGACGCGCATCCTGGCAATCGAGTTCGCCGCCCGCCGCATCACCGTCAACGCCTTTGCGCCTGGCCCTTTCCAGAGCCGGATGACGGCCTTCGCCACCGGCACCGAGGACCAGGCAAGACATATCGGCAACCACGTTCCGATCGGCCGCATCGGCGCACCGGATGACATTGCCGGCGCAACGCTCTATTTGTGCAGCCGGGCCGGCAGCTATGTCACCGGCGCCATCCTGCCGATCGATGGCGGGCAGTCGGTGCAACACGGGCTGACATTGTTCAAGGAATGAGACGCACGCCATCCGGCGAGTGAAATGCCGGGGGTGAAGATGGAGGACATCAGCGTGGAACCGATCAGTCTCGATGTGCTTCTGGCCAACGTCGGCAAGGAAGTCGGCGTGTCGCCATGGCGGGTCGTCACCCAGCGCATGATCGACCAGTTCGCCGATGCCACCGACGACCATCAGTTCATCCATTGCGATCCGGAACGCGCCAGCCGCGAAACGCCGTTCGGCGGCACCATCGCGCATGGCTTCCTGTCGCTTTCGCTGTTGTCGGCGATGACCTTCGAAACCATGCCGCCGCTGGAAAACAGCAAGATGGGCGTCAATCACGGCTTCGATTCGCTGCGCTTCCTGGCGCCGGTGAAGACCGGCTCGCGCATCCGCACCCGTTTCGTGCTGGCCGACGTCAAGGTCAGGCCGTCGGGGTGGGTGCAGACGGCGCACGACGTGACGATCGAGATCGAGGGCTCGAAAAAACCGGCGCTGACCGCGCGCTGGCTGACGCTGACCCTGATCGAACGCCAGCCGGAAGCGGTCTGACTCTCGTCAGGCGGAGAAGCCCAAATCTATCTGTGCCAAATCTATTTAGCTTCGGCCGCGACGTACTTCATGTGGCGGCTGACCTGCAGCGCAATGTAGACGACCAGTGAACAACCGATTGGGAACACGATCTCGTTGAGGCCGGTTGCGATCGCCTGTGGCATTGCGAGAGCAGCGTCATTTGCCGCGGCCGTCTCGATGGTCAGCACCGTGGTGCCGCCGCCGAATACCGCGCCTATCAGGGCGCCTGCCAGCGCGAAATGGAGCGGACGCGGTTCTTCCTTCGATGCCAGCGACGCCAGTGCCCAGCCGAGCAGCCCGTATTCGATCGCCCGCAGCACACCGAGCGTCGTGAGCGACAGGATGGCCGGCTTTGCCGCCGCGTCCAGCGCGCTGACCATAACCTTTTGCGTCCCTTTGGCGATGCCCATCGCCAGTGGCTCCGAAATCGCACCGATCAGGCCACCGAGCGAGCCTCGCACCTTGGTGAGCGCCGTGCCGAGGCTGACGCCGGCGCAGACGAAGAACGACCAGGTCACGCCTTGCGCCAGTTCGATCAGAAACTGCGTCGTCGCGGGGTTGGCACCTGCCGCAAATCTGACGGTCAGAATGAGAGCTTCCATGGCGAAGCCGAGCGCGATCGCCAGCCATGCGACAGTCAAGCTTCTGCTTCGTGCCACCCTTGCCCGACGCCGTACAGCGTATATATGCTGCATCCAGCCATCAGTCATAAGGCAGTAGAAAGTTGCAGCTAAGCGTCCAGGAGCGCCGCGAAAAACAAAAGGCTGAACTGCGTTCCGAACTTGTCGACGCCGCGCACAAGCTTGTCCAGGAAGAAGGCTATGACGGCCTCACCATCCGCAAGCTCGCCAAGCGCGTTGGCTATGCGCCGATGTCGGTCTATTCCTATTTCGCCGACAAGCAGGACATCCTGTTCGCGCTGGCCGAGGATGCCTTCGAGACCTTGGCCAGGCGCATCGCAAATCATACGGCCGACGACCCGATCGAGGCGCTCAAGGCGGTGCTTGTCGAATACGCCGCCTTTGGACTGGAAAATCCCAACGAATACCGCACCGTCTTCATGACCGAAAAAGTCAGGCCGCCAGCCGGAAAGACCTTCGCCGAAATGGAGAGCGGCAACCCGGCGATGAAAGTGCTGATCGCGAGGGTCGAAGCCTGCGTTGCCGCCGGCAGGCTCAAAGGCGATCCACGCGCCATCGCCACCATGCTGTGGGCGGTCGGCCACGGCGCCATCTCGCTGCTGATCACCTTCCCGTTCTACCCGTTCGGCGACCAGACGACGTTCATCACACGGATCGGCGACATCATGCTCGAAGCCATCGCCGCGCACGAGATTGCGCCGCTCACGCCGCCGGTCAACTGCTGAAGAGCGGCGCTCCTCCCGATCTGTAATTTCTCCGAACGCTCCGGCGCCGAGCGTCCGGCAATTCCTGCGCTCAATTTCTCCGTACATGTACGATTTTGCTTGAACTCCCTAAGTCCTGGGCGTATCTGTACGCAATTCCGTACATGTACGAATCCAATAACTGGAAACCGGAGACAGACCATGAAGAAGGCAATCCTCGCGCTCGCCGCCCTGCTGGCGCTCTCTGGCGCCGCATTTGCCGGCAGCAGTCAGACAGGCAAGCAAGAAGCGGCCTGCATCGACACCAAGGTCGATGTGAAGCTCGATTGCGCGCCGACCGGATCGCTTGAAAAGGCGGACGCCGCGACCCACAAGGCCGACAGCAAGGGCCCGAGGCTCGGCATCGGCATCGACCCGTGGATCGTGCCAAGCAGCTTCTGAGCCGATCGGGCGACAATACGCGGTGAGGAAACGAAAGGGCGGCAGCAATTTCCGGCCGCCCATCGTGCCGGCCTCAGCCCTGCTTTTTGTCACCCCGCGCAGATCATTTCTTGCGCTTCTGTCCCACCACGCTTTTGGGCTTGCCGGGTCTTGCCGGTGCGCCGGGAATGGCCGTTCCGGTGATCGACACCGGATCGCTGGCCGGGAATGTATCCTCGAGGCCTTCCTCGAGTTCCTCTTCGATATCCGTCCCAGTGCGCTGCTCGTCTTCGAAAGAGCGCACGGCCGGCGTCTTGACCGGCGACTTCGGCGCGGAGTTCGGCGGCATTTGGATTCTCCCTCGGCTCGCTGTCGCAGAACGGCCGGGCGCGGCGAACATGCCTATGCTGCCGCGTCGCGCGCTGCCTCCGACAGAAAAGTAAAGACATAATCGGAAAAGGAACGCCAGCATTCGACGCGGAACGCGTCGGCCGCCGTGCGCACGAGCACGATTTCGACCTTGCCGAGAATGGTGCGCGACGCCGCCCCGACCGGAAAGGCGCCGAGCGACAGATCCTGCGGGCAGCCGGCATTGATCGTCGTCGCGGCAGCCGGACCGGTAACCGATATGGCGACGTTGCGGTGCGAGATGCCGACCGCCGAATGCAGCTCGGAAATCTTGGCGCAATCGACGAGTGGATCTTTGCCGCTCTCATCGATGACCAGCCATTCGTCCGGCCCGAGCCACAAGGCCGTGCGTCCGGCCTTTGCCGCCGAGGTTTTCGGCCTTTGCGGCAGGACGACGCCGAGCGCTTTCGAAAGAGCCGCAATCGAGGCTTCCGGCGCGCGCAGCGATATGCGCTCGGCCGGCGGCAGCACGGCAAGTGTAACGCCGGCGGCGGAAAGCGACTGGCCGGCGAGAGCCGGACGGCGTTCGACTGAGGGTCCGGCGGCGTCGGTTTTCAAAGCGGCCTTAGCCATTGAGGCGCTCCCCCTTCTCGTCGAAGAACACCATGCCGGTGACCTCCACCTCGATCACCCCGTTCGGCATCGGCACATAGAGCGTCTCGCCCGTGCGATCGCGGCCGCCGGCGACCAGCCCCAGCGCGATCGAGCGGCCGCAATTTTGCGACCAATAGCTCGAGGTGACATGGCCAATCATCTTCATCGGGATTGCCTGCTTCGGGTCCGCCACGATCTGCGCGCCCTCCTCCAGCACCACCTTGGGATCCCTGGTCTTCAGGCCGACAAGCTGCTTGCGGCCCTTGGCGATCAGATCCGGCCGCGCCATGCCGCGAATGCCGACGAAGTCGGTCTTCTTCTTGCCGACCGCCCAGTCGAGCCCGGCGTCGTTCGGCGTCACCGTGCCGTCGGTATCCTGGCCGACGATGATGTAGCCCTTTTCAGCGCGCAGCACATGCATGGACTCGGTGCCGTAAGCACAGGCGCCATGCTTCTGGCCCTCGGCCCATAGCGCTTCCCAGACTGCCTCGCCGTAATCGGCCGGCACGTTGACCTCGAAGCCGCGCTCACCGCTGAACGACATGCGAAACAGCCTGGTCGGCACGCCGCAGATCCGGCCTTCGCGCACGGACATATGCGGCAGCGCCTCATCCGACATGTCGATGCCCTCGACCAGCGGCGCAATGATGTCGCGAGACTTCGGTCCCTGCACGGCAATCACCGCCCATTGCTCGGTGATCGAGGTCAGCCAGACGTTGAGATGCGGGAACTCGGTCTGGAGATAGTCTTCCATATGGTTCATGACGCGCGGCGCGCCGCCGGTCGTCGTCGTCACATGGAAACGGTCGGGTGCAAGCCTGCCGACGACACCGTCGTCATAGATGAAGCCGTCCTCGCGCAGCATGATGCCGTAACGGCAGCGGCCGGGCTCGAGCTTCTCCCATGGATTGGTGTAGAGCAGTTCCATGAATTTGGCCGCATCCGGCCCGACCACCTCGATCTTGCCCAGCGTCGAGGCGTCAAACAGGCCGGCTGTCTTGCGCACCGTGACGCATTCGCGGTCGACGGCGGCATGTATGTCCTCGCCCGGCTTCGGGAAATACCAGGCGCGCTTCCATTGGCCGACATCCTCGAATACAGCGCCCTGGCGCTCGGCCCAGGGATGGATCGCGGTCTTGCGGGTCGGGTCGAACAGCGGACCCCGCGCGTGCCCGACGATCGAGCCGAATGTCACCGGCGTATAGGGCGCGCGGAACGTCGTCAGCCCGACCTGCGGGATCGGCTTGCCCAACGTCTCGGCGGCAATCGCCAGGCCGTGCATGTTGGAGGTCTTGCCCTGGTCGGTCGCCATGCCATTGGTGGTGAAGCGCTTGACGTGCTCGATCGAGCGCATGCCCTCATGCACTGCCTGGCGGATGTCCTTAGCGGTGACGTCGTTCTGGAAGTCGACAAAGGCCTTGACCGTCGTATCCGATCCGGCACCGGGTGCTGCACCCAGCATGCCGCGCGACCAGCTCTCGCCGGCGTCGACCTTCGGCTTGGTGCCCTTGGCCGGCCTGCTGCCGGCGTCCTTGGCCGCCTTGGCGCCCGCTGCATAGGCCTCGTCGATCGTCGCCGACAGCCCGTCGGTACCGTTGCAGGCGCCGACCGAGACGCAGTCCTGCGCATAAATTCCGGGCACGAAGCGCTTGGTCTCGTCATTGAAGGCGACCTTGCCGCGCGATTGCGAGAACAGATGCACCGATGGCGTCCAGCCGGCCGACATCAGAATCGCGTCAACCGGCATGGTGCGCTCGCCGCCGCCATTCTTCGGCTGCACAGTCATCGACGACACCCGCAATTTGCCGCCGGCGCGGATCACCGCGCGGCCGAAATTGACCTCGATGCCGAGCGCCCTCGCCTCGTCGATCGCCGGCCCGGTCGGGTTGTCGCGCAGGTCGACAATCGCCGCCACGTTGATGCCGGCCTTTTTCAGGTCGATCGCCGCCGCATAGGCGGAATCGTTCGCCGTATAGACGCCGATATTCCTGCCGACGGCGACGCCGTAATGGTTGAGATAGGTGCGCGCCGCCGACGCCAGCATGATGCCCGGCCGGTCGTTGTCGGCAAACACCATGTGGCGCTCGATGGCGCCGGTCGCCAGCACCACGCGTTTGGCGCGAACCTGCCACAGCCGCTCGCGCGGCAGGTCGCGGCCGGGGTTCTGCAGATGGTCGCTGACGCGCTCGACCAGCCCGACGAAATTCTGCGCGTAATAGCCGAAGGCCGTGGTACGCGGCAGCACGCGGACATTGTCCATCGCGCTCAACTTGGCGAGAGCCGATTGCGCCCAGGAAAAGCCGTCCTGGCCTTCGATCTTCGCGCCGCTCTCGAAGCGCAGACTGCCGCCGAATTCCGCCTGCTCGTCGGCAAGGATAACGCGCGCGCCGGTCTCGGCCGCGGCCAATGCCGCTGCGATGCCCGCGGCACCGCCGCCAAGCACCAGCACCTCGCAATGGGCGAAGCGCGCCGAATAGTGGTCGGGATCCGGCTGGTCAGGAGCGACGCCGAGACCGGCGGCGGCGCGGATCTTGGGCTCGTAGAGGTTTTTCCACGCGGCCTTCGGCCACATGAAGGTCTTGTAGTAGAAGCCGGCCGAAAGCATCGGCGAGGCAATACTGCTGACGGCACCGATGTCGAAAGCGAGCGACGGCCAGCGGTTCTGCGACTGTGCGGTCAATCCGTCATAGAGTTCCTGCACCGTGGCACGCACGTTCGGCGTCTTGCGTGCCGCGTCGCGCTTGATCTCGACCAGCGCGTTCGGCTCTTCGGCGCCGGCCGACAGAAAACCGCGCGGCCGGTGGTACTTGAACGAGCGGCCGACGAGATGGACGCCGTTTGCAAGCAGCGCCGAGGCCAACGTATCGCCCTCGATGCCGGTATAGGGGCGGCCGTCGAAGCTGAAGCCAGCTATCTTTGCCTGTTTGAGCCGCCCGGCGCCGGCAATGCGGAACGTGGCGCTCATTTGGCGGCTCCCGGCAGCTTGGTGGGCTTCGGTTCGCCGGCCTTGTAAGTCATCAGGAACCTGTCGCTGACGGTGTCGCGCACGGCATTGAAGAACCGCGCACAGCCATGCATGTGCCGCCAGCGCTCATAGATGATCCCCTTGGGATTGGAGCGGATGAAAAAGAACTTTTCAAAATCGTCGTCGCTCTCGCCGGCGATGTTTGGGGATCGCGCGATATGCGCCTCGCCGGCGTTGCGGAATTCGAGCTCCGGACGCTCTTCCTCGCAATAGGGGCAGCGGATGAGAAGCATGGTTGGTCCTACAGTTCGCCGTGGCCGACGCGAGCGCCGGCAGGTTGGTCGCAAAGCCTCTGGCCCATCGTCACGAAGGGCGCCACCAGCCGGATGCGCTCCTCGATGCTGGCTACCGGGCGGAAAAGGTCGCGATACGCCATATTGCCGACCGAAAGCGTCATCGGTTCGGTCGTCACGATGACGTAGCGCCGCTCGAATTTTTCGCCTTCCTCGAGATCGGCTGGCCGGTTCTCCATAAAGGTGACCACTCTCTGACCGGCGCTCCAGGCGCAGGCGAGTACACCCTCGTCGACGGAAAACGGCCAATCCGCTTCATTGCCGGCGCGGCTGATGGGCTGCAGGCGCACCTCCTCTGGCGTGGGGATATGGAACAGGCCTTGCTCGCCGGCGAGCATCAGCGGCATGGCGACGGCCATCTCGGTCATCATCAGTGCGCCACCGCCGCCGCCGCCGCCTCGTCGATGAGGCGGCCGGTGCGGAAGCGCTCGATGGTGAAGGGCGCGTTGATCGGGTGCGGATCGTCCCTGGCGATCGTATGGGCAAAGACATGGCCCGAACCCGGCGTCGCCTTGAAGCCGCCTGTGCCCCAGCCGCAATTGACATAGAGGCCGGGCACCGGCGTCTTGGCCAGGATCGGCGAACGGTCCGGCGTCACATCGACGATGCCGCCCCATGAGCGCAGCATCTTCATGCGCGTGAAGATCGGGAACATCTCGCAGATGGCGTCCAGCGTATGCTGCAAAATGTGCAGCCCGCCGGTCTGCGAATAGGAGACATACTGGTCGGTGCCGGCGCCGATGACGAGCTCGCCCTTGTCGGATTGCGAGATATAGGCATGCACGGTGTTCGACATCACCACGCAAGGCACCACCGGCTTGACCGGCTCCGACACCAGCGCCTGCAGCGGATAGCTTTCCAGCGGCATGCGCACGCCGGCCATGTTCATGATCACCGATGAGTGCCCGGCGGCAACCACGCCGACCTTCCTGGCGCCGATGAAGCCGCGCGTCGTCTCGACGCCGGTGACCGCGCCGTTCGGCGCCCGTTTGACGCCGGTGACCTCGCAATTCTGGATGATGTGGACGCCGCGCGCCGAGGCGCCGCGCGCATAGCCCCAGGCAACCGCATCGTGACGCGCCGTGCCGCCGCGGCGCTGCAGGGAGGCGCCCATCACCGGATAGCGCGCACCGGGCGAAATGTTGAGCGGCGGGCAGAATTCCTTGGCCTGCTCCGGCGTCAGCCATTCATTGTCGATGCCGTTCAGCCGGTTGGCATGGACGTGGCGTTTCAGCACCTGGATGTCGTGGATGTTGTGGGCGAGCATCATGACGCCGCGCGGCGAATACATGACGTTGTAGTTGAGCTCCTGGCTGAGCCCGTCCCACAGCTTCAGCGCATGGTCGTAGATGCCGGCGCTCTCGTCGTAGAGATAGTTCGAGCGGATGATGGTGGTGTTGCGCCCGGTATTGCCGCCGCCGAGCCAGCCTTTTTCCAATACCGCAACATTGGTGATGCCGTGCACGGTGGCGAGATAATAGGCGGTGGCCAGGCCGTGGCCGCCGGCGCCGACGATGATGACGTCGTACTCCTTCTTCGGCTCCGGCGAGGACCACTGTTCCTCCCAACCCTTATGGCCGCGCATGGCCTCGCGGGCGATGGCGAATACCGAGTATTTCTTCAACGTCGCAGGCCTCGCAAATGGCGGCCGGGCAGATCAGCCAGCCCCGGCGCGCGAGCTTGTATCACTAGCGAAACCGTGCTGCCAGCCTTGCACTGTTTGCGACGGCGCTTGCCGTTTTGCGCCGTGGCGAAAAAGCCGCATCCGGGCAGGTTGATGCAATTGCCTTCCACCGCTATCCGTCGCCTGACGATCGGAGGATTATGGCGGTGGGTAACGTCTGGTGGAATCTGACATTGCGCTTCTTGCTGGAGCTCGCCGCTTTGCTCGGCCTCGGCATGGCGGGCTGGAGCCTCTCAGCGGGCATGTGGCGCTGGATCCTTGCCGTGGCATTGCCGTTCGTTGCCGCCGCGCTCTGGGGAATCTTCGCGGTGCCGAACGATCCGAGCCGCTCGGGGCGGGCGCCGGTTCCGGTGCCGGGCGGTTTGCGGCTGGTGCTCGAACTCGTCATCCTGTTCGGCGGCGCTGCCGGATTCCACCTGGCCGGTTACACGACAGCCGGCATTGCCGTCGCCCTGCTGATCGCTGTCAGCTACGCATTTTCGCTCGATCGGCTCGGCTGGCTGCTTAGGCGATAGTCGCCTTGCCCCTGTTTGCGACGGCGCTTGCCGTTTTGCGCCGTGCTTTCACTGGTCGCTCTTCTGAGCTTCGCCTTTTGAGGGGTCAGCCGGAGCACGCTTCAGGATGCACGGCCCGATTGCATAGATCGGCCGCAAATAACCCTCACGGCAATCGGCGGCGATTTTACGAATTTCCGCATCGTCTGACTGCTCCACCATGGCCACGAAGCGCTCGACGATCACCTGGCGCGGCCTAATAGCCACTGCCGCAGCAAAGCGCCTCAACACGGCATCCGGATGCGCGAGCAACCGTGGCAGGTCCTTGGCGCTCGGCATGTTATATTGACCATAAGCATTGACCAGTGTCTTGAAAGCCGAGTCCGGACGCAGGGTAGCGGCATTTTCCACCGCAAGCCTTAGCTGCCAGCGCTCCGCAAGGCAGATGAACTGGACGACCCTCCACCGCACACCGGCATGTTCGTCATCCAGCCGCAGCATGAGGCGACCGAGAACGGCTCCATCGGCCGGCGTCGTGCATCCCAGAAGCGCCTCGATCGCGTCGAACCGGATACCCGAAGATTCACTGTCGAGCAGATCGGCGATCTCCGCGACGACGCAATTCATCTTGTAACTCATTTTGGAATTGGCTTCGGCCACCAAGTACGCGGCAGCGGCCTGTGTATGAAGGTTGCCGGACGTCAGCAGCGGCCGGAGGTTTTCAAGGGGAAAGCCTTTGCCAAATTCCGATTGAAGGGCGATCGTCAACTCGCTGTCGCCCTCGAAGCCGGGGGCCAACAACTTGATCATTATGTCTTGGGGGGTCATTGGAATGGGTGGCGCGTCCACCCGCAAGGTTGAATGGTGACTTGGTAGCCCTCTGCCCCTCCGGCGTCAAGAAATCTTCGCAGATGCCTGCGCAAGTATCGGGTGGTCCGCACCGCCCCGATTTGCGACCAAGCATCCAATTGCCGGCCGGAGCCGGCGCGAAAAAAGAATGCAGAAAATGTTCACACTTGCCAACAAAGTCGCCATCGTCACCGGCGCCAGTTCCGGCATCGGCCGCGCCACGGCAAAGCTCTTTGCCGAGCAAGGCGCCAGGGTGGTCGTCGCGGCCCGCCGCCAGGCCGAACTCGATGCGCTCGTAGCCGAAATCGCGGACGCCGGCGGTACGGCCGTTGCGCTTGCCGGCGATGTTCGCGACGAAGCCCATGCAAAAGCCCTTGTCGAGGTGGCGGTCGAGAACTTCGGCGGGCTGGATATCGCCTTCAACAATGCCGGTTCGGTCGGCGAGATGGGTCCGATTTCCGACCTCTCGCTGGAGGGCTGGCGAGAAACGTTGGATACCAACCTGACCAGCGCATTCCTTGGCGCGAAATATCAGGTGCCGGCGATGGTCGAACGCGGCGGCGGATCGCTGATCTTCACCTGCACTTTCGTCGGCCACACCGTCGGCATGCCCGGCATGACCAGCTATGCCGCCAGCAAGGCCGGGTTGATCGGACTGACGCAGGTTCTAGCCGCCGAATATGGCGCCAAGGGCGTTCGGGTCAACGCGCTGCTGCCCGGCGGCACCGACACGCCTTCGGCAACGTTCAAGACACCGGAATCGCGAGCCTTCGTCGAAAACCTGCATGCCTTGAAGCGCGTCGCCGAGCCAGAGGAGATCGCCCGCTCGGCGCTTTACCTGGCTTCCGATGCATCGAGCTTCACCACCGGCACGGCACTGTTCGCCGACGGCGGTGTCTCGATCACCCGCACGTGAAGCGTTTTCGCGGTCGGCGTCGGCCCGCCAGCCGCAATACCGGAAAAACCGGTCTTGCTTTTCCCGGCGATTTGACGATTCCGTCTTCTCCTCGAAAACGGGTTGGAAACATGCTGCTGATCAGGACCTATATCGCTGCAAGCGCAATCGAAGGCGTCGGCGTGTTCGCCGCCGAGCCGATCCGGAAAGGGGCGCAGATCTGGCGGCTCGATCCGGACTTCGACCGGCTGATCCCGATGGAAAGATACGAGACGGCGCCGCCGCACCTCAAGGAATTGCTCGACAGATATGCCTATCCCAGTCCGGACCGGCCGGGCTTCATGGTCTATGAGGTCGACAATGGCCGCTTCATGAACCACGCCGACAAGCCGAACACCGACTTTTCGCAATATGGCGGGGCCACCGCGACTCGAGACATCGCCGCCGGCGAGGAAATAACCTGCGACTACGGCGAGTTCTTCGAGGGTTTCGAGCAGCTCCACCTGGCCACGGCGTAGCGGCGCCTATCTGGCCCAAGGCGAATTTTGTTCTTGCTTTGTGCCGGCAGCTATGCTACTAATCTCCATATGGTGCTGATTCACACCAAGGACGGCCCTGAGGCGGGTTGTTCGTTTCGGGATCGGCACCGCCTCTCAATCGGCTGTGGACAGAGCCCCTTGATTCTGCTATCAGCCGCCCCAATTCGTGGTGTAACGCGCCGCGGAGGCTTGCGGCTGTAGCCGCTTGCCTGTTGATTTCAAACCCGAAAGACAGGATTGCACGTGCAGGTACTCGTCCGCGACAACAATGTTGATCAGGCGCTTCGCGCGCTCAAGAAAAAGATGCAGCGCGAAGGCATCTTCCGCGAAATGAAGATGCGCGGACATTACGAAAAGCCCTCCGAGAAGCGCGCCCGTGAAAAGGCGGAAGCCGTGCGCCGTGCCCGCAAGCTGGCCCGCAAGCGCGCCCAGCGCGAAGGCCTGCTGCCGATGACCCCGCGTCCGGTCGCGGCCGGTGCTGCCGGTGCCGGTGCTCCGCGTCCGCCGCGGTTCTGACGTCAATTTTTCGTCCTTTTCCAAGGATATCCAAGGTGGCGCGATGCGGAATCGCCGCCACCTTTTTGTTGTGAGTTCGACCCGGTCCGAGAGGACCGGTTGGGAGAGATGCCGGTTCGGAGGGGGAACGGACCAGACGGCGCAGTAAGGACAGGGCAGACATGGACGCAATCACCGTAGAGCGCAGAACCGCGTGGCGCGGCCTCGCCCTGACGGCAGCCCTGCTTTCCGGGATGGCGCTTGCCAGCTGCCAGAGCGTTCCGACCGGCGAGTTCAACAACATCGACAAGGCGCAAGGCTCGAGCGAGAACATCTCCTCGCTGTCGGCGGTGATCCAGCGCAACCCCCAGGATCCGGAAGCCTACAATGTGCGCGGCTCGGCCTATGGCCGCGGCGGCCAGTACCAGGCGGCGCTGAAGGACTTCAACACCGCCATCCAGCTCAATCCGAATTTTTACCAGGCCTATTCGAACCGTGCGCTCATCCAGCGCTTCCTCGGCGATCAGGCGAGCGCGCTCGCCGACTACAATCGCTCGATCCAGATCAATTCCAACTATGACGCCGCCTATATCGGCCGCGGCAATCTCTACCGCAGGGCGGGCCGGGTCCAGGAAGCCTTCAACGATTTCCAGAAAGCCATCCAGCTCGACACGACCGATGCGCGCGCCTATCACAATCGCGGCCTGATCTACCAGAGCCAGGGCCAGCACGCCTTTGCCATCGAGGATTTCTCGACCGCCATTTCGTTGGCGCCGGACGCCTCCGAGCCCTACAATGGACGCGGCCTCTCCTACCTTGCCATGAACGACGAGGACAATGCCTTCGCCGACTTCAACATGGCGATCAAGCTCGACGGCAAGAATGCCGAGGCCTGGTCCAACCAGGCGTTGATCTACGAGCGGCGCGGCGACAAGGTCAGGGCCGCGAAATCCTACCGCGAGGCCGTGCACCTCAATCCGACCTACCAGCCGGCCAAGGACGGCCTGGCCCGCACCAGTGCCGGCTGAGCGGCCGGTTAATCGGGCCTCCGTTTCCGCACTCCGACAACCCTGCGTTTAGCTTCGCCTTGCTGGCGCCAAGTTTTCGGCGGAACGCTCGGCGTGCTCAGCCGTTTGTACAAGGCAATTTCGAAAGGACCCTGCCATGATCAAGAAACTCGCTTGTGCCGCTGTTCTCGCCACGACCGTCGTTGCCGCTCCCGCCAGCGCCAGCAAACTCCAGCTCGGCGTGCTCGACTGCACCATCGACGGCGGCACGGCCTATCTCGTCACCTCCAACAAGGGTGTTTCCTGTGTCTTTCGTCCGCATCGTGGCGGCCCCTCCGAAGTCTATACCGGGGTGATTTCCAAGCTCGGCGTCGATGTCGGCCGGACGCATCAGGGCCAGCTGGTATGGGCGGTCCTGGCGGCGACCCGCAACCACGATGAAGGCGACCTTGCCGGCAGCTATTATGGCGTGAACGCCGAGGCCAGCGTGGTCACCGGTGGCGGCGCCAATCTCCTGGTCGGCGGCCTCGACAGCGCCTTTTCGCTGCAGCCGCTCAGTGTCCAGGCACAGACCGGCGTCAACCTGGCGGTCGCCGTCACTTCGCTGGACCTGATCCATTCGTTCAAATAGCGGCCTGTGGCAAATACGGCCCGTGGCCTTTCATCATGCGCCGGGATAGGACGGTTCCGCGCCGCGTAGTCGCCGGCGCGTGGCAGCCTTTTGATTGGGCGCCTTGCGGCTTCGAAATTGACCGATGATCGCGCGGTGGCGCCAAACTCATTCTGCGCGCAGCGCTTCGATCGGCTGTAGGCTTGCGGCCTTGCGGGCGGGATAGTAGCCGAAAAAGACGCCTACAGCCGCGGCAAAGCCGATAGCCAGCAGGACGGCGCTGAGATCGATGATCACCGGCCATTGAGCGATAGACCCAACGGCGATTGCAGCAACAATCCCAATACCAGCACCTAGAATACCCCCGAGCAGGGCAAGCGTTGCTGCCTCAACGAGAAACTGGGCAAGGATATCTCGCCGTCGCGCGCCCACCGCAAGCCGCAGTCCGATCTCGCGGACCCGCTCCGTCACCGTCGCCAGCATGATGTTCATGATGCCGATCCCGCCCACGACCAGCGAAATTGAGGCCACCGCCGAAAGCAGCAGCGACACCACGCGTGTGGTCGAACCTTCGGCATTCGCAGCTTCGGCGAGGTTGCTCACCATGAAGCTGTCTTCCTGACCTGTCCGCAACCGGTGACGCTGCCACAGGAGTTGGCGGATCGCTGCCATCGTGCCCTCGGCCGAGGTCCAATCGGCGAACTTGACGGTGATGTTGTGTACGAAGGTCGGATTGGCACGGCTCGTGCCAATGAACTGACGTCGCGCCGTCCTCAGCGGCACAAGTGCCACATCGTCCTGATCATCGCCCCACACGCTCTGGCCCTTCCGCTCCAGCAGTCCGATCACCGTGAACGGCACGTCGCGGATGCGGATCGCGGCGCCCAGCGGATCGGCTTTTCCGAACAACTTCTCCCGCATCGTCGTTCCGAGGAGCACCACGTTGGCGACGCGGTTGTTGTCCTCCGGGGTCATCTCCTGCCCGGCAACAACCCTCCACTCGCGCGCTGAGAAATATTCCGGCGTCACGCCGCGAAGCACGCCTTGCCAATTGGCGGAGCCGATCGTGAACTGCTCGCGGGCGTAGAGGAGTGGCGCCGCCACCACGACGCCGGGGATTTCCATTCCGATCGCCGCCGCGTCCTCTTCACTCAGCCGCGGCGCGCCACCGGCCCCAAGGCGGACGCTGCCCATCTTCGCACTGCCCGGACTGACGCTGATGAGGTTGGCGCCGAGGCTGCGGATCTGCGCAGTGATCCGTTCGCGCGCACCAACCCCGATCGCGATCATCACCACGACAGCGGCCACACCGATGATGATGCCCAACATGGTGAGCGCGCTGCGCATATGATGGGAGCGTAATGATCGCAGGGCGGTTCTTGTGCTACCGGACATTGTTGTACGCCAGCGCTAGACGGCGAGTGTCATCCAAAGGTCGGACCTGCTGTATGACAGGGGTGTCTGACAGAACGCGGCCGTCTCGAAAGGCTACAATGCGATCCGTATGGGCAGCTATCTCAGCCTCATGGGTGACCAGCACAATGGTCAGGCCCTCTCCATTGAGTCGGCGGAAAATTGCCATGATCTCCAGCCCTGTCTGGCTGTCGAGCGCACCAGTGGGTTCATCGGCCAGTAAAAGTAAAGGCTCCGTCACCAGGGCGCGGGCAATGGCAACGCGCTGCTGTTGTCCGCCCGAGAGTTCGGCAGGAGTATGTCTGGCCCGATCGGCGAGCCCTACCTTGGCCAGCATCGCCAGCGCTGCGCGCCGCCGCTCACCAGCCCACATGCGGCGATAGACAAGCGGCAGTTCCACATTTTCTAGTGCGCTGGCCCGCGGCAGCAGATTGAACGACTGAAACACGAAACCGATGTTCCTATTGCGGATCGCAGCGAGTTCATCGTGATGGAGTCCACCGACGTTTACCCCGTTCAGCCGATAGCGGCCTTCACTCGGACTGTCGAGGCAGCCCAGTATGTTCATGAAGGTAGACTTGCCCGATCCTGAAGATCCGATCACCGCGACGAATTCGCCTCGTTGAATCGTCATGCTCACCCCTTCGAGCGCCCACACCGGCTCTCCGCCAACACGGTAGCAATGGCGCAGCCGGTCGACGTCAATCAGAGCCATGAATACCTCACCACAACCGGAACTTGACCAGGACGGAAGACGCGTCATCGTCCCGACGCGGAGCAGTAGCAAGCCCCGTAATGACCTGCTGCCCCTCAGTCAGGTCGCCTGCCAGCACCTCTGTTGCACGACCGTCGGTGATTCCAAGCCGGAGCGAGACAAGCTTCGGCTCGCGGTCTGGCCCAAATACAAATACCTCGCCCGGGCTTCCCGCCTCTACGCCCGTTTTGGCAATGGCCGGCGCGGTTGATCGCGCCTCGTCCCCGGTATCACTCGGCGGCCGAAAACGCAGGGCCGCATTGGGCACTTTCAAGACCCCCTGTCGCTTGGCCATTACCACGCTCAGATTGGCGGTCATGCCGGGCAACAGCAGCTCATCGGAATTTTGCGTACCGACCACCACTATGTATGTGACGACGTTTTGAACGACCTGCGGTGCCTTGCGTATCTGTTTTACCGTGCCGGTGAAAATTCGGTCGGGATAGGCATCGGCAGTGAAAGTAACCGGCTGCCCGAGCGCAAAACGGCTAATGTCGGCTTCCACCACGGAAGCTTCCACCTGCATCTCAGTCAGGTCTTGAGCTATGGTGAACAGTATCGGGGTCTGCAGGCTAGCCGCCAGGGTCTGACCGCCACTGACGGCGCGATTGACCACTGTGCCGGTGACCGGCGCGCGTACATAGGTGCGGTCAAGATCAATTTGGGCCTGCTGAAGCACCGCTTCCTTCTGCTTCACCTGGGCAAGCGTGTTGGCGAGCTCCGCTTCTGCCATGTTGAGGGTCGCCTTGGCGGCTCGAACGACTGCCGATTGCGACAGTTCCTCGGCCTGGGCGGCAGTCGCCTGCGCCTTGGCAGAATTGTGCGCGGTATTCTCCCGCTCCCATTCTCCCACCGCGATGATCTTCTGCTTAGCCAGGGAACGTTTGCGGTTCACTTCCTGCGCCGCACCATCGAGCGCGATTTCGGCGCGTGTAGTCTGTGCGGCTGCAGAATCATATCTGGCCTCGGCGGTCTCCATCTCTGCCCTGGCCCGCTCGATCTGCGCCCGATGTACCGAAACCTGCGTTTGCGCCATCTCCCGTTCGGCAAGGGCTTGCGCTACTCTCGCTTCGTAAATCTCCGGCTCAACCCGGGCTATCACCTGGCCTTTGGTGACCTTGGAGTTGAAGTCGACATAGAGTTCCTTCACCCGACCCGAGAGCTGAGAACCGACTTCCACCATAACTAGCGCGTTCAGCGTGCCAGCCGCCTGCACCGTTGTGACGATATCGCCGCGCTCCACGGCTTGCGAGCGATAGGCGGGGGTATCGGGCCGGATGGAGGACGGCTCGAGGAGAGCTGAGAGCTGATTGAAGGCCGACAAAACCTGGCCGGAAGTCACCGATGGTGTCGGTCCCATGGAACTCCCGGGCGTTACCGCCGCGCCGAGGATTACCGTAACGAACAAAACGCTGCGCATCATGTTCTGACCACCTCTGAGCCGGAAGGGAAAGGTAGTCCCTTCCAGCTCTTTAATCTGCACTTGGCAGTGCCGCAGAGGAATTCTACGAACCTATAGAATAAACCCGTCAACAGCCAAATACATAGATGTTTATTCGAAAATTTCGGATATTACTACTTGCAGTGGCCGGGATTACCCTCGCAGGCCGTCTCGGTCTTGTTGCCAATGTTGCCTTGGCCTTCAGCCGTATCCTGCGTTGCCGTGCCGAACGCATTGCCATTCACATCCTTCGTGGTCTCATTGCACACGCAGTCCGGAACCGACCCCGTCTTTGTACAGGAGGCCACGCCAGCGGTGCCGCAGAAGTCCGTGCACTGTGTCTGCGATACGCCGGGACAGGTCTGCGCTAGCGCTCCGCCTGTTCCAAGCAACAGTGCCCCACCCATGAAAGCCGCAGCCGCGGCCACCTTTAAACCACTACATCTACATCCAATAATCATGTTTTCCTCCGATTTTGCCAGAGCTAGAGGGTGCTGCGCAGGCCATCTCTGGCACTGGTCGGCAGCATGAGGGCGCAACAAAGCCCTCGATTCGGTTCGATCGATTATGCTGTGGGGGATGCGGAAGTTATGAGGCCGCCAGCAACGGCTTTAAGCCGCCGGGCCTCCCAAGACTCTTTCGGGTGACAAGACTCTTTCGGATGAAGGGCCCTCTGCGGCGCACAGAATCGCCGCAATACTTGGCCTGCGCAAATCGGCAGCGCCCATTGTCGTGCTCCAGTACGACTGTAAGCGGGAATATTTCTTCTTGCTAATATATTAACCATATTTGCGGAAGCTGGCAACCAGTATCTGGGATATGCGTCGGTTGAGGTGCTGCTAAATCGATTGGTAGAACGGCGTGAACATCGCAATCGGCGTCAGCCAGTATCAGTTGCGCCGCAGAGCGGGTTGATCGTGGAGCCGAGATGCACGATCACCCTGGCTTCCGGCCTACATCATCATCTCAGCACACCGGAAACCGCTTGAACTCAACTGCGGTTGAGGTTTTACAAGCCGTCCCCGAAGCGCCGCGTGCCCATTTGGAGACGAAGAGCGCTCCAATATTTTAGACCAGCGTCTAGGGAAGCTCGGGGGGCTGGATGACCAAAACAAGCACAAACGGGGTCGATTGGCGCGCGCTGTGGGCGAGCGGCGACCTGGCGCGCTTCTGCTTTATCGGCCTCGGCATCCTGCTGCACGCCACCAACGAAACCATGGTAGCAACGGTCATGCCGGCCATGGTCGGCGACCTCGCCGGCGTGCAACTGGTCGGCTGGTCGCTGGCGATCTACGAGTTCGGCGCCATCGTTGCCGGTGCGGCCGCCGGACGGCTGGTGAGCTATGTCGCGCTGCGTACCAACATGATGGTCGCCGCAATGCTCTATGCCGTCGGCGCGCTGGTCTGCGCCACCGCGCCTTCGATGCCGCTGTTCCTCTGCGGCCGCCTGATCGAAGGGCTCGGTGGCGGCGCGCTGGTGTCGCTGGCCTTCGTCTCGGTCGAGCGGCTGTTTGCCCGCGCGATCTGGCCGCAGCTTTTCGGCGTCATGTCGGCGATCTGGGGTGTCGCCGCCTTCAGCGGGCCGGTGCTCGGCGCCGTCATGACCGAATTCTCGTCCTGGCGCTGGGCCTTCGGCGTCTTCACCCTCGGCGGCACGGCCATGGCGCTGGCAAGCTTCCTCGTGCTCGATACGCCTGAAGCAACGAGGCCGCAGGCGAAGGGCGGCTCGGCGCCGCCCTTCCCCTTTGCGGCACTTGGCTGCCTCGCCGGCAGCGTCGTGCTGATTGCCACTGCCGGCGTCGACATCGCCCTGCTGCGCTCGTCGCTGCTGCTCACCCTCGGCCTGATCGGCCTGGCGCTGTTTATCTATATCGACGCACTGAAGCCGCGCTCGCGCCTGTTCCCGTCGCGGCTGTTCTCATGGCGCTCGCCGGTCGGCGCGGGCATGACCATGGTCGCGGCGTTTTCGGTGGCGACCTGCTCGTTCGCGGTCTACGGGCCGCTGCTTCTGACCAGCCTGCAAGGCATTCCGATCCTGACCACCGGCTACATCATCGCCGCCGAATCGATCGCCTGGTCGATCCTGTCGATCCTCGTCGCCAATGCGCCGCCAGAGCGAGAGCGGCTGATCATCGTCGGCGGGGCGCTGATGATCGCCACGGGCGTCGCCGGTTTCGCCTATACGGTGCCGGCCGGCTCTATCCCGTTGATCCTGCTTTGTGCCTTGCTGCAAGGCGGCGGTTTCGGCATCGCCTGGCCGTTCGTCACGCGTGTGATCGTGGCATCGGCCAAGGAAGGCGAGCAGACGATCGCCTCGGCCGCTGTGCCGACCATGCAGCGCATCGGTTATGCCGTGGGTGCGGCACTGACCGGCATCGTCGCCAACGCCAGCGGCTTTTCCGAAGGCCTGAACCGCGAGGCCGCGGCGAACGTCGCCGCCTGGCTGTTCCTCGCCTTCATACCGCTCGGCATCCTGGGATGCCTCGCCGCCCTGCGGATTTCGGGGACGACCGACACGAAGCCGGCGAAGCTGTCAATCTCCGTGGGGGAGATTGACTAGACAACGACCGTCTTCAGCCGGTCGGCGATTAGTGCCGCGAGCCGCGTCGCCACCTCGTCCTTGCTCATCTCCGGCCATTCCTCGACGCCGGCCTTCGAGACGATTCGCACCTTGTTGCGGTCGCCGCCCATCACGCCCGGGGAACCATCTTCATGCGAGACATCATTGGCGACGATAAGATCGGCGCCCTTTTTTGCGAGCTTGGCCTCGGCATTCCTGACCAGATCCTGCGTCTCCGCGGCGAAACCGACCACCAGCATCGGCCGCT
Organism: Mesorhizobium sp. M0816; assembly: GCF_040320005.1. Taxonomy (NCBI): domain Bacteria; kingdom Pseudomonadati; phylum Pseudomonadota; class Alphaproteobacteria; order Hyphomicrobiales; family Phyllobacteriaceae; genus Mesorhizobium; species Mesorhizobium sp. M0816. The sequence continues at coordinate 49,950 of NZ_JAMYOT010000006.1, read as the reverse complement.
TTTTGTGGTGCCCGACACCGGCAAGAATATCGGGATTTTCCACCATCTGCAGCGAGGGCGGCCCCTCGCCCGCCATCTTCTTGATCTTTTCCCCGGCCGAACTTTGAGTGCGCCAGTCGGCGACAGCCGCGACGAACACCGCCGCGTCGGCCGGCAGCAACTGCTCGACCGCGTCCTTCATCTCGACGGCGGTTTCGACGTGCAGCGTGGCGACGCCGGCCGGATCGGCAATGCCGACCGGGCCGGAGACGAGACGCACGTCGGCGCCGAGCCTGGCCAGCGCCGCCGCGATGGCGTGGCCCTGCTTGCCCGACGAGCGGTTGGCGATGTAGCGCACCGGGTCGATCGGTTCATGCGTCGGTCCGGAAGTGACGATGATCCTCCTGCCTGCCAGCGGCTTTGGCCGGCTGTCGAGCAGCGCCTCGATCGCGGTGACGATCTTCAGCGGCTCGGCCATGCGGCCCTCGCCCACCTCGTTGCTTTCGGCCATCTCGCCTTTCGCCGGGCCGACGAATGCGACGCCGTCCTTGCCCAGCATCGCGCGGTTGCGGCGGACCGCCGGATGCGCCCACATTTTCGGGTTCATCGCCGGCGCCATCAAAACCTCCTTGTCGGTGGCGATGAGCACCGTCGAGGCAAGGTCGTTGGCGTGGCCGTTGGCGAGCTTTGCCATCAGGTCGGCGGTGGCCGGCGCCACGACCAAAAGGTCGGCCTCGCGCGACAGCCTGATATGGCCGATGTCGTGCTCGTCCTGCCGATCGAACAGTTCGGTGAAAACATGGTCGGCGGACAGCGCCCCGGCCGACAGCGTAGTGACGAACTCCTGCGCCGCCGCGGTCATCACCACCCGCACTGCCGCACCGCGCTCGCGCAGCCGGCGGATCAGGTCGAGCGCCTTGTAGGCGGCGATGCCGCCGCCGATGATCAGCAGGATGCGCTTGCCGGAGAGGATGCCTCGCGGGCTGGAGACGGCGACCACCGACGTTGCCGGACTCTGCGAACTCGTCAGTTCGCGCAGTGTTTTCTCGATCTGGTCGATGCGACCGGCCGAACCGAACTGACCTTCGACCGCTGCGCGGATCATCACCCGCGCTTGGTCTTCCATCGACCGGCCATTCTCCGCCGCCAGTCGGCGCAGCAGGTCCTTGACCTCGTCATCAAGGTTGCGGATCGTGATGCTGGCCATCTGATTGCACCTTGCCCGGAATTGCTGAGTGCAATGATAGCAATGCAATCACTTTGCAACAAGCGCTAGAATATACGCCAGGCGATATACACCAGCGTCAGCGCGATCACCCACAGCGCCAGCCGGCCGGAGCGGGTGTGGCGCGCCTCGGCTTTGCCGATCGCGTCCGCCGTCCCCTCGTCGAAGCGCAGGCCGTTTTCGGCCATCAAGTCGATTTCGCGCGACAGCCGCTCGGTACGGGCTGCGAGGTCCGGCGCCTGACGGGCCAGCGCCAGCAGCGCGTTGGCACCGTCGCGCGCATCGGCCAGCAGGGCGCGCGGGCCGAGATTGCGGGCAATCCAGCCGCTCACCACCGGCTCCGACGTCTTCCACATGTTGAAGGCCGGGTCGAGGGTGCGGGCGACGCCTTCGACAACGACCATGGTCTTCTGCAGCAGCACCAGCTCGGACCGCGTCGCCATGTCGAAGAGGTCGGTCACCTCGAACAGCAGCGTCAACAGCTTGGCCATCGAGATGGTCTCGGCCGGCTGGCCGTGGATCGGTTCGCCGATCGCCCGGATCGCCTGGGCGAAAGCCGCGACATTGTGCTGGCGCGGCACGTAGCCGGCCTCGAAATGAACTTCGGCGACGCGCTGGTAATCGCGCGTGATGAAGCCGTAGAGGATTTCGGCGAGGAACCGGCGCTCCTTCCTGCCGAGCCGGCCGGCAATGCCGAGATCGACGGCGACGATGGTGCCGTCGGCCTCTATAAACAGGTTGCCCGGGTGCATGTCGGCGTGGAAGAAACCGTCACGCAGCGTATGGCGCAGAAACGACTGAACGAGGTTGGCGGCAATCGCCTTCAGGTCGTGGCCGGCGGCGGCAAGGCCGGCAACATCGTTCATCTTGATGCCGTCGACCCATTCCATGGTCAGCACGTCACGACCGGTGCGCTCCCAGTCGACCGACGGCACACGGAAGCCGGGATCGTCCTTGGTATTCTCGCCGAGCTCCGAAAAAGCCGCCGCCTCCAGCCTCAAATCCATTTCGATTTTGGTCGTCTGGGCCAGTGTCTCGGTCACCTCGACCGGCCGCAGCCGGCGCGACGACGGGATGTATTTTTCCTGCAGCCGGGCGGCGAGGAAATAGCTCTCGAGATCGCGAAAGAAGCGGCGGCGCACGCCCGGCCGGATGACCTTTACTGCTACCCGGGTAATGACGCCGTCCTGCAGGGCTTCGGCGGTATGAACCTGGGCGATCGAGGCGGCGGCGACGGCCTCGCCGAAACTGACATAGAGCTCCTCGATCTTGCGTCCGAGCGAGGCTTCTATCGCTGCAACGGCCTCGGCCTTCGCAAACGTCTCCATCTTGTCCTGCAGCATGGCGAGATCAAGCGCGATATCGTTTCCGACGACATCCGGCCGTGTCGCCAGGAACTGGCCGAGCTTGACGTAGGACGGGCCGAGCCGCACGACCGCCTTGGCCAGCCTGTCGCCGCGCTCATAGGCAAGCGCGCGACGGCGGGTGAACAGCCGGGCCATGCGCCAGCCGAATTTCGGCAAGCCGAAGAGCTCGTCACCGGGCAAAGCCGCGATGACACCCTCGCGGACCAGCACCCAGCCGGCCCGTACGAGCCTGAAACCAGCGCCGATGCTGCTCATGGCTGGCTTTGCCCCGCCGATTTCCGAGACCGGCGAAGAGCACATTGAGTACGAAAGATACGGGCCAGCCTCAAAGCTTCCAGCCCGAGTGGAGCGCGGCGATGCCGCCGGAGTAGTTGCGGAACGAGGCGCGCTCGAAGCCCGCGCGCGAAATCATCGCCGCGAAATTCTGCTGATTGGGAAATTTGCGGATCGATTCGACCAGATAGGAATATGGCTCGCCATCGCCGGTCACCGCCTTGCCGATCCGCGGAATGGCGTTGAACGACCATGCTTCATAGACCTTGTCGAGCAGCGGCATCTCGACCTCGGAGAATTCAAGGCAGAGAAAGCGCCCGCCAGGCTTCAGCACGCGATAGGCTTCGGCAAGCGCCACATCGATGCGCGGCACGTTGCGGATGCCGAAAGCGATGGTGTAGGCGTCGAAAGTAGCGTCGGCAAAAGGCAGTTCCTCGGCATTGGCTTCGACGAAATCGGTATTTGCCGACAGGCCCTTTTTCTCGGCCCGGTCGCGGCCGACGGCGAGCATCGAGCCGTTGATATCGAGAACCGTTGCATGAGCGTGCCTGCCGCTCGCCTCGACGATGCGGAAGGCGACATCGCCGGTGCCGCCGGCAACGTCGAGAACGCTCCAGCCCGGCCGCTTCGGTGGATTGAGCCAGGCGACCATGGCGTCCTTCCACAACCGATGCAACCCGGCCGACATCAGGTCGTTCATCAGGTCGTAGCGGTTCGCCACCTTGTGGAAAACATCATTGACCAGAGACTGCTTGTCGCCTGGCCCTACCCGCTTGAAACCATAGGAGGTTTCCATGCCGCCCGCAGCAGTGGTTCTTTCAACCGACATCGTCTTGATCCGCCATAAAATCGGCGGGACCATAGCCGATCGATGGTGCGGGCGCTATTGTTTAAGGCGCGGTGTTCGGCCGCGCTTCGAAGCAGGTTCCGGAAAAGTGTCACACGGTTTTTCGACAGGAACTTGCGTCATAAGAAAAAGCCTGACGGGATAATTGAATGCCTTTGAAAGCAGAACTGCACTGCCACATCGAAGGGGCAGCGGCGCCTGAGCTCGTCCTCCGCCAGGCTGAGAAATACGGCAAGGATGCCTCGCCCTACATCCAGGACGGCTCCTTCGTCTGGCACGACTTCACCTCTTTCCTCGCCGCCTACGACTTCTCGTCGGACCTGTTCCGCACCGAAGAAGACTATGCGCGGCTGGCCGACCATTACCTGACCAGCCTCGCCCGCGACGGCGCCATCTATTCCGAGGTTTTCACCTCGCCCGACCATGCCAGCAAGGCCGGGCTGTCGCCGAAGGCCTATACCGACGCGCTCGGCGAAGGCATGGCCCGCGCCAAGGCGAAGACCGGCATCGAAGGCCGCATGATCGTCACCGGCGTGCGCAATTTCGGTGTCGAATCGATCGAGCGGGCGGCGCGTTTCGCCGCGCGCTGCGGGCATCCGCTGGTCACCGGTTTCGGCGTCGCCGGCGACGAGCGGATAGGCGACCTGGAAGATTATGTCAGGGCCTTCGAGATCGCCCGCGAGGCCGGCCTCGGCATCACCGTCCATGCCGGCGAATTGATGGGCTGGGAGAGCGTCGAGGCGGCACTCGACCACATCCGCCCGTCTCGCATCGGCCATGGCGTGCGCGCCATCGAGAACCCCGAGCTTGTGCGGCGCATCGCCGACGAAGGCGTCGTGCTCGAATGCTGCCCTGGCTCCAACATCGCCCTGAAAATCTTCGACAGCTTCGCCGACCATCCCTTCCCCGCCTTGCGGGCAGCGGGCTGCAAGGTGACGCTCAACTCCGATGACCCGCCCTATTTCTGGACCTCGCTGAAACGCGAATACGACATCGCTGCCGAGCATTTTGCGATGGACGACAAGGCGCTCACCGCCGTCACCAGGACGGCCATCGAGGCAGCCTTCGTCGACAGGAAGACCAGGGCGGTGCTGCTGGGCAGACTCGGCGCCAAGGGCAGGTGAATGGTGAATGGTGAATGGTTCACCCGGCGCTTCGGTTCGTCAACCGCGAGCTTTCCGCGCAACCAAGGACTCGCAAACCAGTTCACTATTCACTATTCACCATTCACCATCCACTATTCACCTGCGCAGTTGGAGAACACCATGAAGGGCGTCACCGTCGTCGACCATCCGCTTGTCCAGCACAAGCTGACCATCATGCGCAAGAAGGAAACCTCGACGGCCGGCTTCCGGCGGCTGCTGCGCGAGATCTCGCTGCTGCTCGGCTACGAGGTCACCCGCAACCTGGAACTGACGACGACGACGATCGAGACGCCGATCGAAACGATGGAGGCGCCGACGCTGGAGGGCAAAAAACTGGTCTTCGCCTCGGTGCTGCGCGCCGGCAACGGCTTGCTCGAAGGCCTGCTCGATCTGGTGCCGGCGGCGCGTGTCGCCCATATCGGCCTCTATCGCGACCACGAGACGCTGGAAGCGGTCGAGTATTTCTTTAAGGCGCCGGGCGACCTCGCCGACCGGCTGGTGATCGTCGTCGATCCGATGCTGGCGACCGCCAATTCGGCGATCGCGGCGATCGACAAGCTGAAAGGCCGCGGTGCCACCAACATCCGCTTCCTCTGCCTGCTGGCGGCACCAGAGGGCCTCGAGCGGTTTACCCAGGCGCATCCCGATGTTCCGGTCTTCACCGCTTCCATCGACCGCCAGCTCAACGAAAAGGGCTACATCATGCCGGGTCTCGGCGATGCCGGCGACCGCATGTACGGCACCAAATAGATCCGTTTACCGATTGTTTACGCAAACGGCTGGTTTCCGCACTCGTTAAAGCGGCAATCACCATGTCGGACTAAGGATCGGCAACCACAAAGGCCGGTCCATGCTGCGCAAGCTCCTCATCCTTGGCGTGTTTGCCGGAACGTCGGCATCGCTGCCGATCGTGTATCAGTCCAATTCACAGGTAATCGAGCGGCTGTTGAAATCCGCCATCGGAGCCAGGCCGGCCGACACACAAACCGACCTGAATCTCGCCGCCGTCCCGGACAGGCCCACAACGCCGCAGCCGCTCGGCCGCAAGGTCGTCGTCACCGCGGACTCGCGCGGGCATTTCATGTCGGTCTTCAAGTTGAACGGCCGCCAGATCGACGGCATGATCGATACCGGTGCCACGCTCGTCGCCATCAACACCTCGACTGCGCGCAGGATCGGCATCTCGCTCAATTCGACGGACTTCAGCCATCAGGTCAACACCGCCAATGGTGCGATCAAGGCCGCCGTGGTGACGATTGATCGCCTGCAGATCGGCAAGATCACCGTCGAGGGCGTCGAGGCCGTCGTGCTCGACGACAGGGCGCTGCACACCAACCTGATCGGCATGAGCTTTCTGCAGCGGCTCGAAAAATACCAGGTCGAAGACGGCAAGCTGCTGCTGGTTCAGTAGAACGTGATCCCGAACCGCAGGTCCGCGCCAGCGAAAAGTGGGGACCGGTTTTCGGACAAGATCGTGGTCCAAAGAACGATAGAGCCCATCCGATACCATCGGAATGGCTCTACCCGCGCGGCAGGATCCGCCGGATGACGGTTTTCTCCGTGGCCGGTCTGGAAGTGCCGATCATATAGGCCGAAAGCACGGCGGCCGCGGCCGCTTCGGCATCCCCGGTATTACGGGCATGGACCAGCGCCAGCGCTTCGCCGGCCCGCACTTCAGCACCGACCGGCAACAGCCTGGTGATGCCGACGGCGTGATCGATCCTGTCGTCGGGCCGCGTCCGCCCGCCGCCAAGCCCGACCACGGCAAGCCCGATCTCGCGGGTCGCGATGCCGGTGACAAAGCCGTTCGCGCTCGCCTTGACCGCGAATTCCGTTGCCGCTTTCGGCAAATATTTTTCCGGATTGTCGACAAAGTCGACGGGACCACCCAGTGCCGCCACCATGCGCGCGAAGACGGCAGCGGCGCGGCCGCCGGCCAGCGTTTCGGCGGCGCGGCGCAGGCCGTCCTGGTTGGACGACACCAGGCCTGCCGATTGCAGCATCTCGGCGGCCAGCGCCAGCGTCACGTCCTCCAGCCGCCGGTCGCGAAAGCGGCCGGTGAGAAAATCGACGGCGTTGCGCACCTCGACCGCATTGCCGGCGGCGGACGCCAGCGGCTCGTTCATGCCGGTGACCAGCGCCGAGGCCTTAAGGCCGGCGCCATTGGCGACGTCGACCAGGCTGTTGGCCAGTGCGGTTGCGTCGCGCGATTTCTCCATGAAGGCGCCGTTGCCGACCTTGACATCGAGCACCAGCGAACCAAGGCCGGCCGCCAGCTTCTTCGACAGGATCGAGGCGGTGATCAGCGGCACCGATTCCACCGTTCCCGTCACATCGCGGATCGCGTAGAGCCTGGCGTCGGCGGGTGCCAGATCGGCGGTCTGGCCGATGATGGCGCAGCCGGTTTCGAGCACGGTCTTGCGGAAGCGCGCAACATCCGGCTGGCTGATATAGCCGGGGATGGCATCCATCTTGTCCAGCGTGCCGCCGGTATGGCCGAGACCCCTGCCGGAAATCATCGGCACATAGGCGCCGCAGGCAGCGACGATCGGCGCCAGCATCAAGGAGACGTTGTCGCCGACGCCGCCCGTCGAATGCTTGTCGGTGACCGGGCCGGGCAGATCCGACCAGTCGAGCACATCGCCGGAATCGCGCATCGCCATAGTCAGCGCCACCGCCTCGTCGCGGCTCATGCCGTTGAAGAACACCGCCATGGCAAAGGCGCCGACCTGCGCGTCGGTGACTGTGCCGGCGGTCAGACCCTCGATGAAGAACGCTGTCTCCTCAGCCGAGAGCTTCTGGCCATCGCGCTTGCGGCGGATGATTTCCTGTGGAAGCATCAGGCGTCGACCTTGTGCTCCGGAAGCCCGTCCTGAAAAACACGCTGCAGAATGGTCGCCAGCCGCGCGCCGCCGACCGGCGCCATGTCCTTGGTCTCCTGGTGCGACAGCTCGGCTCCGGTCATGCCGGCGGCAAGGTTGGTCACGACCGAACACGCGGCGACGCGCAGCCCAAGGAAGCGGGCGAGAATGACCTCCGGCACCGTCGACATGCCGACCGCGTTGGCGCCCATGACGCGCGCCATGCGGATCTCGGCGGGCGTCTCGAAGCATGGGCCGGAGAACCACATATAGACGCCCTTGTGCAGCGTGGTACCGGTGGCCTTCGCCGCCTGCTCGATGGCGGAGCGGAGAGCGGCGTCGTAGGCTTCGGTCAGGCCGACGAAACGGCGGTCGCTCGGTTCGCCGATCAGCGGGTTGGAGCCCGAGAAATTGATGTGATCGGTGATCAGCATCACCGAGCCCGGGCCCATCCCGGGATCGACCGAACCGGCGGCGTTGGTGAGGATCAGCCTGGAGATGCCGAGGCCGGCGAGCACCTCGAGTGCCGGCCGCATCGCCGCCGCGTTGCCGTGCTCGTAATAATGCGCCCGGCCGGACAGCATCAGCACCGGCGTGCCGGCAAAGAGCCCCGCCACCACCTCGCCGGCATGGCCGCTGACTCCGCTTCGGGGAAACCCCGGCAAGTCGGCGTAGGAGATGCGCACCGCATCCTCGACCTGGTCGACAAGCCCGCCAAGCCCTGACCCCAGCACCAAGGCGGTGGTCGGCGCCAGCCCGTCCAGCCTTTCGACGAGGTGATCGAGCGCTTCCTTCATTTCAGCACATCGCCTTCAAACCCGTATGGCAGCAACTCGCCCATGGTCACGGTCTCAACCACGCCGCTATCATCGCAGAGATAGAATTTCGTCTCCGGCCGGCAGAATTCCGCCAGCCGCTGCCGGCAGCCGCCGCAGGGCGAGCATTTTGCCACGCGTTCGGCGATCACGGCGATTTCCGTGATCTTGCCGCCGCCGCCCATGACGTAGTGGCCGAGCGCGGTGGTTTCGGCGCACCAGCCCTCCGGATAGGACGCGATCTCGACATTGGCGCCGGTGAAGACACGGCCGTCCTCGGTGCGCAACGCCGCGCCGACCGGAAATTTCGAATAGGGCGCATAGGCCTTGGCCATGGCGGCTTTCGCCGCATCGAACAGATCATGAGCCATGATAGATCAGCGTTCCTTGACATACGGCACGCCGCCGGCGCGCGGCGGGATTGCCTTGCCGATGAAGCCTGCAAGCAGGATGACGGTCAGCACATAGGGCAGCGCCTGCATGAATTGCACCGGCACCTTGCCGATCAGCGGCAGCGGCGTGCCTTGCAGGCGGATCGACGCCGCGTCGAGGAAGCCAAACAGCAGGCAGGCAAACATGGCGTTGACCGGTTTCCATTTGGCGAAGATCAGCGCGGCCAGCGCGATATAGCCCTTGCCGGCGGTCATGTCCTTCACGAAGCCGCCATTCTGCACCATCGACAGATAGGCGCCGGCAATGCCGGTGAGGACGCCGGTGCAGATCAGGGCGCGGTAGCGCAGCCAGGCGACCGATATGCCGGCGGTATCGACCGCCGCCGGGTTCTCGCCGACGGCGCGCAGGCGCAAGCCGAAGCGGGTGCGGAACAGCACCCACCAGGTGAACGGCACGGCCAGGAAGGCGAGATAGACCAGCACGGAATGGCCGGAGATGAGTTCCGAATAGATCGGCCCGAGGATCGGCACGCTCCTGAACGCCTCCGCGCCCGGCCAGATGATTGCCTCGAAGCGCTCGCCGGCGGCCAGCGCCGGCGTGCGCCCGCCTTGCTGGAACCAGGCCTGGCCGAGCATGATCGTCGATCCGGCGGCAATGAAATTGATCGCGACACCCGAGACGATCTGGTTGCCGCGATGGGTGATCGAGGCAAAGCCGTGGATCAGCGCGAAGGCAACCGAGATGAGGATGGCCACGCCGAGGCCGAGATAGGCCGAGTGGAAGACCGAGGCGGCGGCCGCACCGGCGAAGGCGCCGACAAGCATCTTGCCCTCGAGCCCGATGTCGAAGACGCCGGCCCGCTCCGAGTAGAGGCCGGCGAGACAGGCGAGCAGCAAGGGCACCGACAGGCGGATGGTCGAGTCCAGGACCTGTACGATGGCGTTGAAGAAATCCATCTCAGGCGCCCTTCCCCTTGACCGCTTCCATGCCGACCGATTTCGGGCTGAGCGAGGCGAACAACGCCTGGACGTAGGGCCGGAACATATGCTCGAGCGCGCCGGCGAACAGGATGACGAGGCCCTGGATGATAACGATCATGTCGCGGCTGATCGCCGGCATCTCGAAGGCGAGTTCGGCGCCGCCCTGGTAGAGCATGCCGAACAATATTGCCGCCATGACGATGCCGACCGGATGCAGGCGGCCCATCAGCGCCACCGCGATGCCGACGAAACCGGCGCCCGAAACGAATTCGAGTGCGACATTGTGCTGGTCGCCCATCGTCGGGTTGAGCGCCATCATGCCGGCTAGCGCGCCCGAGATCATCATCGCGATGATGATGATGCGGATCTCCGAAATGCCGGCATAGCGCGCCGCTTTCGGGCTGTGGCCATAGGTGCGCATCTCGTAGCCGAGCTTGGTGCGCCAGATCAGCACCCACACCAGGAAGGCCATGGCTAGCGCCAGCAGGGAACTGACGTTGAATGGCGCCGAACGGATTTTGGCGCCGAACAATTCGATGACCCAGTTGAGCTTCGGCAGTTGCGCGCCTTCGAGGAAGGTGCGCGTCTGCGGTGCCATCGAGGCGGGGGGCTTCAAGTACCCGACCAGCGCACGGACCATGACGCTGGCGGCGATGAAATTGAACATGATGGTGGTGATGACGATGTGCGAGCCGCGCTTGGCCTGCAGATAGGCCGGGATCAGCGCCCACAGCGCGCCCATCGCCGCGGCGGCGATAATGGCGATCGGGAAGGTCAGCCACCAAGGCAGCACGCTGTCGAAGGCCAGGCAAACAATGCCAATGCCGAGACCGGCGATATAGCCCTGGCCCTCGCCACCGATGTTGAACAGGCCGCAATGCGCCGCAACCGCCACCGAAAGCCCGCTGAAGATGAAGGTGGTGGCATAGAAAAGCGTGAACGCGATGCCTTGGCCGCGGCCGAAGGCACCCTCGACCAGGACGACGGCTGCGCGCAGTGGGTTCTCGCCAACCAATATGACGACGAAGCCGGCAACGACGAAGGCGACGAACAGGTTGATCAGCGGGATCAGGACGTAGTCGGCCCAGGCCGGCAGCTTGGCATAGGGAGTGCTCATTCCGCCGCCTCGCGCTGCTCGACGCCGGCCATCAGCAGGCCGAGCTCGCCCTCGGTCGCGTCGGGGCCGCGTTCGCCGACGATGCGGCCGGCAAACATCACCAGGATGCGGTCGGACAGCGAGCGTATCTCGTCGAGCTCGACCGAAACCACCAGCACCGCCTTGCCCTGGTCGCGCATGGCGATGAGGCGCTTGTGGATGAATTCGATGGCTCCGACATCGACGCCGCGCGTCGGCTGGCCGACGATCAACACGCCGGGATCTTGTTCCATTTCCCGCGCAAGCACGATCTTCTGCTGGTTGCCGCCGGAGAAATTGGCGGTCTTGAGGCGGCAGTCCGTCGGGCGGATATCATATTTGACGATCTTGTCCCGGGCATCGTTACGGATGGCGTCAATGTCAAGGAACGGCCCCTTCAGATAGCGCTCGTCGTCCTGGTAGCCGAGGATCGAATTCTCGTTCTCCTCGAAGGCCAGCACCAGCCCGACATGATGGCGGTCCTCCGGCACATGGGCAAGGCCGCGCTCGCGCAGCTCGCCAGGGTCGGCGGCGCCGGTGAGGTCGATCGGCTTGCCGTCGAGCATGACCGAGCCCGAAACGGCATGCCTGATGCCGGAAATCGCCTCGAGCAATTCGGACTGCCCGTTGCCGGCGACGCCGGCAATGCCGACGATCTCGCCGGCATGGACATCGAAAGAGACGTCGTCGACCATGGTGACGCCGCGGGAATCCTTCACCGTCAGGTTCTTGATCGCGAGCTTGACGCCGCCGGCCTTCGCCTCGCCCTTCTCGACGCGCAGCAGCACGCGCCGGCCGACCATCAGCTCGGCCAGTTCCTCGACCGTGGTCTTCTTGGTCTCCCTGGTCGCCACCATCGTGCCCTGGCGCATCACCGAGACGGTGTCGGTGATCGCCATGATCTCGCGCAGCTTATGGGTGATCAGCACGATCGTCTTGCCCTGCTCCTTCAGCTGCCTGAGGATGCGGAACAGGTGGTCGGCCTCGGCCGGCGTCAGCACGCCTGTCGGCTCGTCGAGGATCAGGATCTCGGCGCCGCGATAGAGCGCCTTGAGGATTTCGACGCGTTGCTGCAGGCCGACCGGCAACTCCTCGATGATGGCGTCCGGATCGACTTCGAGCCCGTATTCGCGCTCGAGCCGCTCCAGCTCGGAACGCGCCTTGGCGATGCTCTTCTTCAGCAGCGCATCGCTTTCGGCGCCGAGAATGACGTTTTCCAGCACCGAGAAATTGTCGACCAGCATGAAATGCTGATGCACCATGCCGATGCCGAGCGCGATCGCATCGTTCGGTGTCTTGATCGATGCCGGCTGCCCACCGACACGGATTTCGCCGGAATCGGCCTGGTAGAAACCATAGAGGATCGACATCAGCGTCGACTTGCCGGCGCCGTTTTCGCCGACGATGCCATGGATAGTGCCGCGCATAATCTCCAGATTGATGTCGCGGTTGGCGCGCACGGCGCCAAAGCTCTTGTCGATGCCGATCAGCTCGATTGCGGCTTGCGCCATGCAGCCTGTTCCCACTGTTATTTTTTTACCGCTTGGTCAAACGCCTAGCATGACGCCCAGTCTGTGCCAATTGGGTCCGTACCAATTGGCCGGAGCAGGGTTCACTCTCGACAAATCCCGCCATGCTTGTCAATTTCCAACGTGGCCGCAGCCTGCACAATCGCCTGATCGAGGATTTCAAATGACCATGCCCGAGGACCGGCTGACGACGCTGGAAATCCGCGCCGCCGAGCAGGAGAAGACCATCGAGGAACTGTCCGGCCAGATCGCCGAGCAGTGGAAGGTGATCGAGCGCATGCAGCGCAAGCTCGACGCGCTGACCGAGCGCTTCCTGGCGCTGGAGGAACAGGCCGCACCCGACGTGCCGGTGACAAAGCCGCCGCACTGGTGAGGCGGGCCGACAAGACAAAACCGCCGGGCTTTCACCCGGCGGCTCGTCAGTTCAGCAGTACCAGTCGATCAATAACGGCAATCGATCAATACGGGCAGGCATTGTCCGACATATAGTCGTGCACCTTGATGGTGCCGGCGATGATGTCGGCCTTGGCTTTTTCGACCGCCGCCTTCATTGCATCGTCGACAAGCGCCTTGTTGTTGTCGTCCATGGCGTAGTCGACGCCGCCTTCCTTGAGGCCGAGATCGTTAACGCCGGCCGTGAATTTGCCGTCCTTGGCATCCATGAAGGTGTTGTAGACGGCAACGTCGACGCGCTTGACCATGGAGGTCAGCACCTTGCCGGGCTGCAGGCCGTTCTGGTTGGAATCGACGCCGATGCCGAGCTTGCCGGCGTCGGCCGCTGCCTGCAGCACGCCGACACCGGTGCCGCCTGCCGCCGCGTAGACCACGTCGGCGCCCTGGTCGATCTGCGTCTTGGCGATCTCGCCGCCCTTGGCCGGATCGTTCCAGGCTGCCGGCGTATCGCCGGTCATGTTCTGGATGACGTCGGTGGCGCCGGCCGCCTTTGCGCCGCCGACATAGCCGCAGCCGAACCTGCGGATCAGCGGAATGTCCATGCCGCCGACGAAGCCGACCTTCTTGGTCTTGGAAGCCATCGCCGCCATCACGCCGACGAGGTAGGAGCCTTCCTGCTCCTTATAGACCAGCGAGCGGACATTGGGCTTGTCGACGACCATGTCGATGATGGCGAATTTGGTGTCGGGGAACTCGGTGGCGATCCTGTCAAGCGCGTCAGCCCACGAGAAGCCCGCCATGACGATGGGGTTGCGACCGTCCTCGGCGAAACGGCGTAGCGCCTGCTCGCGCTGGGTGGCGTTGCTGACCTCGAATTCCACATAGGGGATGCCGGTCTCGGTCTTGAACTTTTCAGCGCCGTTGAACGACGCCTCGTTGAACGATTTGTCGAACTTGCCGCCGAGATCATAGAGGATCGCGGGTTGAATGTCCGCGGCGAAGGCCGGAAGAACCATTGCAGCTGCGGCCATAAGGCCGAGAACGATACGTTTCATGTGATCCACACCCCTGTCGGTTATTTGTCCATTATGCACCGCATGCCGGCCCGGTTCTCCGGCAGGCATACGGCGTCGGGCAGGAGTGTCTTCCTCCCGCTTCGGGTCAATCTGGCACGGCCCGAAACAAAATTCACGTGGAATTTTGACCCTTTGGAAAAGCATGGCGCCGCATCGCGGCGCCACAGCATATTCCTTGCGTCAGGGGCATAAAATCAGGCGGAGACGGCGGCCGGAATGGCGCAGGAGACGCCGGTTCCCTGCAGGCCGCAATAGCCGTAGGGGTTCTTCGCCAGATATTGCTGGTGGTCTTCCTCGGCGAAGTAGAATTCCGGCGCCGGCGCGATCTCCGTGGTGATCTTGCCGCGTCCGGCGCCGCGCAGCGAACCCTCGTAGGCATCGCGCGAGGCGAGCGCCGCCTGGTACTGCGCGTCGTTGAACGTATAGATCGCCGAGCGGTAGGTGGTGCCGACATCATTGCCCTGGCGCATGCCTTGCGTCGGGTCGTGGCTTTCCCAGAACAGCTTCAAGAGCTCGGCATAGGACACGATCTTGGGGTCGTAGACGACGAGCACGACTTCGGCATGGCCGGTGAGCCCCGTGCAGGTTTCCTGATAGGTCGGGTTGGGCGTGACGCCGCCGGCATAGCCGGCCGCCGTGACCCAGACGCCCTCGACTTGCCAGAACAGGCGCTCGGCGCCCCAGAAGCAGCCCAGCCCGAACATCGCCGTTTCCATCCCTTCGGGATAAGGACCCTTGAGCGGCCTGTTCGAGACAAAGTGCTTCGATGCCGTCGGGATCGGCCGGTCGCGGCCGGGCAACGCCTCGGAGGGTTTCGGCAGGTTGAGCTTCTTGTTCAGCATGTCGCTGAGAAACATGTGTGGCTTCCTTTTCTTCTTGGTTGAGCCTTCCTGGTACGGGAACACCGGGTCAGGCTGGAAATGTCAGGTTGCGGCGAACCGCCCGCTGGGGCGCTGCCGCCTGTAACCGATGGCATAAAGAATGAACGCCAGCACCGCGAACACGGCAAAGCCGGGCTGACTGAGCACCCAGGCGATGGCACCGTCCCACAGCAGCGGGTTGATCTTATCGCGGACGAAGCTTTCGAAGGCGCTGCGCGTATCCGGCGAGACAGCGAGCCAGCTGGCGTTGAGCGGGGTCATCACCAGCGCCGAAGCCGCCACCGAGCGGGTCGCATCGAGCACGGCCATGATGACCGAAACCGAAAGCGCGACCATTGCAGCGAAACGAAAGACGAAGCGGAACATCCGGACCCTTCCTCCCCAGGAGTTTATCAGAATGTCGTGTCGGACTGTTAAATAGGACCTGCGCGCTTTATCCGCAATCGCGACACGTGAAGTTGAACCCGCGACCGCCGGTTCGCCGGAACCGGTGGCGCGCCGGACGGCAAGCACACCTCCGCGGATCGTTTCGATAGGCTCCCAACGGGTGCTCCGATAACATGGGCTGAGCATCCCTATCCGGCAAAGCGAATAGACTGCCGTTATGTCTTGGCATTCGGCACCGGATCGACTAGATGAGCCCCGCGCCTGTTGCTTTGACGGCTCGGGTGCGGGGAAAGGGTATCCGCTGGTTGACGGCGCCCACGGCCGGAATTCCGGCCGGAATCCCAAAGGAGATGCATCTCCCCAACCCGCGCGGCGAAACCGGCCGCGTCGAAAATGCTAAAAGGACGGAGAGGTGGCCGAGTGGTTGAAGGCGCACGCCTGGAAAGTGTGTTTACGGGAAACCGTAACGCGGGTTCGAATCCCGCTCTCTCCGCCACATTTTACCTCTTAAATCTTCACCTAACTCGTTGGATTTCCTCACTAATTTTACCGAGGCATCGGGCAACAATTTCCCAATTTGCTCTGGAATTTGCTCTGGAATCTGCTATGGTTTCTGGCGGAGAACTTGGATTTGAGGCGTCGGGCGATGGGATTGGGTGAAATGGGGAAACAGATCAAGCTCAAAAGGCGCGGCAAGGGCGGCATAATTTATATGGTGCGGCACGTCCCCATCCGGTATCGAGTGGTCGAGACGAGGGCCGAGATATGGGTCAATCTCAACACCGACTCCGAGACCTCGGCGCAACAGAAAGCGCCCGGCGTCTGGGACAAACTTATCGCGGCATGGGAAGCCAAACTGGATGGCGATACCACTGACGCGGAGAAGGCATTCGCATCCGCACAGGCATTGGCAAAGGCGCGAAACTATCGCTGGTTGCCGGCGCATGAAGTGGCGAAACTGCCACGGCATGAGTTTCTGGATCGCGTCGAGGCCGTCACCAAGCCGAATGGCGAGCCAGACAGGTTGGAGGCCATGGCCCTGCTAGGCGGCGCTAAGGAGCCGGCTATTAACGTCAGCCGGGCACTGGAACTGTATTGGGAATACGCGGCCGAAAAGACTCGCGGGATGAGCAAAGATCAAGTGCGGCGTTGGAAGAACCCACGTATCAAGGCCATCAAAAATTTCATTGCGGTGGTCGGAAATAAACCCATTGCCGAGATCACCCGGGACCACATGCTTGATTTCCGTGACTGGTGGAACAAGCGGATTGAGAAAGAGGACATGTCGCCGGGAAGCGCCAACAAGGACATCGGCTTCGTCGAAAACACCTTGCGGTTGGTTGAGGAAAAGAAGCGCCTTCGGATCGTATTCCCGTTCGGTAGGCTCACGTTCAAAGAGGATGATGACGACGACAACAAACGGCCGCCATTCTCGGAAAGCTGGATCAAGGATAAGATTTTAGCGCCGGGTGCATTGGACGGGTTGAACGATGAAGCCCGCGCCGTTGTTCATGTCATGGTGAACACTGGGGCACGGCCCTCTGAAATCGTTGGCCTGCTCCCGCATCATATCCGCCTTGACCACAACGTTCCGCACTTCGAAATCAAAGCCGAAGGGAAAAAGACCAAGAACAAGCCATCGAGGCGTGTCATCCCTCTCGTAGGGATCAGTCTGGAGGCACTCCGGAAATTCCCAGAAGGCTTTCCGACCTATCGATTCAAGGACAAGATCAGCGACACCGTGAACAAGTTCCTTCGGGAAAATGGTTTACTGGAGACCGAGGAACACACGCTCTATGGCCTGCGCCATTCTTTCGAGGATCGCCTGCTTGCCTCTAAAGTGGATGAGCGCATTCGGCGCGATCTAATGGGCCACAGCCTTGGGGGTCGGCAGCGATACGGTGATGGGGGCACGCTAGAACATGTGGCGGAGCTTCTAGCGACTATTGCCTACTGATGACGCCGGGCGGCTGCGATCGCCCTCGCCTTCGCGATCGGGTCGTTGATTAGCTCGGCTTCTGCGGCGGCAACCTCGGTTTCAAGGCGTTCGAAGATCGGCAGGTAGTGAGGTCGATGGCCCGCCATTGATGGTGTCATTGCGCCCGCGCCACCATAGACGATGTCAAACCCCCAAAAACCAGGAAAGGGCGACCAGGTTTTGCGCCGCGTGCTGAAAACCCCTCCCGATCATAAGACCGGGAAGGGCCAGCAGCCTGTAGCGCCTGGCTGGGTTGCATCAAGCCGCGGTGACTGCGAATCACCGCGGCTTTTCAATGGAACGGATAAAGAACAGACTCTGCAAGCTGAATCCCGCGCCATGCCCGGTATTTCACAATCACCTTTTCTTGCGTTTGGAGAGCAGGTTTCGCGCCTTTTGCTTAAGCGTGACCGGCTTCACCAATCCGCCGATAGGTCAGGCGCTTGTCGCGGGCCATTCCGCGCTTGAACACAGAAAACACGCCTTCAACCCTATTGGAGTGAACAACCACATTGCCTTCGCGGCGGGCATATTCACCGGCGGCATGGTTGGGCGGAGGCGCGATGCCCAAAGCTATGTGTGACAAGCTTCTTATGCTGGGGTCGGTCGGCCACAGCCTCCGCTTCGGCGATCATCCGCTGATCAGGGGCGCGACCCCAAGCGGTTGCATATTCAGGACGAGGCTCCAGGTTGCGGGTGGCCTCGGATGAAGCGTAGAAGGGTTCCCGGCAATTCCAAGGGGACGGGCTAGATTTGCCGCCTAGGGAAAGAAATAAGGGAGTCGATCCAGCAAGCCCATTGCAGTGGGGTTGTTTCGAGTTACACATGTTCCATTGCTGGGGTGTTTTGGCGGAATATGGCTACCACCGTTCAACAGAGCTTTGTTCAGCTCAAGTCCAACCTTGAGATCACGGGTCTACAGTCTGAAACAGTATCGACGCGGCAATCCGGTGTTCGTGATGTGATACAGGCTGGAATGCAGGTCAACGATACCTTTTTGACCGGCTCATACGCTCGCCACACGATGATTTGCCCGCTGAAAGAAGCGGATATCGATATCTTTTGTGTGCTCGAAAACAAGTACTTCCATTGGTACAACGGACAGAACGGTGGGCCTCCGGCGCTCCTCGATTTTGTCAAGAGAACGCTGCTCAAGACTTACACAACAACCCCAAGCATCTCCCGAAATGACCTTTGGTTGGGTATTCCCACTGTCGTCATTTCCGCACTGGTCGCCTTCACCAAGACCGCCGAGCAATATCCCTTTGTCGCTGCTGCAGCGGTAATCTTCTCAATTTTCGTCCCAGTTCTCTCAGGCATCACAACCTTTCTTAACCCCAACGAAAAAGAGGCCGCCCACCTTGCGGCTGCTCACGCCTATGACAGGCTCAACAACGCCGCACGTATGTTTTGGTCCATAGACTGCTGGGCTGCGGATGCGACCGACGAGGGTCTGACGAGTCAGATCCGGTCGCTGGTCGCCGAAAAGGACGATTTGAATAAGGCAAGTCCCCAAATCCCGAAGTCAGCTTACGAAAAGGCTAAGAAGGGTATTGAGGATGGCGAGGCATCGTTCAAGGTGGATTCAGCTTCGTCATAGAATCAAAGCCTGCGAAGCCCGCAAAACCCGACTACGGCAGTCTGTTTGGGCAGGGTCGCCATCGTGTTGTTGCCGCCTGCGCCGCCGCGCCGGCCAGGGCCAACATCAGCGAAGGTCATTGCTCGAAGACGCAAGAGGCCCCCGCCGACTTGCTTCCAGCGGCTCCGTCATCGCGGAAGATCTGGACTGGAAGGCCTTCGGCTTAGGGCTGGCTGACGAGGTCCTGTCCTTCATGACTTCGCTGAGGCTTGGTCGAGTCGGAAGCAACAGACGCAAAGGTGTTCGAACAGAATCCGTCGACTTTGACGACGCGGTCAAGCAGATGGGGTGCAATTTGCGAGGACCCGTGCTTGGCGTGGAGGACGAGGTCAGGCCGCCACCTCCGGAAGCAGGCCGCACTCTGCGGCCAGGGAGATAGCCGTTTCTATCCTGTCCGGAGTGGGCGCGGGAGTGAGTCTGCTCCTGCCCGGTAGCGCCGTCCAGCCACCCTCTTCCATCACCAGCTTGAGGCGCAGGATCGTCTTGCCGCCGCCGCGCGCGTCCTGCAGTCCTCTTCCTACCGCCCAGTAGACGTGCTGCGCTATCGCCCATGTCTCGATCGCGTGACGGACGAGTTCACGCGCCTGCGCATGCCGGCGGGCGTTACCTTCCCTGCCCGCCCTTCGCAGCGGCAGGCGGTCTTCCCGGTCGAAGGTTTCCGGGTCGTGCGGCGAGTGGGCGATGCACAGGGCGAGCGCTTGCGCGATCGCGGCCGCGAGGCCTTCCCTTGTCTGGCTGCGTAGCGCGTCGGCGATAGCCGCCGTCGCGGACGATGGTGGCGTTGTAGGGTCCGTTCCGTCCAGCCAATCGGATGCAGGTCCGGCCCCGTCGATTGCGGCTTCGGCGAGGAAGGCCGAGACCAGTGCGGGGGTGCCTAGCGGGCCGTCCGACTGGGCCAGCCTGTCCAGCGTCCATGCGAGCAGCGACTCTACGGCGTAGCGGAACAGCTGCCTGTATTGGAGCCGTCGCCACCGCGCCGCCGCTCTCTCCAACCCCTCGGGGACTTCGAAGCCGGGGTCTTCCCCGGCGAGAGCCGACCTCACCGCTTCGGTCGAACCCAGTTCACGGCGGGCGGCAGCGTGCAGAAGGAGCTTCATGCCTTCGGCCCGGGTCTCCGTAGCAAGGTCGCCAGTCAGGGTTCTCGCTGCATGTCTGCGTTCTTCTTCCGTCAGTTCGTCGGGCATCCATGCCTGCGCCCATTCAAGTGCTTCTTCTCTCGTGACCGTCGCCGGGCCGAAACCCGAAAATGCAGGATGGCCGAGGCGGTCGGCAATCCTGGCTTCGAATGCATCGAGAGCCGCGTCGACGTCGGTTGGCGGCACGAGAACCTTCGCGTTCACGTCGTTGCGTCCGAGCCAGCCCAGAGACTTGAGGCCCGGTCCGTAATTCACTGCGGCGGAGAGAGCCGTGCTGTCCGCGCGACCTTCCCGGAAGGCTTTCCACGCCGCTCCGTGGAAGTCCATCTTCTGCGCGCCAAGCAGCTGCGCCATGGCCTGCCGTCCTGGAAGATCCGTCTGGGTTCCCGAGATGAAGATCGACCAGGTGAAGATGACCTCGCAGCGCGCCACGAAGTCTTCGAGGACCGTTGCGTCGGTGTCCGGCCTGCCCTCGGCCTTGGCGAGCCTCAGCGCGCGCCGCCACGCCCAGGAGACGAAGGCGAACGGCCTGACGTGTCTCGCTACGTTGTTTAGGCCGTCAGCCACCATGTTCATCAAGTCGAAGTTCGTCTGTCGCAGGCCGCACGGATCTACCGAGGAATGCGCGATCTGCGTGTCGTCGACGACGCTGGGTCCATCCGCCGCGCTCGCCTCGGACAGGATTTCGGCCATTGTCCGCTTAGCCATCGACACCCTCCGGCAGAACGAGAACTTTCTGGCAGCAGTTGGCCGATCGGGCCACGCCAAGGCTTCTTAGCCTTCCCTGCTCGATCTTGGGGAGCGTCATGCGGCGGTTGCAGCACGATCCCGTGCCGCTCATTATGTAAACGCGGCGCCGAGCCGTTTCGGATGCGAAAGCGTCTGCCATCAGCTGCGATTCCGAGGGACACGAGCCGAGCAGTTCGGCATATCCGTCGCGGGGGATGCCGTGTGCCAGTGCAGCGGCGTATGCCCCTGCCTGCTCGCGCCAAGTCCTGATCTCTACGATCCTGGCCCAGGCCGCTTCGTAGGAGGCCTCACGCCCCATCGCGGCGATGAACGGTTCCGCTGGCTTTGCGGGAGGGCAGCAGTCTCCGTCGAGGTCGCCTCCGGTCCTCATGATGCGCTGGCGCGCCGCGCGCGCTGCGTCCGGGGACGGATCAGGTCCGCACAGGGCGAGGATCGCCGATGCGGCCTCTTCGTCCAGAGGTCCTTCCACGGCAGCCGCGCAGTAGGCATCCACCACCCGCTTCAGCCACTGTTCGGCCTTGCCTGCGGTTACCCGGTTGGTAAGTCTGTCACATGCATAGGCCACCAGGGTCATCGCCCTGAGCGCCGTCTCGCGGCTGGTTCCCTTCGCAAGCATGGCCTCGAGCACCTTATCCAGGACTTCGAGGGGATCCCGATTGGCTCCGCCGTCGGCCTTTCCGGTCTTCGGCTTCTTCCGGCCGTCGCCCGGCTCGGGTTCGTCTTCGTTGTCATCGCGTCCGATCGGACCGCGGCGCTCTTTAAGCGCGGACAGGAGCGCATCTACGAACCGTGCCCAGCCCCGGCCGGCTTCCCCGCCGCCCGGCATCGCCGTTGCCGAGCCGCCCGTGCTCCGCAGATCCGATGTCAGGATCATGGAAGGCCCTGTCGGCTTAGGTGCCGCGCTCCCTCCGCCTCCGGCGATCTCGGGCCGGAGGAAGCCGGGATTGTCGTGCGCCCATTCTAGTAGCACGCGGAAGTCGTCTGGCGTTTCGGTGCCGCCAAGAATAGCCATGAGACTGGCCGCAGCCTTTCCCGCGAACCGTCTCAGGCCCGTAATGGCCGAGAGAGATGCAAACCCTTCCGCGGCGCTCTGTCCCGCCTCGACCCTGAACACGACGCGCCCGCCTCGCAGCGACGCGGCCTCGAAGCCGGGGATCGCGACGTTG
Source organism: Mesorhizobium sp. M0816 (assembly GCF_040320005.1). Taxonomy (NCBI): domain Bacteria; kingdom Pseudomonadati; phylum Pseudomonadota; class Alphaproteobacteria; order Hyphomicrobiales; family Phyllobacteriaceae; genus Mesorhizobium; species Mesorhizobium sp. M0816. The sequence continues at coordinate 27,995 of NZ_JAMYOT010000006.1, read as the reverse complement.
AAGCTCCCGTCATCGTCGAGGAAGGCATGGGCGAGCGGCTTCCATCCTGCGGGACCATAATGAAGGAGCTGGGCAGGCCCTTTCATCCTGGGCGAGAGCACGCGTCCCGTGATTGCGTCGCCAGTTACGGATGCGCGCAGCACGCCGGGCGGCGGGCCATCGTCGTCTGCTTCGTTTTCCAAAGGGAGAACGGGAAGCGGCACTGCGGCGGGGACAAGATGCCAGCTGACCGTCGAGCCGCGCTGCACGCGCGCCACGCAGGCCTCGACGTTGAAACCGGTCAGGGCCGCTCCGGAGGCGTTCGCGCTTCCAGAGATGATAAGCCTGCCGTTTCTGCAGGCCACTTCGAATGCCTTGGCGTGCAGCTTCCTGTTTGCCGTCTCCATAAAAGGTTCTGCCGCCACGGCAACGACCCGGGACTTCGCGCCGAACGGCCAGTTGGCCCCTGCCGTGCCCCGCACCGTACCTCCCGCATGCGCGTGAACGTGCACTTCCTCCAGCTTCAGCCGACTGCAGAGGTCGTCGACCGCTGCGCCGCCGTCCCAGAAGGGCGCGGCGACCGTGAGCCGGGTTGCGCCGCCGAGTTCTCCGGCGATGTCTTCCATGGACTGGGCGATGCCTCCTTCGAGGCTGTGCAGGAAGCGCACCGAACCATCCCCGCGTCCGCGGCCTGCCGCGCGCGAGAGATCCTGTGCGAGGGACGCGCACGCTTCCTGCGCCCCGTGAGTAATTCCCCGCTGACCGCCGAGCAGTTCAAAGAACCGCGCGGCCCCGTGGAAGGCATCGGCTGCAAACGAGGGATGAAGGTGCTCGGCAGTCTCAAGATTGCGGCCCCATCCGCTGAAGGTGAGGTTGCCCGATCCGACGATGAGATGGCAGTCGTCGTCGGATACGAACGCGGAGACCTTGGGGTGAAAGACCCCGTTGCTGACGGAAACGGGTTCGATCTCGTAGTCGCGGCCCGCGCGCTGCGCTCCCTGCTCGCTCAGTCCGGATCGGATTCCTTCAACGTCAGCGAGGATCAGCGCCTCCTGGCTGCGGCCCCGCACGAGTGCATCGAGAACGACGGATTCGAAGAACGACAGACTGAGCGCGTAGGTGGTGAAGACCGCCTTCCGCCACGGCTGGATTCCTGCGATTTCGGTAGGCTTGAACCCCAAGTTCCGTCCCCCTGGCACCTGTCAGCCGGACTTCGTAGCATCGATAGGCTTAAGAAAAGCGTATCTGAGATACCTCTGCAGGTAGCAGCACCATTGCTTATCTTGGTAGTCGGGCCATCCTCGGAAACTGTGGTCGAGCCGGCATGGCTGAGGTGTGTTGCTTCCAATGCCGCGCCCCCCACCCGACTGCACGGCGAGAACACGGACCGCAGAGTGATGCTTCTGCGGGAAGCTCATGGCCGCCAAAAGATCTACGGCAATGCCCACGCGGCCGTCGTGGGTTGCCTGCTAGCTCGTATGTCCGCTTTTTGGTTGCGGCTGGGATGGGCCCACGACCGACTTGGGTCGAAAGCGGACCGGCAGGTTCAAGACTCGAAATCTCAGAAGCCGACGTCAGGTCCCGCGGTGACACGTAGTGATCCCCGTCCGCCATGGCGCTTTCCCCCATTCACGCGCAGGGAAACATATTGCACGGAGTCGCCGGAACCGAGAAGCAGGCACCAAACCGACGCTGGGAACGAGTCCTTTCGTCAACGACGCCAGGCGCCTACGCTGCGCGGGCGGAGGGTAGGATTCGATGATCAGGGTTCTCGTTGATACGTGCGTGTGGCTCGACCTCGCAAAGGATTACAGGCAGCAAACCTTAATCCAGGCGGCGAAGGAGCTGTTCGATGCGCGCGAAATCGACTTCGTTGTGCCGGACGTCATCAAGGAGGAATTCGCGCGCAATAAGGAACGCGTCGTCCAAGACGCGCAGCGCAGCCTGCAGGCGCACTTCCGGCTCGTCAAGGAGGCCGTCGACCGCTTCGCGGAGGACGACTACAAGAAGGAGACGCTGCACTCCCTTAACGAAGTCGATCAGCGCATCGCCATGAAGGGCGAGGCCGTCAACAGCTCCATCGCGTGGATCGAGGGGCTGCTGTCCGCGGGGCTGAGCAAACAGACCACGAAAGCTATCAAGCAGCGGGTGACTGAGCGCGCGGTCGCGGGACTGGCGCCCTATCACCGTTCGAAGAACAGCGTCGGCGACGCGATCCTTGTTGAGACCTACGTCGATCTGGCGAAGGCCGCCAAAGCCAAGGGGCAACGCGTCGCCTTCGTGACACACAACACCAAGGACTTCAGCGACCCGAACGGCGACCAGCGCAGCCCCCACCCCGACATCGCCGCCCTTTTCGACGGCCCGCACTCAACGTATTGGACATCGCTGGGCGACCTTCTGAGAGCGGAACATCCGGGGTGGCTCGAGTTCGTTGACGAGGAGTTCGCGTGGACGGAGGAGCCGCGGAGACTGTCGGAGCTCATCGAGGCAGCGCGCCTGCTGGAGCGTCAGGTCTGGTATAACCGCCACTGGGGACTGCGCACACGAGTGGAGCGCGGAGACACGAAGGTCGTCACCAAGAAGCAATGGGAGGCCGCCAAGCCGCGCGACCGCAACAACGGGGTCATCGTCGACAGCATATGGGAAGGCGCGCTGGAGGCGGCGCGGAAAACCGAGGAAGAGGTCGGGCTGGAGAATCTCGGGCCATGGACCGACTTCGAGTGGGGAATGGTCAACGGCAAACTAAGTGCGATCCGCTGGGTTCTCGGCGAGGACTGGGACGAACTTTACACGTAGGGGGACGACACATGAGATTGGGCATCAATTGGGCGACCATCATCCCGGTCGGGATGTTCTGCCTGGCGCTGTGGCTGCTGCAGTCGGAGCTGTCGACGCTCTACGCTGTAGTAGAATCCACATGCGGCGAAGCATCGTGCGGAGAGAAGATCGCGATTGCGTACCAGCTGCTGTCGCTGTCGACGGTGGTCTCGGCAGCGGCGGTCGCCTGGGCTTCGTATCGTTTCAACACGATCTACAAAGGCAAGGGATAAGCAATGACAGACTGGCAGCTCGTCCTGCTCACGGCCTTCGTGACGACACTGGGAACTGGATTGGTGACATACGTCGGGCACCGTCTGACCGTATCGAAAGACACCAAAGACGAACACGACCGCGATGCGAGATACCTGGCAATCCGGGTCGTTTGCATCCTCGACCGCTTCATTGCTGGATGCAGCGAGGTAGTCGCCGACAGCGGGGAATCCGATGCCGAAGGCTATCGCCATACGACCGCCAAGTATCCAGACCTGCAGTTTCCAGACGACGTCGACTGGCGCTCCATCGCGCCGAAGCTGATGTATCGAATCCTCGCACTGCCGAATGACCTCGACAGCGCTCACAAGTCCATCCAATACATGGCAGACGTCGTTGCGACCCCTCCCGACTACGAAGAGATTTTCGAGGAGCGCAACTACCAGTTTGGGAAGCTTGGCCTCGCGGCCCTCGCGTTGGCCGACGAGATCAGGGAGACGTTCGAGATCCCGCTGCATAACTACGGACCGGGCTGGCATCCCAAACCGTGGTTCGAAAGGGCAACGGTTGAGATCGACCGCATGCGGAAAGAAGGCGCTGAATCGGCGGCAAACCTGATCCGGGCACATAATGAAAAGGTCGCGCGTGGCGAGGCAGTGAATCTGGCTCCGATGCCTAATGTCATGCCCGAGCGACAATAGTTTTTACTCCTTGCGCTTTTCCGTCACCCGGTCATCGCGGCAATCTTCCCAAGCTCCGTCCGGAGCCGTCGCGCGCTATCTAATCAGTCCGCCAGAGACGCCTTGTCATCAAGGAAACTGCTCTAGGCTTACCTTGAAGCCCTCCTTCGCCTATTCGCCGACGATGTTGGCTTTCGGGCAACGGCAAAGTTTACCTACAGGCCGAGATGCGGCGCGTTGCCGCCAACCAGTTATTGGCCGGAAGCGGACTTGCGGCTTGGAGGCTTGGAATGTGAGAAGCGGACGTTCAGGCGCCCCCATGCATCGACGCGATCTGACCCGAACAAGACCTCTGACCATCGCATGGCGACTGACCGCTTCGCGCCTAATGTCGGTCGTTTCAACGATCAGGTCCGTCCGTCAAAAGCGGACATGGCCGGGCCAAACACGGAGGCCATTGGGCCACAGCTCGGTTACAGCCATGCAGTCGGCTCCGGGCCCGGAACTCCTTCGTCGAGACAAGGGAGAACGGGTGGCACGACACGAAGGCAGCGCGGTCCGGCGATAGCGCCGTAAGGATGCGACGCGCGCAACGAAGAAGACCACCGCTTCGAAGTAATTCTAGTTTCCTGCGGACGCCTCGTGGGAGTAAGTTGTCCGCTGGAGAATCGGTTAGTCTTTTGGTCAGTAGGTTTGCATGATCCGGCTCGGCACCTTCAATGGTCCGGACCTTGCTGATGACTCGCGTATTCGCGCGGCTCGGCAGCAGCTCTTCGAAATCAGCGACGACCGACGGTCGAGCGCGCAGAGCGGCGTGCGCCTATCAATGAACGTATCTTCTACGAAGACCATGTAAGAGATGCGGTCCGCGAGCGCTGCAGGAGCAAATGCGTTTTCTGCGAGCAGAAGCCGACAGGAGAGGAGATTGTAGATCATTTTCGACCTGTGCGAGACGCTCGCGATCTGCACGAGGTCCCCGCTCGCGACTTTTATGCCTGGCTCGCCTACGAGTTCGACAACCTGATTTTCATTTGCCGGGAATGCGCCCACAACATGGGGACTTTCTTTCCGGTTTTTGGCGAGCGAGCGCCCACTGCCAGTCTTTGGTGAATGTTCTCGAAAGGTCGTGACGGCCGGAGCTCATGCATCAATCTGTCAGCCCTCACAAACGGATGTGCTGATGAAAACGCTGCCTGGAAGGAAAGTTATTGCCTCTGTTCTAGCCTTGGCTGGATATTGCGCTGTTGAGCTTTTCGCGGCCGCCGGTGGCCTGAACCCGGCAGTCGGCGAGGAGGTTTCGATCACCTCGAGATCGGTCTGCGCCGTCGCCGGAAAATCCACGCTTGTTCATCCTAAGCTTCTTTCGGGTCGTGCCGACTTCGATTGGTCCGAAGTGATGGTCTTCGAGTTCGAGGAGCCTGATATTGTTTGGGTTGGAACCGCGACGGGCAACAGCTTCCATCAGGCGCGGTTTCAGCGGTTGGAGGGAGGCTTCTCGATCGACTGGCCCATCAAGTCCGATCGCTACGGAGCTAAAATCAAAATCGACGACAAAGGGCACCTGGTAGGCGATTTGAATTACAAATTCCCTGACAATTCATCTCGCGAAAGCCATTATACGGGTCAGTGCAAAGCTGAGCACCGTTGGCCTGTCACTGTGACGCACAAGGAAATGGCTCAATGCGGTTCCGTTTGCGACGGGCTCGGCAAGAGAGCCGGCCTTTACTGCTCCGCGAACGCAACTCTATCGAGGGGAGCAGAGACTACGGTCATGCCGTCTGAGTTCGCACTCCATTTTCAGCCAGGGCGGATAGTGGTGATCGCCGAAAGGCTGAAGATCCAGCCGCTGATGGTGTCCCGATCTGAAGGTAATGTCGTTTTCATGACCTGGGCCAGAAATTCGACTCGTCACAAGCTTTCGATTCGACTTGATACGAAATCTTTGGAGATTGAAGGCAGCTACTCCTACAATTTGGGCGACGGCACGCAACGCTCTGGAGCTTACAAAGGGAAGTGTTCGGAGACAGACATGGAATCCGCGCTGCCCAAGGTCATGACTGCCGAAGAATTAACAAGGTCGCTGGCTTTTTGACCCGTTGCTCGAATTGACGTCCACTGAAGTGTAAGGAAGATCACTCCTGCACGAACCGTAGGGTCTGCCAACCCATTGAGGCGCAACCTAAAATAAGCGGAAACGAATCTCGCTTTTTACAATTACGAACACCAATAGATGTTGCGCACTTGACCGAAAAGTATACTTAAGTGAACCAGCGTCCCACACAACGTCATGCTCCCCAAACTAAGCTCATAGTGCCCAGCATCGCCACGAGCTCGCCTTGCCGATGGGTTCCGGTTTTTTGAAAGATTGCCTTAACCCTGTCGCGGGCCGTTTCAACTTTTATGCCAAGGATTTCGGCCGCCTCTGCGAGCGAGTTCCCCTTACCCAACCGTGCACAGAGCAGAATCTCGGCGGGGGTCAGCCCGAACTGTGCCGAAAGGGCAGAAACGTCGACCGAATTGCGCGGATGTGCGTTCAGGTCCCGCACGAGTACGAGGACCAGCGCACGCGTCAGAAAAAGTACCGAGACCCCACTTACACCGCGCGACACGGTCGGGAGCGCTGCCAGTGAAACCTGCCAGTTTCCGGCACTGTTGCTGAGATTTATTCGGGACCGGTCGGTGGGCAATCCTCTCGACAATGCGGCAACTGTACTGCGGAATAGGCCGTCGGCCCCTGTATCCGCAATACATACGCCGCCGTGCCGCAGCGCTGCAACCGATCCCAACGAAAACAGGTCCACGGCCTGCTGGTTTGCATCGCGGAGATGGCGGTCGCCGTCGATTACGAATGCTGCGCAACAAGCTCGATCGACCACTGCGGCTCCCGCCACTGCTTCCTCCGTCTGCTTTCTTAGGAATCGCCCGAGATCGACCGATCTCAATAGGTTGCCGCGTATGCGAGTAAGGACTTCAGCCGCGGCCTGGTCGTAGGTGCCCGTTCTCGAAAGGGAATAATGCAGGGGAAGATGGATGACTTCCCTTGGTCCGCCGTCGATCTTGATGCCGACCGCCGCTTCGATATCCTTCTGAGGCCGCAGCCAGTCGTTGTAGAACTCGGTATTAGCGAACAGGCGTGCCGGACAGTTTTTTTCGGCGACCAGGACCCTCCCGCTTTCGACGGCCTGCCACAGGGGTATCCAAGGATTTAGACTAGCGTAGTAGCCCGCATAAGACTTCAGGTATTCGGCTTCTATGTTATGCACCGCTTGGAAATTCAGTCTTTTCTCGGCGACATTGTGGCTAAGGAGAGAGCACATGGATCCGGGAAACGCCTCTCCCAGGACGCGCGGAACCGCATCCCACGAAGCATTGCCAAACGCGGCTGCGTCGATTGCCTCTGCAACAGCGCCGCTTATCAAGGCAACGCGCTCCTCGTCATAGACGGCGGCGAGCCATCCCCCCATTTTGACCATCGTGTCGACTTTGTCCCCCGGCACGCCTCTCTTAAGGCACAGCTAATTAAGTGTAGCCTGCATTCGCCACTTCGGGAAGATCAGCCAATTTGTGTAATTATCGCACAGACTCGCGTTAGTATTTTCTGTTTAGAAGACATTCTCCCAATCCGGGCGTAGGCGGTCAGCACAGATCTCTTCTCACCCTTGAATTCCTCCCGAGCGCCCTTCTCGTCATGCAAGGTCCTAGAGAGGAGTTCTGCAGCACTCGGAAATCGTGAACGGCCACTACGATACCACCCAAATGGGGGTTTCGAGGCGCGATGGCTACTGGAATATGGGTGCCGGCAATTTGCCGGATACACCTAAGAAACAATGTTCACGTTGGTTTAGGTGCGCATTGGGGGCAGGATGAAATGGCCGACAGATTCGCAACAAATGGCAGCGATGACGACGCACCTCAATGGATTGTGCGAGATCTAGCAGCGAACGAAGCATGCTCGCCACGTTCAGTTGCAAAGAACGGTACATTCGCCGTCAATGTGAATGATGCTATTCGCGTCAATACCGAAGGTCTCGGCAGTCCCATTGCTGTCCCCGCCATCACCACTAAACTGGTACGGGCGGCCATCCGCATCCTCATTATCCGTACCACCCTCGTTGTTCCCGCTCTCTTCGTTCCCACGTCCCCCCAAGCGCAGACAGCCGCCCCTACGGTGGACCTCTGCCTCGTCCTGGCGGCCGACATATCGGCCAGCATCTCCTCCAGTACCGCCCGCATGCAACGAGAGGGCCACGCTCAAGCCCTGACGCATTCCGACGTCGTGTCGGCCATCGCCCGCACCCGCACTGGGCGGATCGCCGTCACCTACATCGAGTGGTCGAGTCACGGCAACGCCTACACCATCTTGCCTTGGCGCGTCATCGAGAATGCGCGCGACGCGGCAGATGCGGCCGACGTCATCCGAGCCAGGGGCCACAACCCCGGCCAATATCCCCTCGGTCTTACCAGCCTCAGTTGGGCGATCATCTACGCCACCCAGACCCTCGCCCATTGCCCCGCCACTCCCGACCGCACCGTCATCGACATCTCGGCGAATGGCCCGAACAACGATGGCCCTCCTCCAGACACGGCTCGCGACAATGCGGTGGCCATCGGCCATACCATCAACGCCTTTGCTATCCCCGCACCGCTGCAACCACTCAAAGATCTGGCCCTCAGCCTCGACCCGGACGAAGGCACCTGGCAGAATCCCACAGATTATCTCTACACTCACGTCACCGGAGGCGCCAACAGCTTCGCGACCACCGCACACACTCTTGACGACTACTCGGTCGCCCTCCGCCGCAAAATCATCACAGAGATTTCCGGATTGTCCGACGTTGAAAAAATGCACCGAACGGTGGCCTCGGTGGCAGTTGAATGATCGGAGCTATGGTTTCGAATCTGCAACTGGAAAGCAATATTGCTCAGTTTCGCTCCACCGGACGCAATATTAAGCTCCGAGACTTAGACTCCCGAAATAGATTTCAATATTCGCTAGCACGGACTTCGGTTCAGGGGTCACGCACTACTGATTGGTGCGGCCGTTAACCGTTCTTCGGGCGTCCGGCGCTCTGCTCGCAGGCTTCTTGCGTGCCGGATAGCCGTTGGGATGCGGCGGTACGGCCTTCAGATAGGCGGCGATCGCGGCGCGGTCGTCTGCCGTCAGCTGGGCCATGTTCCTTTGCACATCGACCATGGCGCCGCCGACGGAATCGAATTCCGGCGTGAAGCCGGTTTCGAGATAGTTGGCGATGTCGGCTTCCGACCAATCGCCGATGCCGCCCTCACCCGAGGTGACGTTCGGCACGATTCCGTTTCCCTCGGCGGCTGTGGCGCCGGCCAGCCATTCACTCGTCCTGGTGCCGCCGGTGAAAGCGCGGGGCGTGTGGCATTCGCCGCAATGGCCAGGGCCTTCGGCCAGATAGCGGCCGGCCAATACCTGATCCGATATGTCGTCAGGGAAAGCAATCACCAGTTTGTTGCCTAGATAGAGCCGTTTCCACAGCCCGATGCCGCGACGGATGTTGAAGGGAAAAGCGAGCCTATGGGCGGGCGCCTTGCCGGCGACCGCCGGAAGCGTCTTCAGGAACGCGTAGAGATCGGCGATGTCGGCCGGTTTCATGCGCGCGTAGGACGCATAGGGAAATGCAGGGTAAAAATGCTCGCCGTCCGGCGACACGCCCTTCAGCATGGCATTGGCAAGATCTTCGACCGACCACGCACCGATGCCGTCCCTGGCATCCTGCGATATGTTCGGCGGCACGAAGATCCCGAACGGCGTCTTGAGCTCGAGGCCGCCGATCAATTGAAGGCGGGCGTCGCCTTGCGTGCCCGGCTTCGCATGACAGGATGTGCAACCGCCGGCATAAAAAATGCGCTTGCCCTTGGCGGCATCGCCAGGGCCGAGCTGCGCCTGGGTTTCAGCGTCGAGCGTGACCGGCGCCGACAGAAACCATCCGGCAATCGCACTGACACCACCCAGAACGAGGGCGGCGCCGACCGCCGCGACAAACGGCGAGGCAAAAGCTCTCATGTAATTGATCTCCGTTGGATAGCAGCGGCTTGCTCGATCAGTTTGCCGATATCGGGCGATAGAGCGTGATCCATTCTTTCGCTGGCCCGTACGCGTTCTAGCGGCCTCTTGGAACTCGTCTGCTCCCCTCACCCACCGGGCGGCGTCAAACGCAACGTCCATTGTAGTCCGACCCCGTACCTCCCATCACTATCCTTGTTGCCGTAGGCCCAGAAGTCCCGGTCTCCTATAAAAAACCCGTAACTAAGCCTACGATCGATATCCTGATCTACGTAGCGCTTTGTCGTACTAAACTCTCTCCAACCTTTACCTAGCAAACAACTCTTCACGTCCGCACGAATCTGATCATACGCTTTCAGAAAGTCACTTACTTTACTCCTATTGACCGAACAATAGGCAACTATTCGTTTGTCCTCTCGCCGCGCTCTGCAAACTGCTCGGGTTTCCCTATCAAAGTTAATTGTTTCTATAGATAGTTTTGGTGTTCCTGTAAAATTCCTATAATCAAGGTACTTACCGTCCTCCTTCAAGCGAATTTCTCCTGAAGTCAACTCGATTGCCGAAGTTAAGTTTTGGCAATAATCATCGCCTGCTGCCCAAAAATCATGGCCGACCAACACGTCGTCGGCCGCGGATCTGGCCGCACAACCGGAGAGGCTGCTGATCTCTTCGCGCGTCATAGGTCTCTTATTCACGTATGACTCTGATTGTATATATATAATATTAGACAAACTTGAATCAGCAGGCATTGCGACATTGTATATTTTTACCCCCCCGTCGTGCAAGGTGAGTGCAACTTTTCTTACCAACTCAAAATTAGCATCGGGCGTGCATATTACCTCAGTAGTGGCCTCCCCGTCGCCGGTATCGATATTTGTCTCAAATTGAACGCCTTCGGTCCGCAGCAGTGTTTCTATTAGCCCTGATTCTGTTGCCTTTTTGAAGTATATGACATCTGCGGGCAGCGGAATTAACTCCTCAGGCAGCAGCGGAATTAACTCCTCAGGCAGCAGCGGAATTAACTCCTCAGGCGGCGGAGGCAACAATGGAGATACCGATTTGTCGTCTTCTCGAAGAACCACGGGGGGGAGAAGCGAACTAAGTTCATTGAATGTAGTGGGGCGCTGCTGCCTGCCGATCGAAGCAGCGGCCTTTTCAACCTCTGATTTCACGCTCTCTGCGATCTCATTTATTGTCAGACCGGGCTTTGCCATTAGCGGCAGCAACTTGCGCGTAAAAAGGGAGTTCGGGTCCGGATCGTCGCTACAATCTCGCGTTTGCGAGAGACAGGGTAACGCCTCTTGCCTCGCTGCCGCCGCATAAAGGACGAAAGTCTGCTTAGGCGGGTCTGTAACAAGTGCATTTAGTCCGGATGCCGCTATCCCAGCCTTGCCAACTTCTTTGAGTTCTTCCCGGCACGCGTCAATTATCAGTATTTGCGTTTCAGCACCCTTCTCTTCTAGGTCGGCCATTATCTGTCGCAAAGAGAGGGCGTGGGCAGCGACCTCCGCCCTTAGCTGCGTTTTTCCGATGTCACTGTTGACGCGATTGGCATCCGTCGCAGCAAGCCAGTTGTCGCCGTCAAGTTCCAAGCCGTGGCCTGAAAAATAGAAGACTACAGTGTCGCCCCGCTGTACCGTCGCGAGGAAGAGGTCAAATTGCTCCGAGAGGTCGGAAAGAGTAAGGTCCGTTTCAAGTTGGACAGCAGCAAACCCGTCCTCGTTGAGCACTTTGGCGATGCTCCGTGCATCATTTACGGGCTTCCCGAACAGGCTAAGGTCAGGGTCCAGATAGTTGTCCACTCCGACGATGAACGCACGTTTGGCAGCAGAAGCTTGTCCGACAAAAAGCAAGGCCACGGCCAGGGCCAGCAATATGTTAGCGAGGCGCATTCTTGCTGCTCCGTGTCAGCGCGGTTCAAAACTGATTAATGACCAGCACTCGCCGGTTCTTTTCGGCCTCGGGGTGATCGGGATCGGCCAAGATTCGCTCCCCGTAACCCATCGCGATCAGCCTGTTGGGATTGATACCGCCTTGGCTTGTTAGATAGTCACGCACTGAGTGGGCGCGACGGAGCGATAAGCTGTCATTATACGCCTCATTCCCGCGTGAGTCGGTATATCCTCCAACAATGAAAGAGAACTTGAGGAGTCTTTCGTCCTGTAGCGCCCGGATAAGCATGTTCAAGCTCTCCCGCGTATCCTTAGTTAGATCGGCCGAATCATACCCGAACACGACTTGGACTTGAACGGAGGCCAAACTTCCGGCCTCGTCACGTAGGTCGTCAACCGCCTTTGCCGGATTTGCTGGGTCTGGGTCTGGAACGCGTTTTCCGACGTGCAGCGTTTTGCCGGGCGGAAGCGGCAGCAACGCCTTGACGATTTCGTCGGTCGAAAGTTCCTGTGACAGGACTGGTCCACAAAGAGTGAAGAGCATCGCGCATGCTCCCAAAAGTGCGCCTTGCATGCAGCGTCTGGTTTTTAGAAGCTGAGCGGCAGGGGACATTTCAGTAGACCGTTATCTGGATCGCAGTTTGAGTTCGCTTGCCGAGGGGCGTCGAGCCAGCCACAGACGCGACACGCGGCGTTATGATGAGGCTCTTGCTTGCAAAGTCCTGTATTTCGGTGAAGTCATTGGCGTGGAAGTCTGGCTGTACTGCATACGCATTGGGCTGGTCTTTGTCGCATACCGCTATGATCGTCTCAATGCCGCGATTTTCCTCGCCTACTGTAATCTCGAACGGCGCATCGTCTGATGGCACCTTCACATCCTTTCCACCTGGAATCTTATTGTCCTGTTGGAATTTGTTGGGAAAGAGAACCGTGCCAACCCCTTTCTGATCGAGGTCGACCAGGGTCAGAAAGCATTCCTTCTCCGAGCGCACAGTAGCGATGAGCTTGTCGCCGATGGCATAGGAGGTCTTATCGGATGTGAGAGCGAGATCGAAGCCTGTCTTCGTGTCGTTCAGCTTGACGGGCAGCGATGGTGTCGTGACCAACTTCGACGTTGTCAGCTTCGGCAGCAGGATCGGAAACAGTCTCTCGACCTCGTCGCGTGGCACGATTTTTTGCTGATCAAGGCGCCGCACAAGAGTCGCAGCTTCGCCGCCGAGTTGACCGGCCCTGTCCCGCAGTTCGCCGATCGTCAGCCCAAATTCCGCCGCCACAAGGGGCAGGTCAACCGGATCTTCATAGCGGGTCGCCAACGCTTCGGTGATCTCGACACCACCTCTAGCACTGATAACTTGGAAACCTCCACTCTCGTTCTTCGTTGCAAGCCCTGCAGAGTTCATTGCGCTGGCGAAGCGTTCGAGGTCAGCTCGCATGACCGCGTTCATTTCCTCAGATGGAACATAAAGAGCCGCGACCTTGTCTCGGACATCTAGAGGGAACGCCAAGTTTGGAGAAGCGCGATCGGCACCAAGAACATATGGGCCTACTTGGTCGACCTTGTCTGTAAGGTTCATGTTGATGCCGTTCGCATGGCAACTCATGCAGGAAATTCCATTGGCAACAACGTGATCGACCCGTGATGTGTCCTGGACGATATCCGTTGGTGCAGTGGGCAGGCTTTCCCCGGACGCTTTTGCCAAGTAATATGCCTGAAACCCATTGGGCAGGGACCAGATCGTCTCGCCGCCCTTGTGGTTAAACCCGAAAGCACCGCCCGGCCCTAGTGGATTGTCGAGCAGATTTTGATCGCCCGCACTGGTGGAGAAATCATAGGAAGTCCAGAACATGGGGGTGCCCGAACCGGCATGACGTTCAATTAGCCTGTTGTGTTGGCTTACACCGGAATTGACGAAGGCCGCCCGCTGTGCGGTCGCGTTCTCGGTATCGCGAACGATATCTACTCCGAGCGATTTTTGTAGTTCACCGAACGTTTCCGGGAGCTTCAACAGCTCGTTGTAAAGGGGGGCCCGCGAGGCGGTGAACGCAAGCCAGTCGGCTCGAACCATTGGAACATTTGTTCCCGTCAGCGAGGCCAGTAAAGCTGATTCAGGAACATTGGGTAGGACGCCGTAAGGGTACGCCGTGGTGATCAAATCCCAGTCCTCCAAGGTCCAGCCGAGGTCCGCGATATTGACGCGGAGGATCGATTTGGACGCATCGATCGGCTCAGGACGTATGACTTTGGACGAACGGGTCACTCCGTTGAGCAGTTTTGTCACCCCTTGCCTGTATAGTTCCAAGTCTTCCTCTGCGCGTCCGGCGTTGCGGGCTGCAGTAAGGGAAAGGTAGCGGGTAGTCCTGGCTCGTGCAGGTGGCAGCCTGCCCAGGTCGCTCGTAATGATCTTAACGGCTTCTTCATCCCGGATGATTGCAATGACTGGGGCCTCTGCCGCCTTCAGAGCGGAAACCCATTCACGCAGAGTCAAGATATCCGAATCTGAGGGACACTTGGCTGAACTTCGATCAATGTAGCAGTCTCCGTCATAGGGCATCTCACCATTGGCAACGAGAGAGAAAAGGTGAGACCCGTCAGGATTGCCAGGAACAACGTACTTGCTCGTATGTGCGAGAGCGTCCAGATCAAGGACGAACCCAAAATCCTTCTTCGGCTTTAAGAGCCCGGGGGACAGCTTTCCTGCTTGGTGGCAGCGGGAACAGTACTTCTCTAATACTCCATAGGCTTTCAAAGCTATTGCATCTTGCGGAGGACGTGGGACTTCCTCAGCGGCGAGCAATGTCGATCCTGTGAAAAGCGAAAATGCCGCGACGAGGATACGTCTTTTCATCTTGGTTCCGGATCGAAAAAAAGCTTCTGTGACGTGGCACAGCGTGCATATCGACACCACATTTTCTCCGAAACTATTTATATTTGCAAGTGCTAAAAAGGTTCAAGATTGCCATAACGGTGTCAGTCGGCAAGGTCTGGAATGGCGCACCTAGCGACGAGATTCACAGGATTAACCATATTCGGGCTCTCGGCTTGAGATCCAGTTCGGATCCCGATCGATTGGCGCCGTTCACGCAAGAGCATGAACGAAATCGGCCTCCGCTGGTGCTTGCAACACCGAACGGAGGCCTGACCCGCAACCTGGATCGAGGTTGGGCTATGAGAATTGATAGATGGCATTTCCGCGTCCGGAAGGAGACCGGCGGAGTTCGACGGTGCGGCAGTCGGGTTATCGACGCCATTTTGGACAATCGACAGGATCGCTGCCGCCTGATCCTTCGACAACGACATCGACAGGCTGGTCGATGAAGCGATGAAAGCGGCGCTCGCCGGAGATGTCCGGGGCGACATCACCTTCGGCGAGTATGCGTCGCTCTTCGGCTTCTTCCGTTCGGCGGTGATGCAGGAAGGCCGGCTGCTCGAACTGGCCATCGGGCAGGCCGTCCAGAAGAACCCCGACCTCAAACTCCTGCCGACAACGGCGATCCCGATCGTGCCCGCCGCGCAGGAGATGCTGAAGCGGACACCTTCCGACGAGATCAAGGGTGTGCGCTTTCCGTCTCGGGTACATTCGACCGAGACCTACAAGCCTGATCTCTTCGTGGTGAACAGAACAACACACAGCGGGCTAATTCTGGACATCAAACGGAGCCTCGGCTCCTACCGTCCTCAGGAAGTGGACCGGCTGCGATTCAGGATGCTGGCGGTGGCGGCGATCGCGCCGGAATGGGTGGCTGAACACCTGGGACCACTTCTGGTGAAGATCGAGACCGCGATCGTCGACGGAGCCGATCAGGTGTCTGATCCCGAGCGGGGCGTCTCCGGCTTTCAGAGATCGACCGCCTTCTCGAATCCGAGGGCGCTGCCAACTCCATCAGGCAGGTTCGGGAAGCGTTCTCCGGTCGGGTCCAGGATGAGCTTGCGCGCCGGTGCCAGACGCTGGCAGGCGACCGCCTCGAACCTCGCAAGTTCCTCGACGGAGTGAACCCTGCGGGCGGCCATGCGCCACCTGGGCATGAGCAGGCCTCTGTCGTTCCGTTGCAGGCGTCCCTGACGCAACAGCCTCGCTTCGGATACTCCTCAAGATCGACGTGCAGACTGCAGATCAATGAAATCGTGGCCATGCTGTAGGATTGCCTGCCTGTCAGCTTCAGCATCGAAGCCGCCGTTTTAACGCTGCTTACTGCTTTTGCTGACCGAAACCAGTCGGTTCGCTTCCGGCCCCAGACGCGACCTTTCGCGATCAGCTTGGGAAGGACCGCTGATGTGAAGGATTGCGGATGCCGGCCTTCTGCGAGAGGCGCCGTGCGCCGGGGCCGGCGTCCGGAAGCCTCCAAGGAAGGAACCCGCGGGATGCAGATCGCGGTCTCGGGTCTATGGGGATTTGACGGTTTCGCTTGGGCCGCTGTGGCCTCTGCGATGCGCCTGGCGGTTGGGAACGATGACGTCGACGGGCGAGCACGGCTTGCCTGGCCCGTGCATGCGGCGGTTTGGCGGTTGAAGAGCGGGCGATTTCGCCATGTTCGGCGGTATTTCCCGACCCATGAAGCTCAGGCGCACGCAGCCGTCCATCCGCCGACGGTGAGGTTCTTCGGCGGGCTGGAGCAGCGGTGGGCGGTTCGCGGTCATGGCGTCTTGGTGCTGTTGGCGAAGCCGGAGGATGGCGGCGCGCGGGCGTCGTTGCCGCGCCCGAAGGTTTCGATGACGATCATGTGGCCGCCGCAGCACGGACATGGCGGCCGCCAATCGGTCGGCGCAGCCGCTTCGGCAGTGTCGCCCGTTTCGCTGCGTTCGGCATCGGGCTGGCGGGCGGCGAGCAGTTGGCGAGCGCGCGCGATGTTGGCCTTGCGGCCGGCGCTGGCAAGCAGACCATAGTGGCGGATGCGGTGGAAGCCTTTTGGCAGGACGTGGAGCAGAAAGCGGCGGAGGAACTCGCTCGGTTCGAGCGTCATGGTCCGGTAGCGCTCGCTGCCGCTGCGGCGGTAGTGATGTGAAGCGGAACGTCACGCCCGCCTCGTCGAGCGCGATCAGCCGGCTGTTAGAGATCGCGACGCGGTGGGTATAGCGGGATAGATATGCCAGCACCGCCTCGGGTCCCGCGAAGGGCGGCTTGGCATAGACGAACCAGTTCTTCCTTCTGAGCGGCGCCAGGAAGGCAGCAAAGGCGCGACGATCGCCGAGGCCGGCATGATCGCCGAAGAACTTCAGCCGACCGGCGGCATGGGCCTCAGGGAGCTTCGCCAGGAAGAGCCGCCGGAACAGTTTTGAGAGCACACGCACCGGCAGGAGGAAGCCGGGCCGGCAGGAGACCCACCGTTCTCCATCCAGAGAGATACCGCCGCCGGGCACGATCATGTGGACGTGCGGGTGGTGGGTCATCGCCGAGCCCCAGCTATGGAGCACGGCGGTGATGCCGATGCGGGCGCCAAGATGCCTGGGATCGGTGGCAATCGTGAGCATGGCCTCGGAGGCGGCGCGGAACAACAGGTCGTAGATCACGGCCTTGTTCTGATAGGCGATGTCAGCGATCTCGGCCGGCAGCGTGAAGACGACATGGAAGTAGCCGACCGGCAGCAGATCGGCTTCGCGCGCGGCGAGCCAGTCCCTTGCCGCCGCGCCTTGGCATTTGGGACAGTGGCGGTTGCGGCACGAGTTGTAGGCGATTTGGCTGTGGCCGCAGTCCTCGCACGCCTTGACGTGACCGCCGAGGGCTGCGGTGCGGCAGGTCTCGATCGCCGACATCACCTTCATCTGGCCGAGGCTGAGATGGCCGGCATGGGCCGCACGCCATGCGGCGCCATGGCGATGGAAGACGTCTGCGACCTCCAGCGACGGGCGGCGCACCGCCGCCGGGTCAGGCGTCCGGTCTCGTCTCGTCCTCTGCGAACAGCCTGATCCGGTCGAGCGGGCTCATCACGGCGCGGATGGTTTTGGTGGCGACGCGGGCGTAGAGCGCGGTCGTGTCAAGTTTGGCATGCCCGAGCAGAACTTGAATCACGCGGATGTCGACGTCCTGCTCCAGCAGATGGGTGGCGAAGCTGTGGCGCAGCGTGTGCGGCGTCACCCGCTTCCTGATCTCGGCCGCTTCAGCGGCGGCATGGACGGCGCGGTTCATCTGCCGCGTGGAGAGCGGCGTGACCGGATTGCGACCCGGAAACAGCCAGCCCCGCGGCAGCATCACGCCGCGGCGTTTGCCCTCCCGCCACCAGGCCCGCAGGAGTTCGAGCAGTTGCGGCGACAGCATGGCGTGGCGATCCTTGCGGCCCTTGCCCTGTTCGACGCGGATCAGCATGCGGGTGCTATCGATGTCGGTCACCTTGAGCGCCACGATCTCGGAGACCCGCAGCCCCGCTCCATAGGCGGTGCCGAGGGCGGCCTTGTATTTGGGACCGGGTGCCGCTTCGAGCAGCCGTGCGACCTCCTCGACGCTCAGCACCAGCGGCAGCTTACGCGGCCGATGGATGACGGTGAGGCGGCGGGAAAGATCCGGCCGGTCGAGCGTCACCGTGAAGAAGAAGCGCAGCGCCGAGACCGCGCTGTTGATGCCTGGCGGCTGCATGCCGGTCTGCGTCTGGTGCAGCTGGAAACGGCGAAGATCCTCAGCCGTCGCCGTATCGGGTGAGCGGCCGATGAAGGCCGCGAACAACTTCACGCAACGGATATAGTCACGGCGCGTATCCTCCGTGAAGCCGCGCACGCTCATGTCTTCGATCATGCGCTCGCGAAGCGCGCTGCCGGATGGATGCGACAGATCGGGGGTCATCGGATGCTCCTCTCAAGCTGAAGGTTGACCCTTCATGCTCGGAGGCGGATGGCCGCCTGTCACCTCTGATCAAATACAGCCTCACCGGCGCTGCCGACGAAGCGTCAGCCTCGAAACCCGCGCCCTCCCGCGCGAGCGGGTTAGTTCTCTGGCGCAACTACGCCCTCAAGCGCGGTCGCCGGTAATGTCCGCTGTAAGGCGGTGGCACAACTAACTTTAACGGCCGACATCCTGCGCTAATCGGTCGCGGCATGAGGAACGAAGGTCACCAACGGGTCATTGAACGCTGGATAGCGAGGAAGGTCCCATTTGAGAGGATAATCGGCGCCGGAAAGGCGGCATGGGTCACGACTTTCCCCTTGGCCTCCCTTCAGGGATGGTCTGCAAGGAGTCGGATCTTGCCGGTAATCGCGGGTACCAAGCGTGTGCGAAGAGTCCAACGATCTGTGTCGTTGTCCAAACATCTGTGTCGTCCGACAAAAGCTTGACGCACCGACAGGATTCGAGCCTATGACCTATGCCTTCGGAGGGCAGCGCTCTATCCCGTTTCATCTTCGGAAGCGAAGAAGACTATAACGTGAGCCACCGTCCGAAAAAATTTGACAGATGCCTTGTTGTACGAGACAATTCCAGCAAGTCTTCCGACGGGGTCGGCGAACTTCCCATCAATTCTAAATTAAAGGTGTACTATGTCGTACTCGTATGTCCCGTCGACTCCGAATACAGCCGATCCACTGGCGAGATTTCGTTGCTCGATTGATTCTGCCAAACTCAACGTTCTTTCCCCCAGTGAAAGAGACGCGGTTAAGCAATATGACGTGATGATTGCACAGTGGCGTGCCGAGCTCAGCACCATTGAGCACAGTATCTCAACTTCTGCTGAGGGTCCGGTTAGATTCGCGCTGCTCCGACGCAAAAATGAACTTTGCGAGATGATTGGAGCGCTCTTCGCGTATGTTCGCCCCTTTCAACATTGATTGGCGACTTCCACAGCAACGATATCCAAGCTTACGAGACCGCAACTTCTGAACTTAAGTTCACACTGATGCAGAAAGATCGCTTCACCCGAGAAAATTTCGCAATGTTTTCGGGAGCAACGATGCAGAACTCAAGTTCCGCCTACACCGTGGCGGCCCTTCAATGGCTGTATTGAAGAGGGTTTGAAGATTGGCGTCTCGACGGCCGAAGGTTGGGAGTCTGACTTTTTTGCATTCCTAGATCGCAGACGTGTGACATCGTTGCCCGTAACCTTTCGGGGAGGCTGCATGGAACCTGCGATCTGAAATTTGCTTGTGGTCTAGTGGTGAAAGTCTGACACTTGGTACCGGTGGACGGCAAGAACCGACCCCTTGCGGACCATCCCTGATGGGAGGTCAAGGGAACGTCGTGACCCGTTCCCGTCGTTCTCGGCACACTTGATGAACGACTGCTGTGCGCCCGATCTAAGCCGCTCCGGATCGAATCCGCTGATCCCGAAACCTGCCGTAAGTTCATAATTAGCGTGGCCGCATATTTTGGCTGCGGCACGCATGTGTTTGAGCAGCTTTTTGCTCGTCGCCTCTCTCGAACGTAGCAACGGGGGAATTTTCACCCCAACGTACTTCCCGCGTGAATCGCGTGCGCCACTAGCTGCGTTTACATGCATACCGAAGCGTTCCTGAAGTGGGCCGTTGCGGGCAAAAAAGCCTCGTCGAGCGGACCTGCCAATTCTTCAGAGCGAGGCACCCATAGGTTACCGTGCAAGTGCATCGGGAGGTGCGGAACCGGTGTGGGGTCCCAGCTGACTCGCTCGTGGACAACGTGGCCATCTACCGACCAAATGATGGTGTTGGGTCGCCATTCAATCGCATAGGTATGGAAATCTTCAGTCACGTCGAAGCCTAGTTCGATACGGGCACGGAGACCTCGGTAACCGAAACCCATCGCACTCCCTTCATCACCAAAATAGGCCACCGCGCAGCTGATGGCTAGCTAGACCGCTTTTTAAATAGGTCGTCAAAAATGCGATCGGCACCCCATGCCTGGGCGGATGTGAAGGCAAGCAAGCGTTCATCCTCAGGGTTAAGCGGTTGCTCTCCTGGCTTGTAGCCGAGATCGTGCTCTGCTTCGGACCATGCGTGCTGAAAAAGCGTCTTGATCTGCAACTCGAAGACATCCGGGACCAGTGCCTTGTCCTCAGCAGCGCTATACAGGTCGCTCGGCATTAGGAGGATGTGGTGCCTACCAAAGTATCCAAACTCCCATTGGTGCTGAGGAACGACGTGTTTCGATTCGATTGGTCGAAACTCCCGAAGGATGACCTCTTCGATCACCGGAACGTCGCTCGAATAGAAGGCAATTATCCTCGCGCCGATCTGATCTTGAATCTGGTTGAGCGGATCATCGTATTTCAGCTTATCGCCGTCCGCCTTCTCCGCCTTGCTCATGAAGCGATCGATTGACTTTGGACGTGCGGTCACGCGGTCAACGCGAGGGGTGCCCGCAAAGATTTCGGTCAGATTGCCGATCAACGCTGTCGCTACCGGTGTCAGCGCTTTGGTGTACCGGTTCGTATAGTCGGTTCGAAGGTCCGTCATTTTGACCTCGCTATCTTCTCGGTCACGACAGAACCTACAGTGGAGTACTTGTATTCTCCGTCAACTTCAGCGTGGACCGGCTCCTTCGTGAAGACCTCATCAAAGTCGGCCGACGGCGCGGTAAGCACCGCTCCGGAGCTCAGCTCCACGGTGCGGTACGGCACCTGCTCAGTGAAGACAGGAGCGTCGAAAACGAAATTCTCAGCCTGGATTGCCGGATCCTTTATCTCGGCGAGGATTGCGTTGCGGGTGGGCTCAGAGAAGTGGAAGTGGTCAAGAAAGCCGTTCACGCTCGTGGTCTGTCCCTGCATACCTGGGCCGAGAGTGACCGCCGACGCGATCTCACTTTTGACGGTTACGTCCTTGGCTTTGCTGACCGCTGCTTTGAGCGCGAGCGCAAGCCGGCGCGTTCCGCGCGTAGGGGTCGTGCGAAGGCCGGAATCGAGGAAATCGTTGATCCAGTATTGAGAGACCTCACGCTCTCGACTCTCGATCTGTTTGTCGATGGCGCGGCCCGTCCAGAAGCCATTGGTCAGCGACGTATGCTGGTAGACGACCGCTTTGTATGAGTAAGCGTTTCTCATGAAGACGCGCTCAAGAAAGGCGAGGGTCAGGGTTGCCGCTTCTGCCTCCGCCAACACCGCACTATGAGCTGGGAAGCGCGACACCACGATCTTACGGTTTTGGCCGTCCTGACCCGCTACGAGAAACAGCAGTCCCAGGCCTGACCGTTTGGTGGTGTGCTGCGCCAGCCGCTCGGCCAATAGACGGCCGGTGTCGATCGTCCCATTGGTGAGGTGATTGATCAGAAGCGCTCGGCATGGGTTCGTCTGGGTGCCGTCTGCTCCCAGGCTGAACGCAATGTCGATTGTATACTCGTTATCTGAGCGCAGATATACCTCTTCCAACAGGTCGAAGAGCTTACCCTGTAGTGGAACAACAGAGCCATTGATAGCGTCGATCTCGTCGGCACCTTTGCCAGATAGACAAGGTATGTATAAATGCTTTGAATAGGCACGCTATTCCCCCCTGAAGTAAGTGCAGAAAAATCGCAAAATGGCCCCTTTGCTGCGGCTTGCTCCGCCACGTAGAAGCTTCTAGCACGAAATGTATCTCAAGCATTCGCTTGAAGATTGTCAAACGGCAGGCGCTAGAATGCGCTGCAGAAAGGAAAACGACCTCCCCATGATGCGATCTCCGTCAACGGGAAGCTCTCATCGGGCCATTCTCAAACCTTCGCTATACGGGACAGAAGGCCGGCTATCGCTGATGAGCGATACCGACATCTGCCGGTTCGCTACCGGCCCAAACGCTGCGGGCGGCAATGTGCCGCAAGTCGGACGTTCGAGTTCTCGATTCCGTTCGCTGTGAGCAGCCCTTCGAAGAAATGATATCAGCTTCGCTCGACCAGATCGATGAGTCGCAAGTAGCGAGGGTCTGAGGATAGCGCCGGATTTGTCTCGACAATTACAGCCAGCACTTTCGGCAACTCGTAGGGTGGCCGAGTGATGACCTGGGGCGTGACGGCGTTCATCAGGTCGAGAGTCGCTTCGGGGAAGCGTGTCGTGATCGGTTCTTCATCGTTGATCTCTCGGGTGAACCGATAGAACGGATGGTCATTCGTCTCCACGGGTACTAAGAACTTCTTCACGGCTCCATACACGGCTGGAAAGCTGTCGCCTGTGTCATCGAGAAGCCCAATCCAAGCTCTAATCGACGCCGAGGTGCGGAACCTGCGTTCCCTGGGCCAGACCTCGTTGATGAACGGGACGACAAGCTCGGTCCAGCCATTTTCGTTTTGCTGGCCAACCTCGCCAAGCCAGAAGATGAACCGGTTCCGAGACTCATCAGCCATGGACCGCAGCACCGTGCGCATCTCTCGTTTGGTCAAACCGTCGGGCTGATCAGGGTGAAAGACACGCATGAAGCCGAGCCACTGCGCCGCAACATTCGAGAGGTCACGATCCCAAGAAAATCCGTCGATCCATGGGAAGAGGTCAATCAGCAGAGGCTTGATGAGCTCAGCCAAAGGCGGCCATGGCACTTGTCCGCCATGAAGGAACCCGTTCCATGCCGGTTCCGAGGCTGGGTGATCGAACGCCAACATCGGGATGAGGCGTTCCTGGGCCCAAATGGGATCGACGTATATGAGCCAGTTCAGTCTCCTCATCGCAATCGATAAAGCGTGATCCGAACCCTCGCCAGTTGCTGCGAAGAGGCGCTCGACGCGAGTCTTGATGTACTCGGGAATCAATGACCCTGCTTTTTGGGTCTCTCCAGGCACGGCATGGAAAAGGGCCTCTGTACACATTCCCAGAGGGCCGTTGATTGCATGATCGAGGGTTCGTCTAGACCGTTCGGCGATTTCGTTGCCTTGGCGAACCTCACCAAGACCACTCTCTGCGGCGTCCGCTCCACCGCTCAGAATGCCGTCAACGATGTGATCGTAGACGAACCAACCAAGACCATCGTCGAACTCAAGCACCGACACAAGTTTCTGTTCGATCCAGCGCCCCAGGGTGTGTCGCAACTCTGCGATCACGCTATGCGGCAGTCGGGCCAGCCTGTGGAGGAACACACGTCTCAGCCGAGGTGAGATATCCTCGGGCAGATCGTCAATCATCGACGACCAGAATGCCTGCAGGTATTCGCCCGTCTTTCCGGCGACGGTCAGCGCAGACAGCGCCGTCCTCGGTTTGGTCTTCACAAGCCCGGTGAAAGAGCGCTTCTCGGTGAAGCTGGCGAAGTCGCGCTTCAGGTCATCCTTTGCCCGTGGCACGATCTCGTTTACTGGAAGGTGCAGAAGCGCGTCCGGCGTCTCATCTGTCCCGACCCAGCCAATATGTGAGCCTCTCTGAGTGACCGTCGAGGCCGCCCACCCATCGTTCCATCGCGGAATGCCTTCTATGATATCTACGAGCCGAGCCATATGGTCGGCTGAAAGAACGCAACCCTGTAGTTCAAGGTATCTGCCGTACCGTGCTGCGAACCCGTCTCGTACGGCGGGATACTCTTCATCTGACCAATGGGAGCGTTGATCAGGACCGGCCAGAATGCGCTCGGTCAGTCGATCCTGGTGCTCCGGCGAAAATTCGGGCCACCTGTCCGCAAGTAGGAACAGAAACTCCCGGACGACATAGATGTCCCAGAACGATGCCTGATCGAAGGCCAGCACGGCCTCTGCAACGTGGCCGGCATCGAAGACGTGACCTTTGGCGAAAGCATACAGCTTGAGTTTGCGGAAGAAGTACCTGTCCGATTCAGGCCAGGTCGTGGCGTGGGCATTGGCCAAATCTGGTCGACGGTCAGCGATCCGGTCGAATAGCTGGATGAACAATGTCATGGCTTCCGACGCTTTCGCAACGTGTTCTCGGCCATTGACCTCTCGTTCTGGGTAGCAGGTGGGCGTCTGAAAGTAGACCGTCTCGATATCTGCCAGCAGGCCGGAGGCAACGTTAAGCTGATCTTCCAGGATGCCGAACACTTGAGGCAATGCCTCGTCAGGCACCTCTAGGTGCTCGTTATGCCGTTCAAGAAACTTGATCTCGAACTGGCCAAGATCACTGAGACGGATGTCGTCCCAGGTTGCCGTCGGCGGTCTGGAACTGCCGAGGCCAAACGGAGGTCTGATATCAACCCTGGGAGTAGAGACTTGTCGAAGATCGCGCAGAACGCTGGACGTCCAGCCTTCGATGGCAATCCTTTTCTTAAGGTCGAACCAGTTGCCGTCCCAATGGTGGTTACGAGGGTCGCGATGGTGCTCCAGAATCAAATTCCAGACATGGCGAGTACGCTCATGGAGGGCCGCTGACCCTTCAATACGCCATTTGATCTGTTGCAGCAGTCGCGGATGCAGCCCGTTTTGGCGAATGGCCCACCACGCCAACACAGGGCTGTTGATAGACTTACCTATCCAGGTGATGAGATGCCCTAGTCTGACCGGGATTGCCTCAAAACCATCGGCTTGCCTTCCACCTAGGCGATGGAACTCGTGCGGATTGTCATCCCCTAGACGCCAAACAAGAAGGTTGTCGTTGCTGACGCCTTGCCGACGATCCTCTTCCGAGATGTTTTCAAGATCGTCATCGAGCCTATAGGCAAGTCTTGGATCGAACGTCTCAGCGTCTTTTCCGTAGCCACTGCTCTGCTCAGCAGACCGAACGTTCGCATCCATTACACATACCCATTCCGGATGGGGTGCGGGTTCGGTTTCTGAGAATAATCTCGTGCCCTGTACGGAACGAAGCACATGGGCAACTTGACCGCGTTGGTGAGGAGCTATCTCCTTCGGGTCCTGTCGCCCGGCCGTTATCACGGATGCCCGCCATTGGCGTGGATCGTCGGCGCGATCTGCCCAAGCTTCCATTGTTGTCCACAGATGGGCATGATCTGTATACGCTATGGCCGTTACGCCTCGATCCAGCCACTTGGCTTCGATATCTTCAGGCAACCCCCGATCAAACGCATAGAGACGAGAGCGGTCAAAAAGCCCATCGTGGTTGAGCCCTTGGAGCAGATATTTGATTGGCGGGTCCTCGGCCTGATAGCCAACAAGGACTACAGTGTAGCGGCTCAGCAAGTTTCTGATGAAATTGGTCGCCCATCCTTCAGAAAGATATGCGCGACCGAAGTCTGCGCTACTCAATACGTATGGATGATGTGCAGAACTTACGTCTGATAACCTGCCATGCAGGTAAGTGATACCCTCTATCATCGTTCCGAAGGCAAGATCAGGGAATGCGGGAGGAACGTGGTAGACCATCTGTCCGGCGGGCGTTCCTGCTTCGAATAGAAGATCGAAATTGGTTGTGACGATCTGCGGCGCGCCGCTCTGGTTCGAGGATATCCGTTTGATTAGACGGTGCTCTCGCCCAACCTCATCGGCAGTTGGGGGAGCACTGAGCCGTTCAGTGACTAGAGCGTTCACCTCGTCCTTGCCGTACTCCTGGTGTAGCAGGTTGAAGATTTGATCCAGCGGCACGTTCGCGCCCGACGGATCATCCAGCCACGGCTGGAAAGCGAACATGATCTCTGTGTCCTCTGGAGGATCGAAGAATTCGATTACATGTCGGGTGAGACCGATAAAACTGGGCATACCCGAGGGCAATGAAACACCAGCCCCGCAAAGGAACACGACGCGACCAGCATCGGCTCGTTCTAGAAGGATGTCAGGTATGGCGGGTCCGTCGGAATGAAATCTCATGGCCTTATAATATCGACGGCAGTTGTGGCTGCCAAATAACAACGGTGGACTTTGGGCCGGCAGCTGACTGGCACTAATCGAAATGCGCAGATCAGTTGGTAGCGTCTATTTCCAAATTGAATTAATCTGAAAGGATGATCGACATTCCAGAGGGCACCAAGGGTAGCCTCTTGCCGTCTTCTGCGAGAGACAGAAGTTTTAGCGAAGCTGTATAGCGTTGTCCACAGCGTTGGAGACCGTCATGACCTATGAAGTCCTTGCGACCGTTGATCCGTTCGACCATCAGGGACTGTCTCGTCCTGTTGCTGGGCAAATCTGAATGTCCCGGTACTTCGCGAATGAGGCCGATTTCCACCAGCGCATTATCGATAATCCCGACGCCTTCCCCGCTCTGTTTCGGGGGGGCACCGGCGGCCCATACTTTGTTTTGGGCTCACGAGCTTACACTGCATGATGCCGGTCGCGGAGGGGGAAAGGGAAGCGCAGACTTGTTGACCGTCGACCAGACGGGAATGGTCTGGCTTATCGAGGTAAAGTTCAATTTCTCGCTCGAATCTGGAGCACAGGTTTGGCACGGCCAACTCGCACGGTACCGCAAAGCGTTGAGGACAATGAGCTGGCAGGAGATTGTGCGCTATACGCATCGATTCCTTACAGGCTTCGAGCAGACCAAACCTCAGCTTTCGCTTCGCAGGGATGCAGTCAGCCTTGACGAATGCGTCGTCGAATGGCTGGCGGCGGTTGAAGCTAACGCGGTCCCGGGGGTCTCGATTGTGTCGGAAATGGCAGAGAGACTGCGTTCCGGGAACTTTGGAGTTATGCTTGTATCGGATTACTTCAACGCATCCGATCTGGCCGGGGCGCAATCCTTTGCGGACAGCGTGCATGCTGGTCCAGTGGCATATGCAGTCGTCAATCCGGATTCGACCGGTTTCCATTGGCGCGTAAAATACTTCCGGCCGGGAGCCGATCAGAGTTTGGTAGAGGGTGCATATGTCACGAGCGATTTCGTGCCAGAGAAAATGCCGCTTGTCACACCAACTCGCCTTCGCTCACTTGTATCTCCTGCGTGTCGCAATTTGCTCGACACCCTCGTTTATCCTCGGCTTTACGCGCTTGGCTGGAATGAACGGCACGTCGCAAAGCGTAGCGCATTCGATGCTATTATTCCGGCTGGTGGAAGTTCACTTCCTCTCCTGGTTATCGGCACATCTGAACTGGATGCGAAAGCTTTGCAGCGTCATACCAAAATCGACGGCGGTCAGACGCTTAAGATCAATCCGCGTTTCAAGACAGTTCTGAATCAAACCGGCAATCTGGCCTTCGTAAACACCTACATGAAGCGCTTCTACGAACTGGGATGGCGTGGTCGTAGGCGCGAGAACAAGCATTTACGTTGGGGCGTAAACAGATATCTCAGCCGAGGAGATTAGAGCATCCGAAGCGGCAATGATCTACAATGCCGCCAGCACCCTTGGGGAACTGACGGCATCGATCTAAACCACGAAGCCACCCCATTAGCCAAACTGCCGCACCACATTCCGGGGCAAGTCGTGGCGGGACAGTGACTACACGGCTGTTAGCACCAAACGTACAGGAACCGGCGTCACACCCTAGCAAAAAGGCGAGGTTGTTAGCTAACTCTTGCTCTGGTTTTTGCTCTGGTTTTTGCTCTGGGAAACCAGCTAAGTATTTGAAATCATTAGCGTCATTTTGTCACAGAAGGTCGTAAGCGCTGTTCTCAGGCCACGGCCTTTAGCTCGGGGGCGCGGATGTAGGCCCAAGGCAGCAGGTCGTCGATCCGGCTGTTCCGATGGCCGTTGACGATCCT